>JAAYEV010000004.1 GCA_012728565.1 Clostridiales bacterium
ACTTGGTTCCTGTCTGTTAAATCTTTTTTCCTAAGCATATCATCACCCCTTGTCTTTGTATATTCGACATCAGGGTGCTTGATTCCTTTTTGAAACAGAAATAAGTCCACCCATTAAAAGGTGGACTTTGTCTTCAGTCTGTGCCCACCCCTAAGGGTGGGCTGTCGTTTATGCTCCTTTAAAAATGGCGGGTTTTAAAGTATAATTATAATGTACAA
This sequence comes from Clostridiales bacterium, assembly GCA_012728565.1. Lineage (GTDB taxonomy): Bacteria > Bacillota > Clostridia > Ch29 > Ch29 > JAAYEV01. The sequence continues at coordinate 219 of JAAYEV010000004.1, forward strand.
ACTCTTGAGGAGGATTAATCTGTGGGAAATAGCATCGAAAAGTTCATTAACAGGATACACCGGGGTGACTGCATTGAACTAATGCGCCAATTGGACGATGAATGCATAGACTTAATATTTGCCGATCCTCCATATTTCCTGCAACTAAGGGGCGAACTATACAGGACCAACCAGACAAAGGTGGATGCGGTTACGGACGAGTGGGACAAGTTCCAGGGGTTTGACGAGTACGACGAGTTTACATACAACTGGCTTAAGGAATGCAGGAGAGTTTTAAAAAAGGACGGTACTATATGGGTTATCGGTAGCTACCACAATATTTTCAGGGTGGGCAAGATAATGCAGGACCTTGGCTATTGGATACTAAACGACATCATATGGGTTAAGTCCAACCCAATGCCCAATTTTAAAGGGACCCGGTTCAATAACGCCCACGAGACGCTAATCTGGGCCGCAAAGTCGGAAGATGCCAAGTACACTTTCCATTATAAAGCGCTTAAGACCTACAATGACGACAAGCAAATGCGAAGCGACTGGTATCTACCCATTTGTAACGGCAATGAGAGGATTAAAGTGAACGGTAAAAAAGCTCACTCAACCCAGAAGCCGGAGGAACTTTTATTCAGGATTATCCTGTCCACCTCAAATGCAGGGGACATAGTGCTGGACCCCTTCATGGGAAGCGGGACCACCGGGGCGGTGGCCAAAATGCTGCATCGGAATTTTATAGGCTTTGAAAAAGAGGAGGAATATGTCCGGATTGCAGCCGATAGGATAAAAAATGTAAAACCGGTTGGTGAAAGTGAGCTTTTGGAATACCGGGTGGAGTACAAGCCCCCCAAGGTGCCCTTTGGGAGCCTAATTGCCTCCGGTTATATAAGAATCGGCGAGGCCCTGTACTCAAAGGACAGAAAGCATAGGGCAGTGGTGCAGGCGGACAGTTCCCTTACATATGGAGATACAGTAGGGTCAATTCATAAAGTCAGCGCCAAGATTTTGGGCAGGAAGGCCAACAACGGCTGGGACTTTTGGTACGTGGAGAGGGAAGGAAAGCTAATATCCATAGACCAGTTAAGAAAGGACTATATCAGGGACTGGGGACTACGGCCCTGAGCGAACAAAACAGGTCATTTTTATGAATATATCACCGACAGGACGCTTTCAATGACTTTGCGCTGCGATCAATAATCCTGTTCCAATTGGTTACAGCACCGCACAGCAGGTCGGAATACGGGTCATGGCTTTTGAAATTCCTGCCGGAGGCCTTGCCGCTGTAATTGGCATAGCAGTACCTACAGCCGCTCGGGCATGTATTGTACATGCCTATGTCTATGCTTTCCGCGCAGCCGCATTCCCGCCGCTGGTTTTTGTCTTTTCTAACGTCCAGCTTGCAGTCGGTTAACTCCTCAATCAGCTTGGCGTCAATACATTTACCGTGGCCGATGCCGAAGCCGGACAGGTCAATGTCCTCGGCGCATGTCTCAATACCAATACCAAATTCACCGGCGATTCTAGAAAACCCTGCGGCGATTTCCAGCTTGTTTTCCTCTGTAATGGTACGCAAATCAAGGCTCTTTACGTTTTTTTCGATTTTCCGGTATAGGTCAATAAAGCTTATAATGCACTTTCCGGTACTATTTTTCAACTTCATCGCGGTTTCGCCGAAGTGATGCATGTGATAGTTGATACTGTATTTTTCGCTTATCAGTATCGGGTCGTACCTCCAAATCACCTTTTCCGGTCCAACCTTTTCGGAAAGCTCCATGAAGGTTTTAATAATGTCTTCTTTACCCGGGGGAAAACCGGGTTCAACGTCCTCCCCGTAAGGGTTCAGCGTAAACTGGAAATAGTAATGGTATCCTGCCAGTTCATCAAGCCTTTTTATCATACCGGCAGGGTTTTTTGTCCAAAATACTATGCAGTCAACTGCATCGGGCGACAGGCTTACTTTGCTGACCTGGTGCATGTTGAAAGGGTTTCGCACCAGGACGTAACCCTCCCTTATCCTGTTGAAAAACCAATCCGGGTAGTGATTGGGTATATCGGTCCGGCGGCTTGCGCTTATGATCATTCCCATCTCTCCAATACTGCTAAAAATACGGTGCTGCAATGCATTACTTAATCATATTATCGCTTATTTGAAGCTACTTGTTAACAATTGTTAATAATTTCGAAACATATTTTCATATTTTAGAAAAGCCCGATTAATAACCCATGGATATAATCATAATGCGAGGGAGGTTAACGGACGTTCCCGAAGTAGGCAGGGCTTCGGGCACGCCGCCTCCCGAGAACGGATGGAAGGCTTGCGGGATACCGAAAGAAGATTGCTAAGGGAGGTAATGGATGTAAATTAGAAGGCAAGGAGATGGGAAAAGGTCATGGCATTTAACAGGAAATTCGTATTGATACTGGCTGTCATGATGCTGGGCATGGTTTTACTGACCGGCTGTGGAGAAGGTGAGGAAACCGGGTTGGATGAGGGACCCGGCATAACCGACCCTTCCGGAGTGCCCGGCGAAGATGGTAACGTTCAAGATGACAATCCAGGGGAAGAAACCGACCCGGACGGTAACGGAGAAGGGGAGGAAGAAGAGGCCGATACCATTAGCGGCATATTGAAGGCGGTAGACGATGCAGCAGGGACGGTTACAATAGAAAGCGAAACCGATGGGGAATTGGTGCTGAAAGTGGATGATAATAGCAAGCTGCTTAAAGGGAAAGTTCAAATAACCTTTGACGACCTGGCGGACAGTATAGATTCGGAGGTTATTGCGGAGTACGACGCCAACACGAAGGTGGTAAAGGCAATCGGCATACTGGAATAGCTTAACATATTTGGGGATATGGGGGTAAATACGGTAAAGAGCTGAGATTCTACTATTTCTCAGCTCTTTCTGGTTGTATTAAGGATGCGTGGGTTGTGGGAATAATTGTTGGTTTATCGGCACCAACCGGTATGATAACATCAAATCAAAGGCTGTACAAGGAGGGGAATTATGGCGTATCTTGGTAAGGTTTTGGTGGTGGATGATGACCAAAACGTGCTGGAGCTGGTTAAATTATACGGGGAGAGGGAAGGTTTCCAGG
>JAAYEV010000043.1 GCA_012728565.1 Clostridiales bacterium
ACCGAAGGAGTAAACCATATACTGCCGGGTAATGGTGAAACTCTCAGGTAAAAGGACCGTATCCGGACAATTTCCTGGAAAGCCGCACTGCGGCACCGAAGGAGCAATTCTTGGATACAAGAAGAAACTCTCAGGTCAGAACACAGGGAAATGTAATGACTCATCGAGGGCCATGCACAACCCTGTTTTTTTGGTTTACGGATTTATTTTTACTATAGGCCCCGGGCGACAGGAGGAAGGGGTATTGCTGAATAATACGCTGATAATTTCAAATAATAAACTGGTAAATGAAAATCTTTCCACCCATGTAGAGGTATTGTTTTCCGAAATGACCCTGCTTGAGACCATGGAAAAGGCTAGGGACTTGATACATAAGGGGTATATACTGCTGACCCACCCGCTGTCCGGCAGTATAAAGCCAAATGATACGCCCTATAAAAGCATAGCCCTTGAAAAAAGGTTGGGGCCCGTGGATTTCCAATCGATGGAAATAATGGAACAGAGCATAGCCAGGACCAGATCGCTGCTGGAGCAAAGAGCAGTGCCCGACTGGCCGGAAGAGTGCCTTGAGGACTTCAGGGCGATAGACCTGGACCTGATAAGGAATGCGTTAAGAATATAGCATGGCATGTGATAAAGGAAACAAATTAACCAAGGAGGGGGAAGCATGCAGGATATATACGACATTATAGTCATCGGCGGAGGTCCGGCCGGACTTTCCGCAGGCCTTTACGGCGCGAGGAGCAGGGCCAAGACCCTTATACTGGAGAAGGGCAAATGGGGCGGCCAGGCGGCCACCACCGAGGAGCTTGAGAATTACCCCGGTTCGATAGAACAGCCCACCGGACCCGAGATAACGGCCAGGATGAAAAGGCAGGCGGAGGAGTTCGGGGCGGAGACAAGGGCCGAGACGGTGACAAAGCTGGAGTTGGGCGGGAAAATAAAGAAAGTTATAACCGAAAGCGCCGAGTACCAGGCAAAGACGGTAATAATTGCAACCGGGGCCAAGCCAAGGCTTTTGGGCTGTCCCGGCGAACTGGAATTAAGGGGCAAAGGCGTGTCCTACTGTGCCACCTGTGACGCGGACTTTTTCACAGACCTTAGGGTTGTGGTGGTAGGCGGTGGGGATTCGGCGATACAGGAGGCCATTTACCTTACCAAGTTTGCCGAAAAGGTTACCGTTATCCACCGTAGGGACGAGCTTAGGGCGGCCAAGTCCATCCAGGAAAGGGCTTTCGCGAACCCGAAGATAGACTTCATCTGGGACAGCGTTGTTATCGAGATAAAGGGCGACGGCATAGTGGAAAGCGTGGTTGTGAAAAATGTCAAGACAAATGAGGTTAAAGAGGTACAAACCGACGGGGTGTTCATGTTCGTCGGGTATGACCCGGTATCCGACCTGGTAAAGGGCCTGGTTGACATGGATGAAAGGGGTTATATCATAACCGACGAGAACATGAGTACTAACGTTGAGGGCGTGTTCGCAGCGGGGGATGTCAGGGTAAAAAGCCTGAGACAGGTGGTAACCGCCGCTTCGGACGGCGCCATAGCCGCCGTCAGGGCGGAACATTACATATCAGAGAATTTTTAATCAAAAGGGGGTGAGACAGTGCTGGAAATAAACGCTGAAAACTTTGAGGTTGAAGTTTTACAGTCGGATAAGCCGGTTCTTTTGGACTTCTGGGGTACCAAGTGCGAGCCCTGCAAGGCGCTTATGCCTGCGGTGGAAAAGCTGGCGGAGAAATACGGGGACAAGATCAAGTTCTGCAAGCTCAATACCGCGGAAAACAGGAGGCTGGCCATATCCCAAAAGGTGCTGGGCCTGCCCACCATAGCCATGTACAAGGATGGTGCAAAGGTGGAGGAGCTTACCCAGGACAAGGCGACCCCGGACAACATTGAAGAAATGCTCAAAAGGTATGTTTAGCCCTAGGGCTGAAAATAAAGGGAGGTGAATATTTTGCGTTTGGAAGTTGGCTACATAAATATCAAGGACGTGCAGTTCGGGAGCAAAACCGAAGTAAAGGGCTCGGTGCTTTACGTGGACAAACAGGAGATGCTGGACACGATAGGCGGCGACCCGAGGCTGAAAAGCATTGATATTGATATCGCAAAGCCCGGGGAGGAAGTAAGAATAACCCCGGTTAAGGACGTAATTGAGCCAAGGGTCAAGGTTGAGGGTGCCGGCGGCATCTTCCCAGGGTTCGTCAGCAAGGTGGACACCGTGGGCAGCGGGAGGACCCATGTGCTGAAGGGCGTAAACGTTGTGACCGCCGGCAAGATAGTCGGGTTCCAGGAGGGCATTATAGACATGACCGGTCCGGGAGCCGATTATACTCCCTTCTCAAAGACCTGTAACGTGGTGGTTGTATGCGAGCCGACGGACGACCTGAAACAGCACCAGCACGAAGAAGCGGTAAGGCTTGCCGGTCTAAAGGCGGCTACATATCTTGCCGAGGCTGCAAGGAACCTTACGCCGGACCAGGTCAAGGCGTACGAGACCAAGCCTTTGCTGGAGCAGGTAAACGAGTTCCGGGACCTGCCGAAGGTGGCCTATGTGTACATGCTCCAGTCCCAGGGGCTGCTCCATGACACCTATGTATACGGGGTGGATGCAAAGCAGATTATTCCGACGCTTATCTATCCCACCGAGGTAATGGACGGGGCAATAGTAAGCGGCAACTGCGTGTCCGCCTGTGACAAAAACACAACCTATCATCATCTTAACAATCCGATAATACACGACCTTTATGAAAAGCACGGCAAGGAACTCAATTTTGTCGGCGTGGTAATAACCAATGAAAACGTATACCTTGCGGACAAGGAAAGGTCGTCCAACATGACCGCAAAACTGGTTAAGATGCTGGGAGTGGACGGGGTCATTATCTCCGAGGAGGGTTTTGGAAACCCGGATACCGACCTTATCATGAACTGCAAGAAGATAGAAGCCCAGGGCATTAAAACGGTAATAGTAACCGATGAATATGCGGGAAGGGACGGCGCTTCGCAGTCGCTGGCCGATGCGGATCCAAAGGCCGATGCAGTGGTCACGGCGGGTAACGCCAACGAAATAATAAAGCTGCCGCCCATGAAGAAGGTAATAGGCCATATAGAAACGGTGGACGTAATAGCCGGCGGATTTAAGGGAAGCCTTAAGGAAGACGGCAGCATTGAAGCGGAACTGCAGGTTATAACCGGTTCCACCAACGAACTGGGCTATAATTTGCTGTCTGCCACAACCATTTAAAGGATACTACAATATTTTTAGAAAGGATGATAAAGGTGTTTGAGGGCAAGAAAGTCATAATCATCGGCGACCGAGACGGCGTGCCGGGCCCGGCCATAGAAGAATGCGTTAAAAGCGCCGGCGCCGAAGTGGTCTTCTCGGCAACCGAATGCTTTGTCTGAACTGCAGCAGGGGCAATGGACCTGGAAAACCAACAGAGGGTTAAGGATGCGGCCGAAAAATACGGTGCAGAGAACATAATCGTAATTTTAGGAGCATCCGAGGCAGAATCGGCGGGACTGGCCGCCGAGACGGTAACTGCCGGCGACCCCACCTATGCAGGTCCATTGGCGGGAGTCCAGTTAGGACTTAGAGTTTATCATGCGGTAGAGCCGGAGGTTAAGGAAGCTGTCGACCCGGACGTGTACGACGAACAGGTAGGCATGATGGAGATGGTTCTTGACGTCGATGCCATAGTTAACGAAATGACCAACATAAGGTCCCAGTACAGCAAGTATTAGTTTAATAAATCCCTAAGAGAGGGGGAGAGATGATGAGCAAACTGAGGGTAGTGCATTATATAAACCAATTCTTTGCCGGCCTCGGAGGAGAGGAGAAAGCCGATGTAAAGCCGGAAATTAGGGAGGGCAAGGTAGGCCCCGGGGCAGCCCTTGCAGCGGCCCTGGGCCAGGATGCCGAAATAGTCGCAACGGTTGTGTGCGGCGACTCCTATTACAACGAGAACCTGGAGGTCGCCAGGAAGACCATCCTGGACATGGTTAAACAGCAGAAGGCCGATTTGTTTATTGCAGGACCGGCCTTCAACGCCGGCAGGTACGGGGTCGCCTGCGGCGATATATGCAAGGCGGTATCCCAGGAACTGGGCATACCGGTAGTCACCGGTATGTACATAGAAAACCCCGGCGTAGACCTGTACAGGAGAGATGTTAGCATTATCAAGACCGGCGGTTCGGCTGCGGACATGAGAAACGCCGTTCCCGTTATGGCAAAGGCCGCCCTGAAGCTTGCGCGGGGCGAGGAACTGAAAGCGCCGGAAGACGGGGTACTGGAAAAGGGTATCCGCAAGAACATGTTCAGGGACGAAAGGGGCTCCAAGAGGGCGGTGGATATGCTCATTGCCAAGCTAAACGGCCAGCCCTTTGAGACCGAGTACCCGATGCCCGACTTCGACAGGGTGACCCCCAACCCGGCGGTTAAGGATATAAGCAAGGCCAAAATCGCGCTGGTTACCTCCGGCGGTATAGTGCCCAAGGGCAACCCGGACAGCATTGAAGCATCCAGCGCTACGAAGTACGGGAAGTACGATATTGAGGGAGTTAACGACCTTACATCCGATAAGTACCAGACCGCCCACGGCGGCTATGACCCGGTATACGCCAACGAAGACCCTGACAGGGTACTGCCGGTGGACGTATTACGGGATTTGGAAAAGGAAGGGGTTATCGGCCAGCTTCACAGGTATTTCTATTCAACGGTGGGTAACGGCACTTCGGTGGCCAATGCAAAGGGCTTTGCAAGCGAGTTTGCAAAAGAACTCAAGGCGGACGGGGTGGACGCGGTTATACTCACCTCGACCTGAGGAACCTGTACTCGTTGCGGTGCAACGATGGTAAAAGAAATAGAAAGGGCGGGCATCCCGGTGGTGCACGTGTGCACGGTGGTTCCCATATCGCTTACGGTGGGGGCCAACAGGATAGTGCCGGCGGTAGCAATACCACACCCGCTGGGAAATCCCAAGCTTTCCAGGGATGAGGAAAAGGCTCTCCGAAGACAGCTTGTGGAAAAAGCTCTTCAGGCGCTGCAGACCGAAGTGGACGGCCAGACGGTGTTTGAACGATAGAAGCCAATTGACTGACAAATGGGTGATGCCGTGGCATCACCCATTTGCTGAAATATGGAGGTGTGTATATGTTTCCCGTAGTAAAGGCAGCAAGCTATGTACTGGTGCATGCGCCGGACATTTTAGTAAACAACGGCTCCACCCAGACCATGGAGAGGGCTGCAAACCCCAACTCGGAATATTTGCAAAAAGTAAGGCAGCACCTGCGAAAGTACGAGGATGTGGTAGCCTATCCCCCGAACCAGGTCTATATCGGAAACAAAAGGCCGGAGGACCTGTGGGAAATTGAACAGCCCTGGTACCAGAATAATATTCCCGGCGCGGAAAGATACGGCAGCATGGGCGAAGTGATGCCCCAGGACGAATTCTATGCACTTATGAAAATATCCGATGCCTTCGACCTTGTCCGGCTGGAGAAAGGTTTTACCGCATCGGTCAAGAAAAAGCTTGCCGAGCACCGGCTGCTGGGCCGGGAAATGGCGGATAAGCTGGGTGAAGGCGTTGACCTTGCGGAAATAGAAGCCCTTATAAAAGACCACCACGCCGAGGCAATGTACATGGACGGCAGCCTGGTGGGGTGCGTTAGAAGGGCCCATGACAGGGATATAAACCTAAGCGCCCATGTAATGTTTGAAAACCTTGTGACCAAGGCATCCGGAATACTGTCCCTAGTTAATTTGTTTAAGCTAAACAGCATAGACCCGGGCAGCATTGATTACGTGATTGAGTGTTCCGAGGAGGCCTGCGGCGACATGAACCAGAGGGGCGGCGGAAACTTCGCTAAGGCCATTGCGGAAGTGGCGGGCTGTGTTAACGCCACCGGTTCGGACCTAAGGGGCTTTTGCGCAGCGCCAACCCATGCCCTTATAGAGGCGGCAGCCCTGGTTAAGGCCGGGGTGTACAAAAACGTGGCCATAGTGGCGGGCGGCGCCACCGCAAAGCTGGGCATGAACGGAAGGGACCATGTGGCCAAGGGGATACCTCTGTTGGAAGACGTCCTTGGCGGTTTTGCGGTGCTAATTAGCGAGAACGACGGGGTAAACCCGGTGCTTAGGACGGACCTTGTGGGCTACCATACCGTCGGTACCGGTTCGTCACCCCAGGCGGTCATTACTTCACTGGTTATCGCGCCGCTGGAAAAGGGCGGGCTTAAGATTACAGACATTGACAAGTACTCGGTGGAAATGCAAAACCCCGAAATAACGGTGCCGGCGGGGGCCGGGGACGTTCCGGCGGCAAACTACAAGATGATAGGCGCCCTTGGTGTAAAACGAAACGAGCTGAGCAGGGAGGACCTCGGGGAATTTGCCAAAAAACACGGTATGCCGGGATTTGCGCCCACCCAGGGACATATACCCTCCGGCGTGCCTTTTATAGGGCACTGCAGGGATATGATGCTGGAGGGCAAGCTGCAAAAGGCCATGATAGTAGGTAAGGGCAGCCTATTTCTAGGGCGGATGACCAATCTATTTGACGGCGTGTCCATAGTAATGGAGAAAAACTCCGGCAAGGTGGAACAAGAAACCGGGATTAGCGAAGAAAAAATAAAAGCCATGATTGCCCAAAGCATGAGAGAGTTTGCGGCCCAACTGCTGGCGGAATAGGGGTGAGGACTCTTGGATAAGGAAGTAAGAAAAATAATCGGAGGCGTTTTCAACCAGATAGCGGAAGGGCTGGAGACCGGAAGCTTTGCCGGGAAGATAAGGGTTGGTCTTACCACGCTGGGCAGTGAGCTGGGGGATAAGGAGCTTATAAGGGGCGCCGAGATGGCAGCGTCAAGGAATCCGTCGCTGGAAGTGGTTCTTATCGGCTCCTCGGAAAAGAGCAGCCTCAGGACCATCCCCACCAAAGACGAAAAGGAAATGCACGACAGAATGGAGGCTCTTTTGGACAGCGGGGAGATTGACTGCTGCGTGACCATGCACTACAATTTTCCCATTGGCGTTTCAACGGTGGGGAGAGTGATAACCCCCGGGGCCGGCAAAGAAATGTATATTGCCACCACCACCGGCACCTCGGCGGTGGACAGGGTGGAGGCGATGGTCAAAAACGCCGTCTACGGCATAGCCTGCGCAAAGGCCATGGGTAACCGAAGGCCTACCCTGGGCATACTCAATGTGGACGGCGCCCGGCAGGTGGAAAGGATACTGCTGGGGCTTAGGGAAAAGGGCTATGATATAAACTTTGCCCAGTCCCAAAGGAGCGACGGCGGGCATGTCATGAGGGGGAACGACCTTCTGACCGGGACCCCGGATATAATGGTCACCGATACGCTTACCGGGAACATACTGATGAAAGTGTTCTCCTCATACACAACCGGCGGAAGCTACGAGTCGTTGGGCTTTGGCTATGGGCCGGGCGTGGGGGAAGGGTACAAAAGGATAATACTGATACTTTCAAGGGCATCCGGTGCGCCGGTGGCTGCCAACGCCATCGAATATGCAGCGGCGCTGGCCCGGGGAAGGCTGCCGGAGGCGATCGACCGGGAAATGGCCGCCGCCAAAAAGGCCGGGCTGGAGGCCCTGCTTGCGGCTACAAGAAAGGAGCAGCCAAAGTCCGCAGCCAAGGAGGAGGCAGCGGCACCGCCCAAGAAAGTGGTTACCGCGTCCATCTCCGGAATAGATATAATGGACCTGGACAGCGCAGTGGAGGTGCTGTGGCGGGGCGGGATATACGCCGAGACCGGCATGGGCTGTACCGGGCCGGTGGTCATGGTGGCGGAGGATGACCTGGAGGGGGCAAAAAGCCTCCTTGAAAAAGAGGGTTATATCACAAAGGAAACCGAGTGCTGACAAACAAGCTTATGAATAGAGAATTAGATTTACACAAATATCTAATGCTTCATGAATACCCGCTTTATGCGAAAATGAAATAAGGTCAGGGGACACACCGCTTTTTGCGGGTATTCCTTGCTGCGGAATGTCCCCATCGGTAAAAGTGGCCTGGCGTCCTGCCAGGCCTACGCTTTTTCTGCGAAGCTTCGGCGAGTTTCCTTACTAAACCATTTTTAGCATACGCTAGCGTTTCATGAAGCCTCATGAGGCTAGCCGATCTGGTCCTTATTCGGTCTGTAGCTTCCCGAAAGGGGAGCTTTTATTTATCCACTATTTGTGATTAACCGAGTTATGCTATAATATTATATAATAGACGGTGTAAAGGGGTTGTCTGCAGTACCAATTCGGTTTGGGGGAGATTTTCGTGAAAATGGGATTCAATTTGTCCCTGGAACAAACCCAAAAATTAATAATGACCCAGGAACTGCAACAGGCAATCAAGATATTGCAATTGTCCTCCCTTGAGCTAAAAGAATACATTCGTCAGCAGCTTGAGACCAACCCGCTTATAGAGGAAAAGGAGGAGGATATGGAGCCCTTTTCCGGCGAAGAAGGGGAGGATATGATTGCCAGGCTTATCGAGAATATAAGCCACGGCGATTACAACAGCGGGGAGTATGGCTACAGCGGCGATTCGGAAAACGATTTTTCCTTTGAAAATTATGTGCCCAGCCATACCACCTTGAAAGACCATCTTCTATTCCAGCTGCACATAACGGTTTTGCCGGACCGGCAGAGGGAAATAGGGGAGTATATAATTGAAAGCCTGAACGGAAACGGGTATCTAACTACCGATATCCGGGAGATAGCCGAAGCCTTTAACACCGATGATGCGGAGATAGAAAAGGTTCTTTCGGTAATCCAGACCTTTGACCCGGCGGGCGTGGCATGCAGGGACCTTCGGGAATGCCTGCTGCTGCAGCTGGATGCAAGGGGCATAGAAGACCCGCTGGTAAGGGAAATAATCAGCAACCACCTTGGCAGCCTTGGGGACAAAAAGTTCAACCAGATTGCCAAGGACCTTAACATTTCAACCGCCGAGGTCCAGCGGGTGTGCGACATAATAAAGACCCTGGAGCCAAAACCCGGCAGAGCTTTCCAAAATTCCGGCGATGTCAAGTATATAACTCCGGACGTGGTGGTAAGGCAGATAAACGACGAGTTCGTGGTACTGGTGAACGACAGCGCCGCACCAAGGCTGATGATTAATTCGTACTACAGGAACATATTAAGCAGCTGCCAGGACCAGCCGGGTATTTCAAGGTATATATCGGGGAAACTGGAGGCTGCCCTGTGGCTAATAAAGAGTATTGAACAGCGAAGGATGACACTGTACAAAGTGGTAAATGCCATAGTGGAGTACCAGAGGGAGTTTTTCCGTATCGGGGTTAAGGGCCTGAAACCGCTTACGCTAAAGGACATTGCATCCAAGATAGGTGTTCACGAATCCACCGTGAGCAGGGCCACAAGCGGCAAATACGTGCAGACCCCGAGGGGCATATACGAGCTTAAGTTTTTCTTCTCAAGCGGTGTAAGCAGCGCCTGCGGCGAAGGAGTGTCCTCCGAAAGCGTCAAGGAGATGTTAAAGAGCATAATAGACGGCGAAGACCCGCATAACCCGGTTAGCGACCAGAGGATTACCGATATTCTCAATTCAAGGGGTATCAATATATCCAGGCGGACGGTGGCAAAATACAGGGATGAACTGGGGATAGCATCCTCCAGCAGGAGGAAAAGGTACAGGTAAGGCTGCCGCGGAACATTGGCAGCGTATGCCGCTTTGTCAAAACCGGTTAATGAAACATATGCCTTTGGCTAATAATAAGTTTTAGTTATAAACAGATATACAAAATAATATGGAGGGATTTTAATGACTGTAAGGGTTGCAATTAACGGGTTCGGGAGGATAGGCAGAAACGTGCTGCGCGCCGCACTGGAACAGGGAGTAACCGACCTGGAATTTGTGGCGATAAACGCACGGTCGTCGGACAACGCGATAAAGGCGCACCTTTTCAAGTATGATTCGCTTTATGATACCTATCCCGAGGATGTTTCGGTAGAGGGTGACGAAATAATAATAGGACAGAGGAAGTACAAGGGGCTGACCGGGATCGGTCTTGACGAACTTCCGTGGAAAGAGCTGGGCATCGATATAGTAATTGAATCGTCGGGGGCTTTCAGGACAAGGGAAACCGCCGAGAAACATCTTGCCGCGGGGGCAAAGAAGGTGGTAATAACCGCCCCGGCAAAAAATGAGGATATAACAATCGTCATGGGCATCAATGAGGACAAGTACCAGCCGGACAAGCACCACATTGTTTCCAACGCTTCATGCACCACCAACTGCCTGGCACCGGTGGCAAAGGTGCTGGACGAGGAATTCGGCATAATAAAGGCCCAGATGACAACGGTCCATGCTTATACAAACGACCAGAACATACATGATGCAAAGCACAAGGACCTGAGGAGGGCAAGGGCGGGGGCCCTGTCCATGATACCCACCACCACCGGCGCCGCAAAGGCGGTATCGTTGGTCCTGCCGCAGCTGGAGGGCAAGATAAACGGAATGGCGGTAAGGGTGCCCACCCCCACCGTATCGCTGGTGGACCTGGTTGCACTGGTTAGCAAGAAAGCGGGCGGGGCGGAGGAGGTTAACGCAGCCTTCGAAAAAGCCGCCGCCGGGTCGTTGAAGGGAATACTGGAGTACAGCGACAAGCCTCTTGTTTCAATAGACTATAAGAAGAGCCCCTATTCATCGATAGTGGACGGTCTTTCCACCATGGTGGTGGACGGGGACATGGTAAAAGTGCTGGCATGGTATGACAATGAATGGGGTTATTCTTGCAGGGTCCTGGACCTGGTACGATACATAGGCAGTAAAGGCGTATAGAAGAAAAAAGGGACAAGGGACGGTTCTTTGTCCCTTTTTATTTGCAGGCTAAATATAGAGTAAGACAGCGCTTTTGCCGGGAGGAATAAATAACCGCAAATATTGAAAAAATACTGGCATGACATGATAATGAATGGAGTTATTCCCACCGGGTAGTATATCTGGTAGAATATATAAGGGTATGATAATTGGGTTATAAAAATATATAACCTTTTGCGAGGAGGAATGGAAGTGGATAAAAAAACCGTAAGGGACGTGGAAGTAGCGGGTAAAAAAGTAATGGTTCGCTGCGATTTCAACGTTCCCATAGACGACCGGGGGAATATTACCGACGATACCCGGATTGTGGCATCCCTTCCCACAATAGAGTTTTTACTGGAAAGAGGCGCCAAGGTTATCCTTATGTCCCACCTCGGAAGGCCCAAGGGCAAGGTGGATGATAAATTCAGCCTGCGCCCCGTTGCACGAAGGCTGGCGGAACTGCTGGACACCGAAGTGTTGATGGCGGACGATGTTGTGGGGGAGGATGCCCGGCAAAAAGCGTCGATACTTAAGCAGGGACAGGTAATGCTGCTGGAAAACGTGAGGTTCCACAAGGAGGAAACCGAAAACGACCCGGGCTTTGCAAAGAAGTTGGCGGAGATGGCGGATGTATTTGTAAACGACGCCTTCGGAGCCGCCCACAGGGCCCATGCTTCCACGGCGGGGATTACCGCTTTCCTTCCCGCGGTGGCGGGATTCCTGATAGAAAAGGAACTTAAGGCCCTGGGACAGGCGCTGCAGGACCCGGCACGGCCCTTTACCGCGATACTGGGGGGCGCCAAGGTCTCCGGCAAAATTGGGGTCATCTCAAACCTCCTGGACAGGGTGGATAACCTTTTGATAGGCGGGGGGATGTCCTATACCTTCTTTAAGGCGAAGGGGCTTAACGTGGGGAACTCCCTGCTGGAAGAGGACTATATAGAAACAGCGGCCGCGGCCCTTGAGGCCGCAAAGCGAAAAGGCGTAAACCTGGTTCTTCCAAGCGACGTGGTGGTGGCCTCTTCTTTCGACAATGATGCGGACCACTACACGGTGGACGCGGAGGGCATTCCCGATGATTATATGGGCCTTGACATAGGGGAAAAGACCATAGGGGTTTACCGGGACATTATACTAAAGTCCGCCACCGTGGTGTGGAACGGTCCCATGGGGGCCTTTGAAATGCCCACCTTTGCAAGGGGCACCCGGGAGATTGCCGATGCCATGTCCCGGTGCGGCGGCACCCCCATAGTGGGCGGGGGAGATTCCGCTGCCGCCGTTTCGCAAATGGGGTATGAAGACAAGATGACCCATGTTTCGACGGGGGGAGGGGCTTCGCTGGAATTCCTGGAGGGCAAGGAGCTGCCGGGGATAGCAAGCCTGTTGAATAAATAGTAATGGGAGTGATATTGTGAGGAAGCCATTTATAGCCGGAAACTGGAAGATGAATAAAACCGGCGCGGAAGCAGCGGTTCTTATCCGACAAATCCGGGAAGGATATAAAGAGGACGCCGTAGAGGTGGCGGTGTGCCCGCCCTTTACCGCCCTAAGGGATGCAAGGGAAGCGCTGCACGGAACAAACATAAGGCTGGGGGCCCAGAACGTGTACCACGAGGAAAGCGGCGCTTTTACCGGCGAAGTGTCCATTCCCATGCTGCAGGACCTGGGGGTGGAGCTGGTTATCGTGGGGCACAGCGAAAGAAGGCATATATTCGGGGAAAGCGACGGGCTTATAAATAAAAAGGTGGCAAGGGTTTTGAAAAGCGGACTTGTCCCGATACTGTGCGTAGGCGAAACCCTTGAGCAAAGGGAAGCGGGAAGGACCCGGGACCTGGTAAGGCACCAGGTGATGGAGGGTCTGAAGGATTTGACGGAAGAAGAGATAGGAAAGGTCATAATCGCCTATGAGCCGGTCTGGGCCATTGGGACCGGAAGGTCGGCAACGGCGGAGGATGCCAACGGAGTTATCGAATACATAAGGGAAATACTGGGGGAACTGGCGGGCAAAAACAGGGCGGATACCATACGCATACTGTACGGCGGAAGCGTGAACAAGGAAAATGCCGCATCCCTCTTGGGTCAGCCCCATATAGACGGTGCGCTAGTGGGCGGGGCAAGCCTTAAAGCGGACCAGTTCCTTGGTATAATACGTAGTGCCACGGGAAAGGAGAGTGTTTAACATGACACTTATAAGGCAAATATATGCAAGGGAGATACTGGATTCCAGGGGAAACCCCACGGTGGAGGCGGAAGTGATGCTGGAATGCGGAGCGGTCGGCAGGGCGGGGATTCCTTCCGGCGCATCCACCGGGGCCTTTGAAGCGGTGGAATTAAGGGACGGCGACCCGGAGAGGTACCTGGGCAAGGGAGTGCAAAAGGCGGTAAACAACATAAACGGTATAATTGCCCCGGAGTTAATAGGCCATGATGCCCTGGACCAGGCGGGACTGGACAAAATTATGATTGACCTTGACGGCACTCATAACAAGGGCAGGCTGGGGGCCAACGCGATACTGGGAGTTTCGCTGGCAGCGGCAAGAGCAGCCGCGGCGGCGCTGGACCTGCCGCTATACAGGTATATAGGCGGCGTTAACGCAAAACAGCTGCCGGTGCCCATGATGAATATCCTAAACGGTGGAAAGCATGCCGACAACAACGTGGACATACAGGAGTTCATGGTTATGCCGGTGGGGGCGGGGTCCTTTGCCGAAGCCCTGAGGATGGGGGCGGAGGTTTTCCACAACCTAAAGAAAGTATTGAAGGACAAGGGTCTCAACACATCGGTGGGGGATGAAGGGGGCTTTGCGCCGGACCTTGCATCCAACGCCCAGGCCATAGAGGTAATAATCCAGGCCATAGAAAAGGCCGGTTACATACCCGGCGAGCACATTGGCCTGGCCCTGGACTGTGCCGCTACTGAGCTTTACAGGGACGGAAAGTATCACCTCAAGGGAGAGGGGCTTGTAAAAACCGCCGAGGAAATGGTGGAATACTACAGCGGTCTTGTGGACAAGTACCCGCTTCTGTCCATTGAAGACGGCCTTGCGGAGGAGGATTGGGAAGGCTGGGCCCTTATGACCAGGGAACTGGGAGGAAGGATACAGCTTGTGGGGGACGACCTGTTCGTTACCAACACCGAACGGCTTATTAGGGGAATTAAGGAAAACACCGCCAACTCGATACTGATTAAGCTCAACCAGATAGGTACCCTTACCGAGACGCTGGACTGCATCGAAATGGCAAAAAGGGCGGGCTA
>JAAYEV010000044.1 GCA_012728565.1 Clostridiales bacterium
CGCATAGCTATGTCACACCTACTGCATGTCGTGAAAACATCATTGTAAGCAGTATTAGCTACGTTATGCCGAGAATACCTCCATATGGCAATATCTGCGATGCAGTGCTGGGAATATCGTTATTTTGATGTATTACTTCGTAATTGGAGTATTTGATGGAGTCTCAGAAGATGTCGTACTGGGTTAGACTTTTTCATTATTAGTTTCATTATTCGATTTGTGATTTGTCGTTGCCAATATAATACATTACAAATTATACCATGTTCATCCCTATTAGTAAACACTTTGTTATCATTCGAGCTTTTTTCAAGGCTGTATATAACGTGTAATAGTCTTTACATCTCCCGTTGTTTTGGGTTCGTCGGTCTTCGTTTTTTATAGATTTTCAGATGGATATAAAAAATGATGCGCCGCATGCGCATCACTTTATTCGTTCCATTTTGCTTATGAAGAAACCGTCGGTGCCGTGAATGTTGGGGAAAAGCTGCAGGTATCCTTTTTTCGTATCCTCCCCGGCAAGGGCTTCGGGAAGCAGCATAGAAAAGTTGCACAGCCTGAAGTCAGGGTTGTCCTTTAAAAACCCCATAACCACGTCATGGTTTTCCTCCGGCATTATGGTGCAGGTGCTGTATACCAGATATCCGCCCGGCTTTAATAAGGCAGCCGCATTCCTCAGTATCTTCCCCTGCATCTGCGCCAGCGTTTTATAATGCTCCCTTTCCTTCTTCCACTTTATGTCCGGTTTCCTTCTTATAATTCCAAATCCCGAGCAGGGGGCGTCCACCAGCACGTAGTCCGCTTTGCCCTCCATGGACGGGTCGGTTTTCAGGGCATCGAAAACTTCAGTTTCCACGCAATTTATACCTAGCCTTTTGCAGTTTTCCTCCACCAATGCCAGCTTGCTTTCGCTTATGTCCCTTGCTATAATCCTGCCCTGGTCCTTCATAAGCTGGGCAGCGTAAGTGGCTTTCCCTCCCGGAGCACTGCACACGTCCACCATAAGCCTACCCGGCTTCGGGTCCAGCACCTCCACCGCCAGCATGGAGCTTTCGTCCTGCACGTAAAATAGGCCTTCCCTGTACGCGGCTGTTTCAAATATCCCTGCCCCGTCTTCCACCAAAAGGGCGGCATCGCTGTATCTTCCGTTTTGCACTTTAAACTCCTGCCGCTGCAGCCTATCGGCAAGCTCTTCGCGGTTTGTTTTCAGCGTGTTTGCCCGTATGGTCATGCCCGGCGTTTCATTGTTGGCCTTGCAGAGGTCCTCTGTGAATTCTTCCCCGAACCTTTTTATCCAGTCCTCCACCATCCATTTAGGGTGGGAATACTTTATGCTTATATAAAGGGCCGGGTCGCTTTCCCTTGCCGGGGGCTTGGTCCTCCCCGGGTCCCTTATTATGCTTCGCAGCACCGCGTTCACAAATCCCGCGGCCTTTTTTCCGGCATACTTTTTGGTTAGCTCTACCCCCTCGTTTACCACGGCAAAGGGGGGTATCCTGTCCATAAAAAGAAGCTGGAAGACCGACAGCCTCAGGATATCATAGACCCATGGCGATATCCTGCTCTCCTTTACCCGGGAATAGTTTTGTATCACCCAGTCAAGGTAGGCTTTGTTCTCCAGCACGCCGTACACAAGGCGGGTTACAAGGGCCCTGTCTTCGGTGGAAAAACGAGAATCCGAAAGGGCGTTCCCCAGCAAAATATTCGGGTACCCGCCCTGCCGGATGGTCCTTTGTATTATTTTTAGTGCACTTTCCCTTGCGCTTGATTCCACTTGTTTTTCTCCCGTTCTAGTCTCTTCTCCTGTTTGCCAGAAGCACAAACCTCAAGAGCTGCAGCACCGCGGTAAGCGCCGCCGCAACATACGTTAACGCCGCTGCGCTCAGTACCTTCCTTGCCGGGCCGACTTCATCGCTTGAAATTACGCCGCTGTCGGTCAGCATGGCTATAGCCCTGCTGCTGGCGTTAAACTCCACCGGAAGGGTTATCACCTGGAATACAACCACCGCCAGGAAGAATATTATTCCCATCTGGATAAGCTGCAGGCTGTTCATCAACAGCCCTATCATGATGAGGAACCACGACAGGTTTGAGCCGAAGCTGGCTACCGGTGCGATGGTGTTTCGCATCATGAGCGGCACATACCCGGTGGAATGCTGCACCGCATGACCGGCCTCGTGGGCCGCCACTCCCAGCGCGGCTATGGAGGTGCTGTTGTGCACCGTGTCGGACAGTCTCAGCACCCTGTGCCTGGGGTCGTAATGGTCGGTCAGATTCCCCCTTACCCTTTCTATCCTCACATCATGAAGCCCGTTCATGTCAAGGATGCGCCTGGCCACGTCGCTGGCGGTGTACCCCCTGCGGCTGGCCACCCGTGAGTACCTCTGAAAGGTACTGCTTATCTTGGTCTGCGCGTACAATGAAAACAGTATTGCAGGAATAAGTAATAAAAAAGTCGGATCTGCGTAATAAAACATAATCAATACCTCCCATCGGTAAAAAATTTCACAGCACTTGCTACTTTGCCGACATCCACCCTGGTATCCCGGCAGGGGCCGTGGGGCCTTTCGTTCAATATCCCGATAACCGGCAGCAGCCCGGTATCCCGTATGCCGCTGCACAGGTCGTTCTCGCAGGCTACCGCCACCACTGCCTTTGGCCTTGTCTCTTTTATTATCTTCCTTGCCAGGGTTCCTCCCGGCACCATCTTAATGTTTACGCCGGTTCCCCTGCCCAGCTTAACTATATCTGCGACGGTACACCTGCCGCACTGCGCGCAGTTGTATATGTCCCCGGTTATACGGTGTTTGCAGCCGCTGTACTGGATGCAGTGGGGAAGCAGCACCAGCACGTCTTCCGGCTTAAAGCGCTGCTTTCCGGCAAACACCACCCTGTTGTTTATACCGGCATAGGCCCTCTGTATCCTTTCCCGGCTTAGGCCGATAAGCTTACCGAAGGCAAAGGCGGGAACCAGCATCTTGTTAAGAGTCATAATTACCAGCCTGCCTGCGGCCTCGGTGTTTCCCCTTCCCGAGTAAAGCACCAGGACTGATACTAGGGCGGCCGCCATTGCAATTACCGATGCGGCGACAAGTGTAAGCAGTACAATGGTGGCAATCCTAACAAAAAGGTGCTCATTGGTCACCAGCAGGTACAGCACCGCCGTCACGGCGGCCAGGCCCGCAGCCATCATAAGGGCAAGCAGCCCGGTTAATATGCCCTTGTCCTCCCGCATGCTTTTTTCATCATACATATCTTCACTCACCCAGTATATAACCGGTCTCCAATGAGTTGCCCCTCAAGTATTCATCAACCGTCATCACCCTGGAGGACGGCATCTGTATCTTGGTAACAAGAAGGGTTCCGCTGCCCGCCTGGACAAGCATCCCCCCATGGCCCGCCTCCAGGACTTTCCCGGCAGTGCCGCGGCTTTTTTGCTCCAGCACCTTTGCTTCCCAAAGCTTCATGCGCTCGCCCTTATAAACGGTATAGCAGCCCGGCCACGGGTTGGTACCCCTTATTAAATTATATATGCTTTTTGCATCCGAATTCCAGTCCACCCTGCCGGTTTCCCGGTCCAATTGGGGTGCATAGGTCGCCGCCGAATGGTCCTGGGCCTTGCGCTCCACTTCGTTTCTTTGTAACCCCTCGAGGGTTTCCAGGAGTAGGTCTGCGCCCAGTGCTGCCAGCCTGTCATGGAGCTCGCCGGCAGTCTCATTCTCCCCTATTTCGGTTTCCCGCTGCAGCAGTATGTCCCCGGTGTCCATGCCCTTGTCCATGTACATGGTGGTTACGCCGGTACGGCTTTCGCCGTTTATTATGCACCAGTTTATCGGCGCCGCGCCCCTGTATTTCGGCAGCAGTGATGCATGCACGTTTATGCAGCCCATGGCGGGAAGGTTAATAATCTCCTCCGGCAGTATCTGGCCGTATGCAACCACTATTATTATGTCTGGACTTAATTCTTTCAATGCCTCTATAAACCCCGAATCTTTAACGCGCTCCGGCTGCAGCACCCTAAGACCTGCCCCCAGCGCACGCTCCTTCACCGGCGGCGGCGTCAGCTTCTTCCCCCTGCCCTTGGGCCGGTCGGGCTGGGTTACCACTGCGGCTATCTCGTATCCGCCGTCAATAAGCTTGTCAAGGCTTGCAAGCGCAAAGTCCGGGGTACCCATAAACACAATTTTCAACCGGCTCACCTGCTTTCTTCTATAACCCTGTCAATAAACAGAATGCCCTCCAGGTGGGCCAGCTCGTGGCACAGCGCCCGGGCGGTAAGCCCCTCGCCTATGACCTCCACCTCTTCGCCCTCGCGGTTAAGGCCCTTTACCTTGACCCACGTCGGCCGCTCCACGTCACCGGCCCTGTCGGGTATGCTGAGGCACCCCTCGGCCTTTATTTCCTTTCCCCTTGCCTCCACAAGCTGCGGGTTTATAAGCTCTATAAGGCGGTCCCCTGCGTCCACTATTATCACTGCCCTCAAAACCCCCACCTGCGGCGCCGCAAGGCCTACCCCCTGGGCATGCCTCATGGTCTCCTCCATGTCATCCAAAAGGGTAATTATCCTGTCGTCAATCTTTTCAACCTTTTTTGATTTTTTCCTGAGGATCGGGTCCCCTTCCAGCCTTATATTCCTGATTGCCATCTGTTTCCTCCTTTATTATCCTAAGTTTACTGGATCCACGTCGGTTATTATACTTATACCCTTTAGCCGGCCCTTTAATAATTCCATCTTTGCTTCCCTAACCGCTTCCTTTATTTCATCCAAATCCGGCGCCTTTACAATAACCTGCCACCGGTACTTGTTCTTTATTTTTGAATGCATGGCCTGGGAGGGTCCGTATATTTCGTATTTCTTTTTCAAGCCCTGCAACCTGTCGCAAAGCCCGTTGTACATAGCCCGGGCTCCCTCTATTACTTCCCTGCGCCCTTCCCCGGATACTATTATATTTATTAACCTTTCAAAGGGCGGATAACCAAATTCTTTCCTTACCTCAATTTCCTGGCCGTAAAACCCTTCAAAGTCGTGGTCTTTTGCCGCCTGTATGCTGTAGTGCCCGGGGTTGTAGGTCTGGATAACCACCTTCCCCGGCCGGTCCCCCCTGCCCGCCCTGCCGGATACCTGGGTCAGCAGCTGGAAGGTCCGCTCCGCCGCCCTGAAGTCCGGCAGGTTCAGCGAAAAGTCCGCCAGTATCACGCCAACCAGCGTAACGCCGGGAAAGTCCAGGCCCTTGGCTATCATCTGGGTGCCCAGCAGGATGTCCGCCTCCCTGTCCTTGAAGGCCTTAAGAATGCTGTAATGGGCACCCTTTCCCCTGGTGGTGTCCATGTCCATCCGCAGCACCCGGGCATCGCCGAAGGATTCCTCAACCACCCTCTCCAGTTTTTCGGTACCCGAGCCAAGGTGCCTTATCCTGTCGCTGCCGCATACTTCACACCTTTTGGGAAGCCTTCTCCTGTAGCCGCAGTAATGGCATACAAGGAAGTTTTCTCCCCGGTGGTATGTAAGCGATATGTCGCACTTTTTGCATTTTATCACGCTGCCGCAGTTCCTGCAGCTTACAAAGGTTGAATAGCCGCGCCGGTTAAGGAAAAGTACCGCCTGCTCGCCCCTTTGCAGCACAGTCTCAATCCCTTCCCGCAGCTTATTGCTGAACACCGATCGGTTGCCCTCCTTCAGCTCCTCCCGCATGTCCGCTATTTCCACCGCCGGCAGGGTTCTGCCGCTCACCCTTTCGGTAAGCCGCACAAGGCCGGCGCCGCCCTGCCCGGCCCTGTAATAGGTTTCTATGGACGGCGTGGCGGAGCCCAGCACCAGCAGGGCATCGTAGAACTCGCACCTTTTTCTCGCCACGGCGTGGGTAACATACCGGGGTGAGCTTTCCGATTTGTACGTGTGCTCGTGTTCCTCGTCTATAATAATAAATCCCAGGTTGTCAAAGGGCGCAAAAACCGCCGACCTTGCCCCGATGGCCACGTCATAGTCGCCCCGTTTTATGCCTTCCCACTGGTCGTACCTTTCCCCGGCGGACAGCCTGCTGTGAATAACGGCGGCCCTGCTGCCAAACCTTTTGTAATACCATTCCACCATCTGGGGTGTAAGAGAAATTTCCGGTACAAGCACAATGGCCTGTTTTCCCTCTTCCAGCGCATCCCCGATAAGCCTTAAATAGATTTCGGTCTTCCCGCTGCCGGTAACGCCGTGCAGCAGTATTTCCCTTCTGCCCCGGCGGTGCATTGCCCGTATGTTGTCAAGGGCTTCCTGCTGCGAAGGGGTTAACCGCTCCACGTTGTCCCTCACTAGGCCGGTGGGCATTTCGGGGGACCTAATCACCCTCTTGTCGAACACCTCAACCAGCCCTTTTTTCTCCAGCGCTCTCAGGGTCTGCATACTGCAGCCGGTCTCGTCCATCAGCGTACCGCAGCAGATTTCGCTCAATGCCGTTTCTGCGAAAAAGTCCATTACCGCCCGCATCCTCACTGCGTTCCCGGGTATGGCACCCTTTGCCGCCGCCAGCGGCCGCACCCACAGGCGGTACTTGCCGGGTTTTTTGGTGCCAATGGACTGCCTTGTCACAGCGGGCATTACGCAGCCCAGGGCCTCCTGCCAGGTACAGAGGTATTCATCCCTCATCCATTCCGCCAGCATTACCAGCTCCTCCGACAGGGCCGGGCCGTCCCCCACCCTTCGTAACACGGGTTTTATTCTATCTACATGGCCGGGGCATTCCTCCGACAGTCCCACCACGCAGCCTTCGATGGGCTTATTTGAAAGGCCGAAGGGCACCATCACCCTGCAGCCTGTTTTTATCTCGTCCCGTAGTTTTTCCGGTATGGAATAATGGAAGGGCTTATCCAGCATGGGACTTGGATTGTCAACCACTACCAACGCATACAAGCTCGCACATCCTCCCTTCCCTACTAAGCGGGTAAAGACAGTCATCAACTGTCTTTACCTAACAATAGAGCCACTCTATCCAGTATTATGTCGGCCATCCGGGCCTTTGTCATGGCCGGAAGCTGCTGTATGCCGCCCTTGGCATCCAGCAGGTAACCCTGGTTGGTATCGCCGGCAAACCCGGCCCCCTCCCGGGTAATATCGTTGGCCACTATCAGGTCCAGGTTTTTCTTTCTTAGCTTATCCCTCGCATAGTCTATGACGTTGGTACTTTCCGCCGCAAAGCCCACTAAAACCTGGCCCTTCTTTTTGCCGCCCAGCTCGGCCAGTATATCGGGATTCCTCACCATTTCAATGGTAAACCGTCCCTCGGTCTTTTTTATTTTCTCCCCGGAATAAACCGCCGGGCGGTAGTCCGACACCGCCGCCGTCTTTATAACAACGTCGCAGTTCGGGAAATAGTGCATGACCTTTTCATACATTTCCCGGGCGGTTACGACGGGCACCAGCTCCACCGACGGAGGGGGTTCTATGTTCGTGGGGCCGCTTACCAGGATAACCCTTGCACCCCTTTTGGCCGCCGCCCCGGCAATGGAATACCCCATTTTGCCGGAGGATGCGTTTGTAAGGAACCGCACCGGGTCAAGGGCCTCCCTTGTGGGGCCGGCGGTTACAAGTACCGTCCTGTTTTCAAAGTCTTTCTTTCCCGCCGCAAGGCTCTCCATGTACTCCACGATGGCGGATGGCTCCTCCATCCTGCCGGCGCCCTCATCCCCGCAGGCAAGGCTTCCGCTGGCGGGACCGAAGAACAGGTACCCGTCCCGGGCAAGGCTTTGTATATTGCGCTGTACTATTGGGTTGTTGTACATGTTGGTGTTCATGGCGGGAACGATTACAACCGTTGACTTTGTAGCCATCACCGTAGTGGTAAGCAGGTCGTCGGCTATGCCGGAGGCCACCTTGCCGATAAAGTTTGCGGTGGCGGGCGCTATCACCATGTATTCCGCCCACTGGG
This sequence comes from Clostridiales bacterium, assembly GCA_012728565.1. Classification (GTDB taxonomy): domain Bacteria; phylum Bacillota; class Clostridia; order Ch29; family Ch29; genus JAAYEV01. Next base: position 7,911 of record JAAYEV010000044.1, read on the forward strand.
CAAGGGAAATGTGCTGGATTTCCCACTCCTGGGGACAGGAAAACATATCGGTCGCCACCTTGTAGCCTGAAATGCTCCTTAAGGTAAGCGGCGTTATGAACTCCTGCGCATTGGCGGTCATTATCACCCTTACCTGGGCTCCTTTTTTTCTTAGACGGCTTACAAGGTCGGCGCTCTTGTACGCGGCTATGCCGCCGCAGATGCCCACCACTATCCTTTTATCCTGAAGCAAGTCCTTATCCCCCCGTTACTTGATGCCGTCCTTGGTTCTCACGTACTTGATTTTTCCCTCTTCTATCTCCCTGATGGCTACGGACACACTCTTCGTGGAATCAAAGTCTTCTTTCTTCTGTCCGTCCTGGTTAAGCTGCCTCGCCCTTTTGGCCGCCATCGCTACCAGGGTATACCTGCTGTCCGCTTTTTCCAAAAGCGAATTAATTGAAGGATACAACATTTTCATGCCTCCTTACTCGCCTATCAATTTCATTTTAAACCTATCCACCCTGCATTTCTCGGCTATTATTATGGAACGCAGTTTTTCGGTGGCGCGTTCCACCTCGTCGTTTATTACGAAATAATTGTACCTTGATACGTAGTTTATTTCCCTGTAAGCAGCTTCAAACCTTCGCAGTATCTCCTTCTCGTCCTCGGTTCCCCGCTTGGTTATCCTCTGCTTCAGCTCCTCCATGGACGGGGGCAGTATGAATACAAATACGCCCTCCCTGTACTTTTCCTTTACCTGTAGGGCACCCTGTATATCGATTTCAAGAAGTACGTCCTTTCCCTTCCCGATGTTTTCCTCTACAAATTTCCTGGGAGTACCGTAATAGTTGCCGTATACTTCAGCGTACTCGATAAACCCATCCCGTTCCACCATATCCATGAATTCTTCCCGGGATACAAAAAAATAATTCTTGCCGTCCACTTCCCCTTCCCTGGGCTTACGGGTGGTAACGGAAATGGAGGCTACTAAACCATCCTTTGTTTCCAACAGCCTTTTGCATATGGTCCCCTTCCCCGCTCCGGAGGGGCCGGATACCACCACCAGCAGTCCCTTGTCACCGGCGCTCATTCACACCCCACCGAACCGTCGGAAGTATCTTTGGAATACAGCCTGTTGGCTACCGTTTCCGGTTGGACTGCGGATAGGATAATATGGTCGCTGTCGGTAATGATCACTGCCCTTGTCCTTCTTCCATAGGTGGCGTCAATAAGCATGCCCCTTTCCCTTGCATCCTGGATAATCCTCTTAATGGGCGCCGATTCGGGGCTTACTATGGCCACAAGCCTGTTTGCCGAGACCATGTTGCCGAACCCTATGTTTATCAGTTTCATGTCCATCGTCGAACCTCCTTATTCTATGTTTTGAATTTGCTCCCTCACCTTTTCCAGTTGGGACTTTATCTCTATAACCGACTTTGAGATGCTCAAATCGTTTGCCTTTGAACCTATGGTGTTAACCTCCCGGTACATCTCCTGTACCAGGAAATCCAGTTTCCTGCCTATGGCACCCCCGTCTTCCAGTATGCTGTTCATCTGGGAAGCATGGCTGCGCAGCCTTACAATCTCCTCGTTGATATTGCTCCTGTCCGCGAATATCAAAACTTCCTGGTAAACCCTTTCCATGTCAAGTTCCATACCCTGGGACAGGCCCTCCAGCCTTTTTACCAGCTTGTCACGGTACTCTTCCACTATGAATCCTGCCCTTTTTTCTATTTCCGATACTTCGTTGTTTATGGCTTCAAGGTTATTCAGTATGTCTTTTTTCAGGTTTTCCCCTTCCCGCCTGCGCATCTCCAGTAGAGTCCCCAGGGCCTTTTCCAGGGCCGAAAGAACATATCCCCACAGCTTCTCTTCGTCCGTGTCACCCTGCCGGGCACTTATTACGTCCGGAAAGGATGCTACAAGGGATACCGGTATACCGCCCTCAAGCCCCAGCCTTTCCTTCAGGTCCTTCAAAGCGCTGTAATAGTTCTGCGCCAGGTCGTAGTTCACCCGTACATCGGTTTCTTTCAGCTCTCCCATATCAAGGGAAACATACACATCCACCCTGCCCCTTGACACCTGGGACTGGATATACTGCCTTATCCTTTCCTCCAGGAAGGACACGCACTTGGGCGTCCTTACCGAAATATCGCTGTACCTGTGGTTCACCGACCGCACTTCCACCGATACAACCGTATCCCCTGCCCTGTGCTCTCCCCTGCCAAACCCGGTCATGCTAAAAACCATTATATGTATTCATCCTTCCCTGTAGCAATCGTGGACATACCCTTGAGAAGCGCAAATCCCCGACCGCTTCCCTACGCGGTGTGTCCCATTCCCCTATCCCCCTTAATTTAACACATTTTTCTTACTTTGCAAAGAACAAATTTATTCGTACAGCCTGCCGGAAAACACGTATGAAGCGCTTCCCTCCATTGTTACCCTGTCGTCCTCATTCCATGTTATCAAAAGCTCGCCCAATTTAAGCCGCACTCTCACCTTTTTGCCGGTTTCGCCAAGAAAAGCGGATACAACGGCGGCGGCACAGCTGCCGGTACCGCAGGCCAGCGTGCTGCCGGCCCCCCTTTCCCAGGTCCTCACCGCTATGGTTTCATTGTCTATCAGCTGCACAAAGTTTACATTGGTTTTCTGAGGGAAAAGGGGATGGTTCTCGATACGGCTGCCAATACCGCAGACATCCGTACTCTCCAGGTCCTCGACATAGACCACTACGTGGGGTACCCCCATCAGCACCGCCGTGATGTCGTACACCCGGTCTCCCATGTCCACCGGGACCTGGATAAATTTGTCCTCGTTCCACAGCACCGGAATCTCTGCCGGTTCAAAAACCGGGCGGCCCATATTCACCGCCACCGCCGAAACCCGGCCCTTATCGTCCGTCACTATCCTGGGCTCCATTATGCCGGCCAGGGTTTCCACGCTAAAGCTTTCGGATTTCACCATGCCCTGCTGGTATACGTGCCTTGCAAAGCACCTAAGACCGTTGCCGCACATCTGGGCCTCACTGCCGTCCGAGTTAAATATGACCATCCTTATATCCGCCCTGTCGGAAGGGTAAATTATTATCAGCCCGTCCGCCCCTACCCCGGTATGGCGGTCGCATATCCGGCGGCTTAAGTCCGCCGGGTCCTGTATGTCCCTGTCCCGGCCGTCTATTATTACAAAGTCGTTGCCAAGGCCGTGCATTTTTACAAACTCCAACTTATCCTTCCCCTTTCCCTTGTTATCCATATAATATTATACTGCAAAATTAAGCCGGTAAACAAAAAACCGGTACCGTTTCATTTTTCATGTACAAGTGCTATACTAATCATAAAAACAACAGCAGGTGATATTATGCCCTTTGACGGATTTACAATGAGGTGTCTTGCCCTGGAACTTGAAAAAAAGATACTGAACGGGCGCATAGAAAAGATTTACCAGCCCCGGCAGGACACCCTTATTTTTCATATAAATACCGGCAGCAGCCGCGAAAAGCTGCTTATTTCCGCCAACCCGTCCAACCCCAGGATACACCTGACCGCGGAATCGGATTCAAGTGCTCAGCACCCGCCCATGTTCTGCATGCTGCTCAGGAAGCGTTTAAACGGCGGTACAATCCTTTCAATACGCCAGCACGGTATGGATCGGGTACTGGAGCTTGCCGTAAAAACCACCGACCAGCTGGGAGAGCCCGGTTTAATGCGTATTGTTTGCGAGGTTATGGGAAGGCAAAGCAATATTATACTGCTGGAGCAGGACGGCCGGATAACCGATTCGATAAAAAGGGTAACCGGCGAGATGAGTTCCTACAGGCACATTTTCCCGGGCATCCAGTACAAGTCTCCCCCGTCCCAGTCCAAGCTGGACATTTCCTGTGCCGGCGCCGCAGACTTGGAGAGGGCTTTTTTGCAGCACCTTGGCACCAAGGCGGCCAAGGCGGTATCCGGTACGCTGGAGGGTATGGGAAGTACCCTGTCCCGGGAACTTTGTACAAGATGCGGCATTGACCCCGACTTGCCGCTGGAGGAAGCCTCGGTGGAGGCACTGTGCACCGCGGCCCTCGACCTTGCCGCATTGCTTAAAAAAGAGGACTTTTCTCCCGTTATCTATTACAGCGGCGGTAAAGTTCACGACTTTTCGCCCATTCTGCTGACGCATATTAGCCTTCCCTATGAAAGGCAGCACAGCATCAATGCCATGTTGGATTCCTTCTTCCGCCAAAAAACCGGTACTGAAGCGGTAAGCCGGGAAAGGGACTACCTGTTGGGGGTGGTGAACAGCTTCCTGGAAAAAAGCCGTAAAAAGCTGGTCGGGCGCCTGCAGGACCTTAAGGATGCCGAGGATAAAAGCCACTTCAGGCTGTACGGCGAGCTGGTAACCGCCAACCTGTACCGTTTGAAAGAAAAAAGCAGTATCGCGGCGGTGGAAGATTACACCCGCCCCGGCTCGCCGGTTATAGAAATTAAGCTGGACCCAACCCTTACACCGCTCCAGAACGCCAACAGGTTTTTTGACGAGTACAACCGGGCTAAAAGGGCGGCGAAGAACCTGGAAAAACTTATCCATGAAAACCGGGAGGAAGTGGAATACCTGGAGGGCCTCATCTTTACCATAGAAAACTGCGAAACCCTGCAGGACCTTGGTGAGATACGGCAGGAGCTGGAGAAGGGCGGTTACATTAAACCGCTGAAAGCGGCCGCAAAAGAAAAAAGGCCCACCCCTGCCGGTCCCCTTGCCTATATGTCCCGGGACGGGTTTACCATACTTGTTGGCCGCAACAACAACCAGAACGATTACCTTACTCTTAAGCTTGCCCGGAAGGATGACCTTTGGCTGCACGCAAAGGACATACCGGGGTCCCATGTGCTGGTGCGAAGCGGGGGAAAGGAAATCCCCGACACAACGCTGTACCAGGCTGCCCTTTTGGCTGCATTCCACAGCAAAGCCAGGCAGTCCAGCAACGTGCCGGTTGACTATACGCCGGCAAAGTACGTGTCAAAACCCTCCGGCGCAAAACCCGGTTATGTCATTTACAAGAATCAGAAAACCATATTTGTTACCCCGGCCCGGGAGGAGATGGAACGTATTAAGCAAATAAAGGATTCCGGCACTACAGCGCCTCGATGACTTTTAAAAAATGTGGCGGAAGCGGGGCCTCAAACTCCATGTATTCATCCTTTTCCGGGTGCACAAAGCCCAGCACCGCCGCGTGCAGCATAAGTCCCTCCGCACCCAGTTCGCCGGCTTTCCCGTACTTTGGGTCCCCCACCACCGGGTGTCCTATGTAGTGCATATGCACCCTTATCTGGTGGGTCCTGCCCGTTTCCAGCCTTGCCTCAACCAGCGTATACCCGTTAAACCTTTTTATTACGCTGAAATGGGTGACAGCGTCCCGTGAATTCTTTGCCACCACCGCCATCCTTTTGCGGTCGGTAGGGTGCCTCCCTATCGGTGCGTCTATTGTCCCCCCGTCCTCGTCTATAACTCCCTTTACAAGGGCTATGTATTTTCTTTTTACGGTGTGCGCTTTGAGCTGCCTGGCAAGGTTTCGATGCGCCACTTCGTTTTTTGCAACCACCAGCAGCCCCGTTGTGTCCTTGTCTATCCTATGGACTATGCCGGGCCTTGTCAAGTCGCCCGCATCCGACAGGCGGTCGGTGTGGTGAAGCAGCGCATTGACCAGTGTACCGGTCCGGTTGCCGACGGCGGGGTGAACCACCATGCCGGCGGGCTTGTTTATAACCAGCAGCGAACTGTCCTCGTAGACTATATCCAGGGGAATGGGCTCCGGCTCCACCTCGGTACTTTCGGGAGGGGGCAGCACCACCTCAACCCGTTCGCCGGCCTTTACCCTGTAACTGTTCTTGACCGCCCTGCCGTCAACCCTTACAAGGTCCCTTTCTATGAGCCCCTGTACCGAAGACCGGGATTGGCCGGGCATACAGTCCGCAAGGAAACTGTCCAGCCTCGTGCCGCTGTTCTCTTGTTGGACCACCGTTTCAAACCTGTCCATTATACTATATTCTCTCCCTTTACCACAACAAAGTACCCTAAGAGTATCGCGCCGACCACCACGCAGCTGTCGGCGATATTAAACACCGGCCATATGCGAAAGTCCAGGAAATCAACAACATATCCGAGCAAAACCCTGTCCACTAGGTTCCCCAGGGCGCCGCCCAGTATAAGGGCCAGGGATATTTTCACATACCTGTTTTCGGGTTTTACCTTCCATATCAGGTAGGCCACCACGGCCGATACCAGGACACTGGTCAATATCAAAAACCACGTATTGCCCTGAAGCATGCCGAAGGCCGCCCCGGTGTTTTCCACGTAGGTCAGGTGAAATACCCCTTTAATTACCGGTATCGACCCAAGCGGTCTCAGGTACTGCCGGCAGATAACCTTTGATACCCTGTCCGCCGCAATAGCCGATATTATAATAATCCACGTCATGAAATACCTCCTGAAGGTTTAGTTGGTAACATTATGATTTTACCACAAACCCCGGCGGCTTAAAACAGGTTATCCGTCGTTATCTTCCGGGAGCTGTTTCTTATAGTAGCGGCTGCTTATCGCATCAATATCCTCCACCAGCCCGGCGGGAAGGTCGTCCCATATGCCCTGGTCGTCCCCGGTCTGGCTGCTGGGGTCGTCCTCCCTCCTGTTATACCGCGCCACCGCCTGCCAGCTGTCCTCCCCGTCGAATATGGCCCGCTGGTCCTTGCCGCTTCTTTCACGGTTGTAAGGGTAGTTCAGCGTCTCTTCCTCCACCGGCCTGCCCTCCATAATCCTTTCCCGGGGGAGCCTGGCGCTCTCTGAACACTCCAGGCAGGTATCGGCCTCGGGCTGAATCTCCAGCCGCTCGGCACCAATCTCTTCGCCGCACAGGGCGCATCTGCCGTAATCGCCCCTTTCTATTCGCTCAAGGGCCTGGTCAATTTGATTGATCCTGTGCAGGCTTTGTTTCCTAAGGGCCATGTTTTTTTCCATCTCGTAGGTTTCGGTTGCAATATCCGCAGGATGGTTATCATAAACCGACAACTCGCTTGTGTATTCCGCCTGGGCATCATTGAACTCATTGTTTTCAATTTGGCTAAGGGTTTTTTGTGCGTCCCTTTTTTTCTGTTCAAGGGTCCTTTTAAAGCTTTCAATTTTTTGCTGGTCCATGGTTATCCTCCTTTTGTTACATGCTCCTGTTAACCAGTTTTATAAGTTCCGCTATATAATCCCCGATAAGGGGCAGGTTTAAAACAACCAGCCTTCTTAATATAAGTATGGCTACCGCCCCAAGAATTGAAAAGCCCACCGCCATGCCAAGACCCCTGGCAAGCCCGGCTGCAAAGTTTAAGACAAGCAGCCGTTTCGGGTCTTCCATCAGGTTCACGTATTCCATTATCTTTGCTTTTTCAAGGCTGATGGAAAGCTGCTGTATCCTGCTGCTTAGCTTTTTCACCTGTTTGCCCTCGTTATCCACGCCCCATCCCCCCGTAGATTAATTTTCCCATCCTCCCATAAACTAATACGCAGCCAAAGAAGCGGCCTTTCGCCCGGATTAAAGGCAAGACCGCTTAGGCTTTAAGAGTACACGCCCATGCAAAAAAAGAAGCCCGAGGGCTTCCTTTTTTGCATGCCAAACACTGTCTTTTTCGCAGCAGGTAAGTTTTATTATGGCTCCAGCAACCGGCGCCTGTGCTATTCAATATTTCCCGCGCACCGTTTGCATATGGCCGGGTGCTCGGCCAGCGTTCCCACCGTGGTGCTGTAATTCCAGCACCGCTCGCATTTTTGTCCCTCGGCCTGGGCCACCACGACGCTTAGGTTTTTGAGCTCTTCCCCCTGCACCGCGTCCGGGCCGGCGTCGGTTCCCGGCGGGTTGACCCGCACCTGGGATGTTATGAACAGGAACGGCAGTTCTTGTTCCAGCGGTTTCAGGAAGTCATACAAATCCTGGTCAACGTACAGGTCCACCCTCGCATCCAGCGAATGGCCTATCACCTTGTCGGTCCTTGCCCTTTCAAGGGCCCTGCTCACCTCGTACCTTACATCCAGTATCCTCTGGTATTTTTCCTCCAGCTCATTGTCGATGTACTCACCGTTAACCTCGGGAAACTCTTCCAACTGAACGCTTACTTCCCGCTTGGATGGGTCACCGGGCATATACTGCCATATCTCTTCCGCCGTGAAGGAAAGCACCGGCGCAATAAGCCTGACAAGGTCGGAGAGCAGCTTGAACATTACCGTCTGGGCCGCCCTTCTTTCCCTGGAATCGGCCCTGTAGGTATAAAGCCTGTCTTTTATCACGTCCAGGTAGAAGTTGCTCATATCCACCACGCAGAAATGGTGTATCGCGTAAAACAGTATATGGAACTCGTAGTCCCTGTACGCCCTGACCACCTTTTCCAGCAGCTTTTGGCCCCTGTGCAGCGCCCACCTGTCCAGGTCAAGCAGGTCTTGGTACTCTACGGCATCCTTTTCCGGGTCAAAGTCGTACAGGTTGCCCAGCATGAACCGGGCGGTGTTTCTTATTTTCCTGTATATTTCGGTCAGCTGTTTCAGTATCTTGGGGGATATCCTTATATCCGTCTTGTAATCGGCGGACGCAGCCCACAGCCTCAGTATATCCGCACCGTATTCTTCTATCACTTCCATCGGGTCTATGCCGTTACCCAGCGACTTGGACATCTTTCGGCCTTCACCGTCCACCACGAAACCGTGGGTCAGCACTTCCCTGTAGGGTGCCCTTCCCCGGGTGGCTACCGCGGTAAGCAGCGACGACTGGAACCAACCCCTGTGCTGGTCGCTTCCCTCCAGGTACATCGTGGACGGCCATTCAAGGCCCGGCCAGGTCTCCAGCACTGCGGCATGGCTGGAGCCGGAATCAAACCATACGTCCATTATATCGGTTTCCTTCCTGAAACCGCCGCCACCGCAGTCATCGCACTTTATACCCTCGGGCAGTATTTCTTCAGCACTTTTTTCAAACCATGCATTGGAGCCTTCCTTTGCAAACAGTTCTTTCACCGCGTTTATGGTATCGTCGTTTATCAGGTATTTCCCGCACTTGGTGCAGTAGAATATCGGAATGGGCACTCCCCAGACCCTCTGTCTTGAAATGCACCAGTCCGCCCTGTCCCTTACCATGTTGCTGATTCTTTCCTCGCCCCAGGGGGGAATCCATTTTACTTCCTTGATAGCCTTAAGGGCCTCTTCCCTAAAGCCCTCCACCGAAGCAAACCACTGCTCGGTGGCCCGGAATATTACCGGACCCTTGCACCGCCAGCAGTGTGGGTAGGAATGCATCATGGTGGAATTGGCAAACATGGCTCCCGATTCTACCAAGTCCTTAACAATTACGTCGTTTGCCTTCTCGTAGTACATTCCCTGGTACTTGCCCGCCTCTTCGGTAAAGTAACCCTTGTCGTCCACCGGGTTCAGTACCGGCAGCTTGTACTGCATGCCAATCACAAAGTCTTCCTCACCGTGACCCGGTGCGGTATGGACACAGCCGGTACCCTGCTCCAGCGTGACGTGGTCCCCCAGTATTATTACCGAATCCCTGTCGATAAACGGATGCTTGCATTTAATTCCCTCAAGCTGCCGGCCGGTGAATTCGGCCAGTACCTTGTATTGGTCATAGCCTCCCAGCTCCCTTACCTCATCGGCCTTATCCTTTGCCACCACGAAGTAGGAATCCCCCATCTCAACAAGGACGTATTCCAGCTCAGCGTTCAGGGCTATGGCCAGGTTGGCCGGCAGTGTCCAGGGCGTTGTGGTCCAGATTATCACGTAAACCCTGTCAAGGC
>JAAYEV010000045.1 GCA_012728565.1 Clostridiales bacterium
AACGTTGGATGCCATACTAAACTCAACCATACAAAAGATACAGGAAGGCAAGGGTGAAATAGACGAAATAAGCAGGCAGGTAAGCGACGAGTGCGAGAAACTGAAAAACGACCTCCAGGAAATAAGCCAAAAGGTAAACCAAATTATTAAAAAAGTGGACAGCTTCCAGTACAAGGAAAAGCTGGCCCGGTACGAGCTTTTCATAACCAACAGGGACTTCCATGTCTATGGTGAAAAGGAAATGAAAGACGCCTACAAAGCGGCGATGGAGTTGAGGGACCGCTATCAGGAGCTGCAGCAGCAGGAAAGAAAGCTTCGGCAGGAGCGGGACAAGCTGACCCTTAGATACAGGAAACTTTCCGCCACCGCGGAGCGGGCAAAGAGCCTGTCGGCCCAGATTACCGAGGTTATTGAATACCTCGCCCAAAGCCTGAAGAACATGTCAGGGTATGTAAAAAAACTGCAGGGTAAGGACGATATGGTGATTGCAATAATAAGGGCGCAGGAGGAAGAACGAAAGGCGATAGCCAGGGACATCCACGACGGGCCGGCCCAGGCCATTTCCAACGTGGTGATACGGGCGGAGATATGCAAGCAGCTTGGTATCGAAAGGCCGGACCTTTTGGAAGAGCTGGAGGGGCTGGTGGCGACGGCAAACAACAGCCTGGAGGATATAAGAAGGATTATATTCAACCTAAGACCCATGCACCTTGACGACCTTGGACTTGTATACGCGGTGAGCAAGTACTGCGAGGACTTTGAAAAGAGGACGGGCATAAAGGTTGTGGTGCGGCATACCGGCTGTGACAGGCGTTTTGACGACACCCACGAGATTTCCGTATATAGGATAATCCAGGAGATACTGAACAATGCGCGCAAGCACTCGGGGGCGGATACCATCGAAATTAGTTTCAACATATCGCCACTTGTCTTGGAGGTAAGGGTGAAAGACAACGGTATAGGCTTTAACCCGGACGAGGTGGACTATACAAAGCATTTCGGGCTGAAGGGGATAACCGAAAGGGTTAACCTGATGGAAGGGAACATAAGTATTGATTCTGCCAGGGGTAAGGGCACCTCTTTCTACATAGAGATTCCCATTGGGTAGGGCGGGGTTTTCGCCTACGGCGCGGGCTTATGCAGGCGCGGTGCCCGGTTTACTGCATTAAGGGTAAAAGGAGGGGGATTATGGGTGCAATAAGGCTGATGATTGTGGACGACCATGCCATTGTGAGGCAGGGCCTTATAAAGCTTATTGAAATGATCAGCGACTTCAGGGTTGTCGCCGAGGGCTCCAACGGCAGGGAAGCGATTGACCTTGTAAAAACCCACAGGCCGGACATAGTGCTTATGGACCTTAACATGCCGGACATGGACGGTATAGAGGCCTGCAGGAGGATAAAGGAGTGCGACACCGGTGCAAAGGTTATCGCGCTGACGGTGTGCGAGGAGATTGACAGGATAACCGAGGCTTTGGCTGCGGGGGCGAAGGGGTACATACTGAAGAACACCGACCTGGAAAGCCTTGCAAGGATAATAAGGGGCGTATATGAGGGCAAGGCATACATAGACCCGGCGGTGGCCACCGGGCTTATAGACCGGTACACCAGCTTCGCGCAGCAGGCGGAGGTAAGGGACGCATCCCCGCTGTCCGAAAGAGAAACCGAGGTGCTGAGCCTGGTGTCTAAAGGCAAGACCAACAGGGAAATAGCCGAGGAGCTTTTTATAAGCGAAAAAACGGTAAAAAACCACGTGACCAGCATACTGCGGAAGCTGGATGCGACGGATAGAACCGAGGCCTGTGTAGTGGCAATGAAACGGAATATAATATAACTAAGGATAAAGGGGTTTGAGGTTTTTCGGGATTTCGTCCCTGTGGGACGGGTCCTATTTTTTTATAGGACCTTTGGACCATGTCCAAAATGAGACCGAAAAGTGTCAAAATAGGTCGAAAGGCCGATGCCGGCGGCTTCCCGCCGGTGGTATTATATTAATCACCAACCCCAAAATGAAAGGAGTGTAGCGGTAATGCTTAGAATCGTGAAAAACTTCCTGGCGGATGAAAGGGGCCAGGCTTCGACCGAGTACGCGGTGATTATTGGAGTAGTAGCACTAGTCCTTATCGGAGTTCTAATTGCCTTCAGAGAAGAATTGGTGCGAATATTTGAAGATTCCACCGATGAATTAAAAGGCGTCACAGTTCCTGCCTCGTAAACAATTCCCCCTTGTCCTGCTTGGCCACACGGCAGGACTTTTTTTTAGAAATACAGGGAGGTATTCCTGATGAAATACATTCTGCTTCTCAGCATCCTTACAATATGTACAATAACCGACATAAAGGAGCGAAAAATCCACAACTCGGTGCTGCTTCTGGGCCTTATCATGGCCCTGCTGCTTAACGCCCATGAAGGCGGCCCAGGCGGGCTGCTTGACTCCCTGAAGGGCCTTGCCGCCGGTACCGCGCTATTTTTCGTCCCCTACCTGCTGGGATGGATGGGGGCCGGGGACGCGAAGCTGACCGGCATAATCGGCGCCTTCGGCGGCTGGCGGTTCGCCGTTCATGCCATCCTCTGCACGGCGGTGGTGGGGGGAGCTATTTCCCTTTACCTGCTTATAAGGCACAAAAAAGCGGGCTCCCTCATGCAGAACCTGGGAATGTTCCTTTTTACCCGGTCATTCTACTACCTCCGGGACCATGACGGGCAGGACACCTTCCCCTACGCCGTAGCCATATCCCTGGGGACGAGTCTTGCCCTGGGCTTAAGGGTGATGGGATATGTTTAAGAGCTTTTTGCGAAATGAAAAGGGCCAGTCCATGGTGGAGTTTTCGGTGTCGCTGCCGGTACTGCTCCTTATTATCGCCGGGATACTGGAGTTTTCCAGGCTGGGCAGCGCCCTGCTTTTGGTGAACTTCGGTGCCCGGGAGGGCGCACGGGTGGCGGCGCTGGGCGCCGACGACACCGCCATAATAGAACAGGTAAAACAGGCCACGCTGTTCCTTGACGATGCCAAGCTGGTGGTGGATATCGACCCGGAGGTTGAAAGGACCAGCAGCCACGAGGTGTCGGTTACGGTGAAGTACCCGGTGGATATAAACATACCTATTATAAATAAGATTACCGGCACCCCCAAGTGGGTGACGGGAAACCTTACCATGCGGGTGGAATGAGGAGGTATCGGCATGCGCAAATTTTTTAAAAAAGAAGACGGTGCCGTTTTGATGTTGTTTGCCCTGCTGATGCCGGTG
>JAAYEV010000046.1 GCA_012728565.1 Clostridiales bacterium
CATATTCCTGGGTCCTACAGGGGTAGGCAAAACCGAGCTTTCCAGGGCCTTGGCCGAGGCCTTGTTCGGGGATGAGGATGCCACCATAAGGATAGACATGTCGGAGTACATGGAGAAGCATTCGGTATCAAGGCTGGTGGGCTCACCTCCGGGGTATGTCGGGTACGAAGAAGGAGGCCAGCTCACCGAAAAGGTACGCCGAAAGCCCTATTCGGTAATACTGCTGGACGAGATCGAAAAGGCCCACCCCGACGTGTTCAATATACTGCTTCAAATACTGGAGGACGGCAGGCTAACGGATTCAAAGGGCAGGACAGTGGACTTTAAAAATACCGTGGTGATAATGACCTCAAACGTGGGGGCCCATACCATAAGGAAGCAAAAGAGGCTTGGTTTTACCGATGCAGGAGAAGATGTGAAAAAGGACGAATACCAGAAAATGAAGGAAGGCATAATGGAAGAGCTGAAAAAGACCTTCCGGCCGGAATTCCTTAACCGTGTGGATGAAACAATAGTATTCCACCAGCTTGAAGAAGACCATATAATCAAGATAGTCGACCTAATGCTTGCGGAACTTTCCAAAAGAGTGGAAGACCTGCAGATAAGCCTTGAGGTAACCGACCAAGCCAAGCAGCTTATTGCCAAGGAAGGCTTCGACCCGATGTACGGGGCAAGGCCGCTTCGCAGAGCCATACAGAACATGATAGAGGACAGGCTGTCGGAGGAGATGTTAAGCGGAAAAGTAAAGGAAGGGGACACCGTAATGGTGGACGCCAAGGACGGGGAAATAGTCCTAACGCGTAAATAGACAGCCCGAAAAAAGTAAAGGGGATGGAACATGGCCAGGGTAAAAAGCGTGTTTATATGTCAGCACTGCGGGTACGAGAGCCCGAAGTGGATGGGAAGATGTCCGGGATGCGGCGAATGGAACACCATGGCGGAGGAGGTTTTGAACAGAACCGACCGGCGGGGGACAGCCGCCGGCCGGGAAGGCAGCAGGCCGGTTGCCATGGACCAAATCGACCTCTCAAAAGAAACAAGGAATTCCACCGGCATGGAGGAACTGGATAGGGTGCTGGGAGGAGGCATAGTCAGGGGGTCGCTGGTGCTGGTGGGCGGCGACCCGGGTATCGGCAAGTCAACCCTTCTCCTTCAGCTGGCGGGAAACGTTTCTCCGCGGCAGAGGGTCCTGTATGTATCCGGGGAGGAATCGGTAAAACAGGTTAAAATAAGGGGAGAAAGGCTGGGTATAAGCAGCGGGAACATACTTATACTCGGCGAAACGGATATTGATATTATACTGGACCAGGTAAAACGGATAACCCCGGATATGATAATCGTGGATTCCATCCAAACGGTATATACGCCGGAGATTTCATCCGCCCCCGGCAGCGTCAGCCAGGTAAGGGAAGTTACCGCAAGGCTGCTTCAAACGGCAAAGTCCATGGCCATCCCCACCTTTATCATAGGACATGTGACCAAACAGGGGGCCATTGCAGGACCCAGGGTCCTGGAGCATATGGTGGATACGGTGCTGTACTTCGAGGGGGAGAGGTATCACAGCTACAGGGTGATACGGTCGGTAAAGAACCGGTTTGGCTCCACCAATGAAATCGGGGTTTTTGAAATGAAAGACAAGGGACTGGTGGAGGTGGCAAACCCGTCGGAGTTCATGCTGGAAGGAAGGCCGGCGGGGGTCCCGGGTACCGTGGTGGTATGCAGCGTGGAAGGGACCCGGCCAATGCTGGTGGAGCTTCAGGCGCTGGTAAGCCTATCCAACCTGGGTATGCCCCGGAGGATGGCAACCGGTATCGATTACAACAGGCTGTCCATGCTTATGGCAGTGATGGAAAAAAGGCTGGGGATGCAGCTCCAGGGTCAGGATGCCTTTGTTAACGTGGTGGGAGGATTGAAAATAGACGAACCGGCGGTGGACCTGGGCATTGTGGTGGCAGTCGCCTCCAGTTTTAGGAATACGCCGGTTGACAAGACCGCGGTGGTTATAGGCGAAGTAGGCCTTACGGGAGAAGTGCGGGCGGTAAACTCCATAGACAGGAGGGTTGCCGAGGCGGCCAAACTGGGTTTCGGCCACTGCATCATACCGAGGGACAACATGAAGCAGGTTGATTCAAGCGAAACCCGGATAACCGGGGTGACAAACCTTGCGGAGGCTATCGACGCCGCCCTGGAAAGCTGACGGTCCCCTCCGGCCTTTTTGCCTTGGGAAATATAAAAACCCCGTTTCGAAGGCGGGGTTTTTTGTATTCATCCGGGAAGTGACGTTTTCATCTCTCTAAAGCATACTATATATACCAAGGGTTTTGATCTTTTTATATTCCTTAAGCATCACGTTGTACATGTCCATATCCAAAAGGCTGCAGACGGCGGCTATGTAGAACAGGTTTGCCCCGAGCTCGGTTTCAATGACATCCCTGCAGCTTTCGCAAAGGACGCCCCTGATATGGGAATCCATGTACTCCGGCAGTTCCCTAAGCGATGTATCGCTGGGAGTGCGCTGTTTTTTTGCGTCTATCTTAAGGCAGCCGCAGTTGGTTACCGCCTTGGCCAGCGCCCTGTTTACCCTTGCATTTGATTCCTGATACTTGGTCATTACATCCAGTATGCTTTTATGCCTAATAAGCAATTGGGGAACAGAGTTTTGAAACTCATCGAATATTGTATCCTTCATTTCATCACTCCCTCGCAGTATTCAGGTTAATTATATTATAATGTTAAAAACTGCCGGTTGCAACGGATTTTACTGAATAAGGAGATTTCCGACGGCCATCTTCTTAAAAAACCGGCGTTTTTGCGGCATGGGCATGATCAAACCGATTTTTTTTGACAAATTAGAAATACTATACATATAGGGGTAAGAGCAGCGGGCAGGACGGTCCTAATCCGTAAAACAAAAAAAGCGGCAAGCGGGCAAAACATAAGACATTTACCTCGAGCCAATTGCGATGTCAGCAAAACGAGTAAAGGCAATGGATAAAGGCTAGGGGAAAAATAACTTTCTCCCAAAATAGGACGGTGTTATGCATGTTTGAAGGCTGTGTATAACAGGAAGCCCAAAAATCCACCCCATACTGGCAGAAGTACGGTAAAATGGCTTAGAATGCAAAAAAGCCCCGTTTCTTTAGTGTATAATAGTAGGTGTAGAAACAACTAAAAACACTGAAGAAAGGAGCTTTTCAATGGCTATTATACCACAACAAACACTTTTTGTATGGAGTGAAATTGAAAATTTAGGTGATTTGGAAAGATTGCGTTTAGTTCTTGAGTATATGCCCGATGAAGAACTTATGCAAAGCCTAGAAAGAGAAAGGAAAAACGGTCGTGATGATTATCCTGTAAGGGCAATGTGGAATTCCATCATAGCCGGAATAGTGTACCAGCATCCCACCGTAGAGAGTTTACGTCGTGAATTATCAAGGAATGGTCAGTTACGTTTTATGTGCGGTTTTCGCAACGGCAAAGTACCGAGGGCATATGTGTATACCAGGTTTTTAAACAATCTATTAAGAGAAGAAAAGCTGGTCCACAACATATTCGATAAACTGGTAGATGAATTAGAAAACTTGTTGCCATCATTCGGTACGAATTTAGCCATAGACGGTAAAGCAATCTCCTCCCTTTCGAAGGGAGAAAACAAAACCAAGACAAAGGATGGTCGTCGTGATCTGGATGCTGACTGGAGCAAAAAAGAGTATAAAGGTGTCCGGGAGGATGGGACAGCCTGGTCAAAAGTAGTGAAATGGTTTGGCTATAGATTGCACCTGATAGTAGATGCCGATTATGAGTTTCCTATCGCTTATGAGCTAACTAAGGCATCGGTCTCAGAGGTTAAGCAGGC
>JAAYEV010000047.1 GCA_012728565.1 Clostridiales bacterium
GCAGGCTCCTTTTCCTCGTAATGGACGAGCCCATGTGCTGGCCGATGGGCTGAATGGCCAGGTCCGCGCCGAATAGAAATATCCCCAGCCCTAGTATTATAAAAACGGCTCCCACTATAAAGCGCCAGACCAGTTCCCTGCCTATAGGGGCTATGGTGTAGTTCAGTATAAGGAGGATAATTGTAACGGGCAATACTGCAAATACGACGTCCTTGAATTTTTGTTTCAGCGCATTCAACTAATCAGCTCCCTTTCCTGTCAATCTTCATCGGCTGTATACTAATATAATACATGAAGGGTAATATTAACACAAGGCAGCTGCCGCCCCTTTGCCGCAATAGGCTGCATAGGTGAAGGAAAAACCGGGGAGGATGTCCCCGGTTTGTCTTTTTATGGTATCTACATTATTTTTATTCCTTTTGTTAATATTTCTTTGACAAAAGGGTTGGAACAATCAAATTCACTACCTCTAAAAGGGTGTGGCTCAATCCGATTGTCCACTTTTCTCCTGATTTTCATCAACTTGAAAATGTCTTCTACACGATCACCTGTAAAATCATTACTGATAACAGCTATATCTATATCGCTGTCCTTTGTACTACCTCCATTAACAGCCGAACCATACAAATAGACACTGTCAATGTTCATTTCATCCTTTAGTAATAAGGCAAATCGTTCTGCAATTGACTTTATTGTCTCTATATCATTGAAAGAAGCCATTGCCTCAACTCCTTTATCTTTTCTATATTCTGTGTAGTAAAACTATAATCACATTTTTTATAAAAACTGTGCTTGTAATCAGGATACCTGGCACTAATATTGAACGTACTTATAAGGTCTAGAATATCTTTTTGTTCTTCAGTAATCTCAAGTTTTGCATTTTCAGCTAGCCTTAACAAGTCGTGTGTTCTCGGAACATCAGTATCAATATTTTTTATGTATAATGCCTTAAGCAGCTTTTCAATTACCAGATGACCCAAAAACAAAGACCAGTGATAGTCTTTGCTTGCATATAAGTTTTGCATAGTTACGTAATCACTTTCGGCTGTTTCAACCCAAAAGTCAATAAAATCTTGTTTTTCCAAAACCCTCACCTTCTCTTGCTTTGAATAAAACTATTTGCCTATATTGTATCATATCCATATTAATACAACTACATAAATATTTCCTTGCCCTTTGCCGTGATAGGCTGCATTTTTTCTTGATAATAAAACCGGGGAGGGATTCCCCGGTTTGGTTTATCTTTTATTCTGAATGGCGGCTTTAATAAGGCTGCTAAAGAGCGGGTGGGGCCGGTTTGGCCTTGACTTGAACTCGGGGTGGAACTGGCAGCCCACAAACCACGGGTGGTCCTTAAGCTCCACCATCTCCACCAGTCTTCCGTCCGGCGAGACCCCGCTTATAACAAGCCCTTTTTCGGCCAGGACTTCGCGGTACCGGTTGTTGAACTCGTGGCGGTGCCTGTGCCGCTCGTGCACCAGCTCCTGGCCGTAGGCTTCATGGGCCCTTGTCCCTTTCACCAGTTCGCAGGGGTAGCCCCCCAGCCGCATTGTGCCGCCAAGGCCTTTCACGTCTTTTTGGTCCGGCATAAGGTCTATTACCGGGTAAGGGGTGTCGGGGTCAAACTCGGTGCTGTTGGCTACCTTGTACCCCATAACGTTCCGGGCAAACTCCACCACCGCAAGCTGCATGCCGAGGCAGATCCCCAAAAGCGGGACGTTGTTTTCCCTGGCATACCTAATCGCGTGCAGTTTTCCTTCCACGCCCCGGTCGCCGAAACCGCCGGGGACCAGTATACCGTCGGCGTCGCGAAGTATCTCCGCAACGTTTGCTTTGGTCACATCGGCGGATTGTACCCATTTTATTTCAAGGGAGGCATCGTTGGCTATGGCCCCGTGGCATAGGGCCTCCGCCACCGAAAGGTATGCATCGTGCAGTTCCACGTATTTGCCCACCAGCGCTATCTTAACGCTGTGCCTTGGATTATTCATCCTTTCCACAAGCCCTTCCCATTCGGTCATATCGGGCTGCGGGCAGTTTTCAAGACCCAGCATTTCCACCACCAGGTCGTCCAGCCCTTCCTTTTCAAGCAGAAGGGGTACGTCGTATATGGTGCCAACGTCGGGGTTTTGCACCACCGCCTCCGGCTCAACGTTGCAAAAGAGGGCTATTTTTTCCTTTATGTCGCGGTTGAGCGGTTTTTCGGTGCGGCAAACTATTATGTCGGGTTGTATACCTATGCTGCGAAGCTCCTTTACGCTGTGCTGGGTGGGCTTGGTCTTAAGCTCCCCCGCCCTGCTGAGGTACGGCACCAGCGTGACATGGATATACAGCACATTGCCGCGGCCGGCGTCGTGCCGAAACTGCCTTATAGCCTCGAGAAAGGGCAGGCTTTCTATGTCGCCCACCGTGCCGCCTATCTCGGTTATAACCACATCGACGCTGCCGTCCTTGGCCAGCTTGCGGATGCGTTCCTTTATCTCGTTGGTAACGTGGGGGATTACCTGCACCGTGCCGCCCAAATAGTCCCCTCTTCTTTCCTTGTTCAGCACCGACCAGTAGATTTTCCCGGCGGTGAGGCTGCTGTCCTTTGTAAGGTTTATGTCTATAAACCTCTCGTAATGCCCAAGGTCCAGGTCGGTCTCGGCACCGTCCTCGGTGACAAAGACCTCGCCGTGCTGGTAGGGGCTCATGGTGCCGGGGTCCACGTTTATGTAGGGGTCAAACTTTTGCATGCTCACCCTAAGACCGCGGTTTTTTAGAAGCCGGCCCAAGGAAGCGGCGGTTATGCCTTTACCCAGTGATGATACTACTCCTCCGGTGACAAATATGTACTTTGTAGCCACAATGATACCTCCATGTTTTTCTTAATTAATGTACCAACTATATAATTATATCGACACCCTTGCGGGTAGGTCAAGGTAGTTGACATCGATAATAGCCCTTCTATTATTCTTCCTGCAATTGGTGAAGGGTATCCCGGCGATGGGGATACCCTTCTTAATATTTAGCGCTTGGATTTTAAAATTTCCACGGCCTTTTCGAGCTGCAGGTCCGGCGTGTTTTTCTCGATGTAGAGCCGGTGCTCGGCAAGCAGCCTCTTTTGGGTGGTAAAGTCCAGCACGCCGTAGGGGTACAGGCCTGTATCCGACTGGAATCTCGCGACCGCCTGCTCAAGGGCGGTGTCAAACACCCCGTCCACTTCGCCGGGGCCGTAGCCCATTTCGTCAAGGCGCTGCTCGGCGCCCAAAACGTCAAGGCCCACCATATTTACTGAAAGCTTCCTGTCCCCCTTTACCGGGGCAAGGTCCTGGCCGTACTTGCCCTCCGGCGCCGGGTTTTCCACCACAATGTCGGGGGTTATGCCCACGCCGTCTATCACCCTGTCGTTGGGGGTTAAGTATTTCGCTATGGTAAGTTTTATACGGCTCCCGTTTTTGAGCGGGAGTACCTGCTGCACGGTACCCTTCCCGAAGGTCTGGGTACCTATAAGGGTGCCGGCCCCGGTGTCCTGCACCGCCCCCGCCACTATCTCGGAGGCGCTGGCGCTGCCGCCGTTTACAAGTACCACAAGGTTATATTTGGGATTCTTAAGGTCGGAGTTAAGGGTCTGCCTGGGTGCGGTCCGCCGGTCTATATGCACCACCGGCCCTTCCGGCACAAATTTGCTTGCCACCTTCACCGACTGGTCCACCATGCCGCCGGGGTTGTCACGAAGGTCAAGGATTATGTCCCTTATGCCCAGCCCGTCGAAATGCGCCAGGGCCTCGTCCACGTGCTGCCCGGCGTGTTCGTTGAATTCGCTGAGCCTTATGTATCCAATGCCGCCTTCCAATACCTCGTATTTAACCGGGTTTACCTCGATTGTTTCACGGGTTAGCTCGAAATATATAACCGCCGGCTGCCCTTCCCTCAGTATGCCGACCCTCACCTTTGTCCCGGCCTCGCCCCTCAGCATCCTGGCAACCTTGTCAATGGATATCTCCCGCACATCGGTGTCGTCCACAAAAACAATCCTGTCCCCCGCCCTTATGCCTGCCCGGTGGGCCGGGGTGTCGTCCAAGGGGGCTATTACGGTTATATGACCGTCCCTTACCGCTATCTGGACTCCTATGCCGCTGAAGGTGCCGGTTACCTCCAGGTCGAATTCCTCGTATTCCTCTTCGGTGTAGTATACGCTGTAGGGGTCCAGCTTGTTGAACACTCCCTTGTAGGCGCCGTCTATAAGGTCCTGGATGTCCACGTCTTCATAGTACAGCCCGTCCACGGCTTTTATAAGGAGCTCTAGGAAATCCATCTGCTCTTCCAGGCTCTTTCCCGGCTGCGGTTCTTGCGCGGCAAGGGCTGCCGGCGCAAGGGTTAGCGCGGCCATTAGGACTGCAAGGACAAGGGTGGTTACAAGTGTTGTTTTTCTTTTTGTCATTTTTGTTAAGCCTCCTAATAATAAAACAGTTGGTAGTCGGCGGTTGGCAGCGTCCGGTTCAAAAAATTTTTTGAGCCATTTATTAATGACGACATGCTGCACGAAATGTTCCCCTTTCAGTATTCAACAAAAAAGTACAATTACCTTCAAGGAAAATATGTGATATGTTTATTTATTCCAAGAATGGTGATACAATTAAGCCTTCCCCAGAGTACCAGGGACGCCTTTGATATACTTGAGCAAAATGGGATTATCGATACCGTTTTGGCAGGCCGCCTTGATTTGGCATTCCATATCCGTTAATGGTATAATCTTCATAGTTAGTTTTATACTGTAAGAGATATGGAGGTACCCAACGTATGAACGTGGCACAGTTGGAAAAAATCCGTAAATTGGCAGTAATTTCATTGTTTTCGGATGATACGCTGATGGACATATTTGTTCTGAAAGGAGGAAGCGCTTTAAACCTTGTATATGATATCAATTCCAGGGCATCTATAGATATTGATGTTTCCATGGAAGAAGATTTTGGCGAAGAGAACATGGAAAACATAAAAAACAAACTTAAGACTGCTCTTGACAAAACCTTTGCTGAAGAAGGGCTTTGCATATTTGACGTATCTTTATCCCCAAAACCGTTAGTCATTTCTACTGAAAAGAAAGATTTTTGGGGTGGATACGTTTTGGAATTCAAAGTCATTGAATCTGAAAAATATGATAACATGAAAAATAATTTAGATAGTATGAGGAGAAATGCAATTGTAGTAGGCAGAAATAATGTTAAAACTTTTAAAGTTGAAATTAGTAAATATGAATACTGTAAAAGTAAAAAAGAAGTTGACTTGGAAGGTTATACAATATATGTTTATACACCTATTGCAATCGTCTATGAAAAACTGCGAGCTATCTGCCAACAGATGGAAGAATATACACAAATAGTACAAACAAATAGAAGACCGAGAGCTAGAGACTTTTATGATATCTATACAATATTAAGTAACTATCGGCCTCCTATTGATATTGCGGATAAAGATAATTTGTACATTTTAGAAAGGATTTTTGCTGTAAAAAAGGTCCCTCTAGAATTAATAGGTAAAATTGAACAGACTCGTGAATTTCACAAAGACGACTTTTTTTCAGTCAAAGACACGATAGCGCATGATATAGAGGATTTTGACTATTATTTCGATTATGTTGTAGAAAAGACAAAAGCTTTACAGTCCCTTTGGATAAAATAATCTCCATCTAGAAGAATACTCTGTTTCTTTCATCTGGTATGTCAGGTAAAAATCATACTTCATTTCTAATTTTTCTACTAATCTTAATACGTTATTACCAAATCCGGCTTTTTCTAAGTAGAAACCTATAGCCTGATGATATGGATAAATATAACCCATTTTTTTAAGCATCGCTATCAATCTGTTCACTGAAAATCTATCCCTTGCAGCTACATAAGCATTAAGCACTTCCCTGACACCCCCCGAGTACCCCGGCCTTACTGTAATATCTATTAGCGTTCTCTCTATATCTGAAATCGGCATGACTGTACCGTTGTAGTTATATTCGGTGACTCCAATCCTGTCCACATTCTTTCCATTTAGCATATATACACTATAGTTGTTTATTTTTGCAATTTGATTTGTTTGTCTCATTGGTCTATTAAATGCATTATCAATGCTCTCCTGGTTTAAAACACCACCGGTATTTGCTTTGCTATTGTTTTTCTTTACCTGTTCGGTATTTGTGTATATTACTTTAGGGATATTTTCGGTAAGAGAATGAAAAAACATAGCCGTGTAATGGCTTAAATATGACTTTTTATTTATGCTAAGAGCCAGTTCATAGATTGAAGCATTATGCTTCACGTATTTCTTCATTTTCCTGTTTGGCAATACTATTTCAACTTCTTCTAATATTTTCTTGTCCAAAAGGAATTTTATAAAATCATTCCTCGATGTAACCTTGGGTAATATCCACCTTTGTCTATTTTCGTTTAGTATTTTTGCCAAATCGTTAATAGAGAATATCTTATCGTTTAAATTGCTAAAATAATCTGATATTCTTGGTTTCATATGCTGCATTATTTGGAATCTATTTAACGGTACCATAATTCCAACCTCCTTATATTAAGGTTTGCCATTTTATTTAGTATATATACTAAATAAAACGGATCTATTATTATCATTATAAGCCTTATAATTAAGCAAAGTCAAGAAATGACCATCTTTTTACGCCTCAATCTATATAGTATATATACTATATAGATTGAGGTCAGTATCAGACAAAAAAGTAAAATAACCTTCATTGCTATTGCCTCCTGATTTTAAGTTGAAAGTATCCAAATAATACATATTAACACGCTATTTATATTACCCCCTATTTGGAAGCATAAGAACCATCCTTTTTTTTCCTCCAAAAAAGTACAATTAACTTCAAGGAAAATATGCGATATGTTTATTTATTCCAAGAATGGTGATACAATTAATAAAAACGGTGCCGGGAGCAGAAAACATGGTTTCGGAAAAACAGCTAAGTCTTATTATAAAAAAACTAAAAGAGAGGCTGGACCCCTGCCTTGTTTACTTGTTTGGCTCTGCCGTAAAAGGCGGGATGACAGAAGAAA
Source organism: Clostridiales bacterium (assembly GCA_012728565.1). Taxonomy (GTDB): domain Bacteria; phylum Bacillota; class Clostridia; order Ch29; family Ch29; genus JAAYEV01. The sequence continues at coordinate 7,047 of JAAYEV010000047.1, forward strand.
GTGACGTGGACATCGCGTTCCTGGGCGATGAATCGCCGGACGAATACGAGGTTTTTGTCATAGCGCAGGAAATTGCATGCATGTTGGACAGGGATGTGGACCTTATAAATCTTGCGGAAGCTTCGACAGTCTTGCAGGCGCAGATAGTAAGCACGGGGAAGGTTATATACTGTAAGCACCCGGAAAAAAGGCCGATATACGAGATGAAGGTGTTGAAAGAATATGCCAGGCTGAACGAACAGCGAAGGCCCATTGTGGAAAGGATAAGAGAAAGGGGCTCCGTCTATGGAGAATGATATTATCCTGAACAAGTCCCATATCGTTGAACATTGAAACCCACCTTACGGACCTGCTGGAATTTTCGCGGATAATGTTAAAAAAAGCATAACATAAATAATATACCGATAATATCTCAGCGGGAAGGGGACATACCGCTGCGCAAGGAAAAAGGGACACACTGCGGGGTGTCCCTTTTTTAGCTGTCTAGTAAAGTATACGGTCGCGGTAGTCCCTTTTTATGTCGCTCTGCAGGTACCTAATAAAACGGTACAGGAAAGCCGCCGCCTCCGCCCTGCTCAGCACCTCGTTGGGGTTAAGGTTGCCGTACGCATCGCCGTTTACAAGGCCTATCTCCCGGGCGGCGTACACCGAATCCATTGCCCAGCCGGGTATTTGGTGGTCATCGGCAAAGCCGGTCCTGAAGCCCGGGCTGGGGGCCATGTTTTCAAACCCCAGGGCCCGTATCATTATGGTAATGGCCTGGGCGCGGGTGAGCACTCCGTCCGGCGCAAACCTGCCCGGGCCGACGCCCTGGATAATGCCCCGCTTTTCCACTTCCATTATGTAGTCATAGTCGGGATGGCTTTGGCTTACATCCGAGAAGGTCCTCTCCGCCGTTGCGGAACCGTTACCGGCCTGTCCGCCGGACTGCGGCCGCTGGGCCGGTGTTCTTGCCTTGGTATCTTCCTTTGGCAGCAGCCCCGCAACTTCCGCGATTGCCCTTGCAAAGTCGGAGCGCAGCATGGGCAGTGCCGGCCCGAAATAGGCGGAGGTATGGGGGAACACCCCCAGGCTGTACAGCGCCTCTATCTCGTGCTGGGCCCAGTGCCCGGCTATGTCCTTAAGCTCCGGTATAAGCAGCCTCTGGTACTTGGGCACCGTTTTCAGCACAAGGCTGTCGCCGCCCCTTTTCCTGTTCCTTGGATGCGGCAGCCCGTCACTGTCCATGCGGGGCAGGTCGTAGCTGTATTCAATGAGGTTCTCCTGCTCCTCGGTCAGCATGTAGCCGCCGCCGAAGCTTATCTGGGACGGCGCATTTTTTATATACGAAAGGTACTTGCTGGTGGTAGAGGATACGGTATAGGAAAACTCCCCGTCCCAGCGGACTTTTTCCACGTCGTCGTCAATTTCAACATCCATCTGAGCATCCACGTAGCCTTCCACCTGGCTGGTGGTGACGCTGCCCCAGTTGTGGTCATAACCAATGTCCTGCCCTATCGTCTCTATTATTACCCGGCCATCGCCGTTGTTCACCGAGTACACCTTCTTGCCCTGCCAGTTGCCGGAGAAAAAGTCGGCTATGGGCTTGTTGTGGATTATGCGGGAACCGTTCAGTATGTACTCCTCAAGCTTGTACCGCGCATCGGGGGTGGTTATGCTTTCGCTGAACTTGTCCAGGGTAGTGGTGCCCACCGTCTGTCCTATGTCCTCGCGCACTTCAAGGGCGGTCCTTGTGCTGACGGTACGTTTCAGCTTTATGCCCAGGGCGGCGTTCTCGAGGTTGTAGGTGATGCCGGTTATTATGTAGCCCTTGGATTCCTTCTCGGTCACCTTAACCGTGCCGGACAGAACCACCGGCTCCCCGGTTATGAACAGCACCTCTTTGTACTGGTATTCATCGCTTATGCCCGGGTAGTCTATGGGCGCCGCGAAGGCCGCCGTGGCCTGGGTTAACAGTAATGCAATTATTGTAAATATAATTTTTCTTTTCACGGTCAAGACCCCCTTGAAATTTTTAGCTTTTCCGGGCTTCGCCCCCGGAATGACAGGCAAGAGCCGTACTTCTGATTTCCCCCTGATTATGGGACAAAGAACCGTCCCTTGTCCCTTGTCCCTGGTTAGTAGACAATGATGATTATGCCCCTTGCGTCATCTCTTACCACGTACACCCTTTCGCCTTTCCTAAGGTCCACCGCCTCTATGGGCTTTCCGTCCCTTATCACCAGTGCGCCGGCGTAGTTCACGTGGGTTTGCGCGTCCGCCCGCTCCCACTTCCGGTAGAAACTGCTCCAGCTGCTTGCCTTGTTCATTGTAATTATGTTGAAGGCGGTATCCACATTATCTATCTCACCGGTGGTGACCCTTATCTCCTCCAGGTCGTCGTTCTCGATGGTATACCCGTTCCGTGTCACGCTGCCCCTTGTTATCCTTATCGCCCTTGCCCTGTCGCCGTCGGCGACGACGTAGGCGTAATAGTCCCTGCTTGACTTTGAGGTACGCTCGTCGGCGTAGTCACCCTGGAAAAAGTCGTCGGCGTCAATAATGCGTTCTATGCCGTCGCTGTAGTCCAGTATATAGGTATCCCGGTCATACTCAAAGGTAAGGTTCCTGTTCCTTGAACTTATCCTGTCCCATTCGTTATCCTCAAGTTGACTGTAGTAGTTTATATCAAACTCCCGGGTTCTTATCTCGTTGAGCCGGCCCACATAAATCCCGTCCCCGGTTATGTCAACGTCCTCCAGCATCACCACCACGGCGTTGTTTACGCCGCCGTACCGGTCGGCCACCACCGTGACGGTTTGACCCTCGTCCAGGGCGGTAATGTCCACCATCCTGCCCCCCGACAGGATTATGGAGTAATCACCCATAGAGATATTGTTCCTGTCCCTCAGCTCAATAACGCCGCTGCCCCAGCTTATGTCGTCAATCTTGCCGCCGTACAGCTGCTCGCTGCCCCTCTTTAGCACCACGCCGGCCGCCCTCCTGCTGCCGAAGTTTTCGGAAACCGCGACATAGGCGGTGCCGCCAAGGTACCCGGACTGCAGCTCGCCGGGCCGCAGCGTACGGCCGCCGTAGTATATGGCGGCGCCGGGTTCCAGTTCAAGGGTTATGCGCCTTTCCCGGTCCTCCCAGTCACCGTTTACAAAGGCTGAAGTACCGGTAAGCACCAGCGTCCCGCCGGAGGGGTACACCGCCTCCAGCGTGCCCCGGTACACGTCGCTTATAAGCTGCTGCATGCCCTCAACATTTATCCGCGAAGCGTAATTTGTATCCACCGCGTCGGTATAGACCTGTACCCTGTCCCCCAGCCTTATGCTGCCGGCGGGCACCGCGGCGCCCCCCTTTGTCACCATGGTATCGGGCGAGAGCAAAAACTCCTCGCTGCCGCCGCCATCCAGCGCCAGCACCAGCGTACCGTCTTCCAGCCCCGTCACCCGCCCGGTCCGTACCCGGCCGGAGGGCGGGATGTACCCGGGCTGTGCCGTGTAATAGCTGCTTTCCACGCTGTCCACCAGGTCACCCCTTAGGGTGAGCGCCACCTCCAGCCCGAACTTAAGGTCGCTTATCCTTGCCGGGCGCTGGTTTATGGTTACACCGGTATTCTCCGAGTACCGGTAGGTGTGCACTTTTCCGTCATAGTCGGTTATGGATAGCTGGCCTCTTTCCGGGTCCACCGTCCGTATGTACCCGCTGGTGGAGGTGGTCTGGGTCTGCGCTGCGCCGCCGGAAGGTACCTCGGCGTACAGCACCCCTTCCCCGTCGGCTAAATAGTTTACCCGGTCCCCCACCTGCAGGCTGCTTCCAAGGCCAAGATTTCCTCCCCTGAACACCGGGAAGTCGGTACCGCCGGATAATACGACCACGTTCCAGGTGCCGTCATCGTTTTGTATGCCAAGGGCCTCCTCCCCGTCCAGAGTGCCCTTTTGCATCACCTGGCCGCTGTAGGCGGATAAATCGCGAAAGCGGTAGAACCGGTCCGCCACCGCGTCGAGCATCACCGCTATCTCCGACCTTCTGATCCTTGATGCGGGGTTGAAATAGCCCCTGTTGTCCCCCCGCATTACGCCCTCCCTCAGCACCGCCTCCACAAGGGGCTGGTTTGACAAGCCTATGGACTGCCAGTCCCGGAGGTTGTATAGGTACTGCTGCTCGGCGCCGTAGACCGGCTGAAGCCTCATGGCATTGGCAAACCACACCGCCACCTCTTCGCGGGTGGCGTATTCCTGGTAGTTCCCGCCGGTCCCGATGCCAACGATGCCAATCTCCTCCGCCAGCGCTATGTA
>JAAYEV010000005.1 GCA_012728565.1 Clostridiales bacterium
CCTTACAATACTTTTAATTGTGCTGGCTTTTACCAACAGGGCCTTTTTCGACTGGGCCTATGAGCGCCACCAAAACCAACTGAGCTGGTATATAAGGCCGCTCTTTCTTATACCCTTCTGCTATTTTGCGTACAGGAGGAGTTGGACGGGCATTATGGGAACGCTTTTTGTTCTTTTGACAAGCATGTTCTGGTTTCCAAAGCCCGCTGTTGTTAACGAACAGGTAAAGCAGTTCCTTGAGATGGAAAAGGAATACCTAAGCGGTGGCTGGGGAATGACAAAGATACTAATCTCCCTTCTCGTACCTGTTTCTCTGACCGTTCTTGCGGCGGCTTTCTGGAAACGCAATCTATGGTTTGGGCTGTCAGTAATGGCTCTCATTGCCGTGGCAAAAATGATATGGAGTATTGCCTACGGGGGAGAAGCAGGCAGGTCCGTCCTCCTTCCCGCAGTAGTCGGCCTTGTAGTGTGCACAGGATTAATCTACCTGGGCTATAAGCGGCTGCATAGTTAGAAAGGCCAACGAAGCCGGCGGGTAAAGGGAATAATAATCAACGAATTTATCGGTGATACTGCGCTGTTTGCAGAGGGCGCCGGGATGCCGGAGGATGCGGGTCCTGACGAGGCCGGCTGCAGGCAAGGGGGGTACGAGAGGCTTGCAGAGCATGTAAAAAACTGGATATGGATAGGTTTTATGAAATACTGGATGGAAGCGTATAGTATGTTCTGTAAGATACGGGAACCATACCCGTGTCTTTATTGTGGCGCGATGATATTAAAAAGGACGGTAGCTTTGATGAAAGGAGGGGCCGCCAATGGCAGTCTGGAACCCCTGGCACGGGTGCACCAAGATCAGTGCCGGCTGCAAGAACTGCTATGTATACAGGCGGGATGCAAAGTATGAAAAGGACGCTTCGGTGGTTCACAAGACATCATCCTTTGACCTGCCGGTAAGGAAAAACCGTAAAGGCGAGTATAAGCTTAAGCCCGGCGACGGTATCGTTTATACCTGTTTCACATCCGACTTTTTCCACCCGGAAGCGGATGAGTGGCGAATAGATGCCTGGAGGTTTATAAAGGAGCGTTCCGACCTACAGTTTTTCTTTATTACAAAGCGGCCTGAACGGTTCTATGTAAGCCTTCCACCCGACTGGGGTGACGGGTATGAAAATGTGCATATCTGCTGCACCTGCGAGAACCAGGAAATGGCCGATAAAAGGCTGCCGGTATTCCTGGAACTGCCGATAAAGTACCGGTCCATAATCCATGAACCGATGCTGGAGGCCATTGACATAAGGCCCTATCTTAAAAAGTACAATGACCGGATACATAGCGTGACCTGCGGAGGCGAATCCGGAAAAAACGCCCGGCTGTGCGACTTTGAATGGGTGCTTTCCACCAGGGAACAGTGTATCCAGTACGGCGTGTCCTTTAGTTTCAGGCAGACCGGGGCTTACTTTCGCAAAGGGAATCGAATATACAGGATAAAAAGAAAGTACCAGTTATCCCAGGCGGCAAAGGCCGGTATAGATTATAGGTAACGCATGTTACATGAGGAGAGGTTTTTTTATGGTTGACATCGGCTTAGGAATATGGTAGAGTAGGCGTAATTTATTCAAATAATGATAAAGGCGATGACAGGGAGAAGTAAACAATACGGATGCTTAACAGAGAGTGGGAAGAGGTGAGAGCCCATAAGCTACGGTTGTTGAATACACCCTCAAGCTGCAGGCTGAAACCTTAGGAGAGTAGGCCCGGCCGGTTAATACCGTTATTGGAAATCAAGAAACAAATTTGGATGGTACCGCGGACAGGCTATTCGCTCCATTGGAGAAAAATAGCCTGTTTTGTTTTATAATAATTAATAACTTACATAAGGTGTGGTTTTTCATGAAAGAGCAGAAGAAAAATAACCAAAATGAAACAGTAAAGGACGCCGAGAGGCTGCTGGAGGAAAAGGATGCGGACATGCGGACCAGGGAATACAGCGGTTTATTCGGTGCACTGGTAACTGCTTTATTAATAGTATGGACAATCTTCCAGCTGTA
>JAAYEV010000048.1 GCA_012728565.1 Clostridiales bacterium
CAAATAACAAAGGTCATAGGTTATTGTTTGCCTGCGGATAAAAGTACACTAAATGCGCGGGTTTCTTTTGATGCGTGTTTAGTGTATTATTGTATTGAAGAAGTTCCGTTTTGAGGTGGTTTTGATGAACATAAGGGAAAAGCAGGAACAGCACGAACTGGAAATGCTGCCGCCATACGCCTGCCCGTCGGCGAAGAGCAGGGGCAGGGAAAGGCAGGAAGAGAAATGCCCCGTAAGGACCGAGTTCCAGCGGGACCGGGACAGGATTATCCATTCCAAAGCCTTCCGCCGGCTCAAGCACAAGACCCAGGTGTTTATATCCCAGGACAACGACCACTACAGGACAAGGCTAACCCACACGCTGGAGGTAAGCCAGATTGCCAGGACCATAGGCAATGCCCTGAGGCTAAACACCGACCTTATAGAGGCCATAGCGCTGGCCCATGATGTGGGTCACACTCCCTTTTCCCATTCCGGGGAAGAGGTGCTTGACCGCCTTATGCCCGGCGGCTTCCGGCACAACGAAAACAGTGTAAGGGTGCTGACGGTAATAGAGGAGGGCAGCAGCGGCCGGGGGTTAAACCTTACCTGGGAGGTGCTGGACGGAGTCCTTTATCACAGCGGCTTTGGTAAAAAAGTAAAAGAAGCTGGTACGCTGGAGGGACAGGTTATAAAGCTTAGCGACAAGATTGCCTACGTGCAGCACGACATTGACGACAGCATAAGGGCCGGGATATTAAAGCCCGCCGACCTGCCCCGGGAATATATTGACGTGCTGGGAGACACCCATTCAAGAAGAATCTCAACGCTGGTTAAAGATGCGATAGAACACAGTGCCTCCCTCATAGAGAAGGGGGTATACTCCATAGGGCTCAGCCCGCCGGTCCAGGAGGCCCTTGTAGGACTTAGGGACTTCATGTTCCAAAACGTGTATTTTGGTCCCGCATGCAAGCTGGAAAGGGAGGGCATAAGCCACGTGATCGAGTTCCTTTTCGGGTATTACACAAAGAACCCGGACAAAATGCCCGGATTCTATCAAAGGATAGCCGAGGAGGAGGGCCTTGAAAGGGGTGTGTGCGATTACATATCCGGAATGACCGATAATTACTGCATAGACACCTTCAAAAGCATTACCATCCCCAGGTCGTTCAATATATAAAAACGGAGAATTTATTCCTGAAGCGCCCCGCACCTTACGAGGGCGGCCTTTACCAATTCTTTTTCACGTACCGCCAGGGTCTTTAACGGACGCCTGGGCATACCGCCCTGGTATCCCAGCATGTCCATGGCCGCCTTCAGTGCCGGTATACCGTATTTGAATGTAACCAGGCTGTTGGGCTCAAGCAGCCTTTGCTGGACGGCCTTTGCTTCTTCCATCTTTCCCTCGCTGAAAAGCTTTACCACCTGGCAGCACATCTCGGGCAGGATATTGGCGGTGGCCGCGGTGGCCCCCACTGCTCCTATGGACAGGGCGGGCAGCAAATACCCCGCATTTCCGGCAAACACCGAAAAACCTTCGGCGGTGTCCCTTACAAGCTCCGCCAGCTGTACTATGTTACCCGCGGTATCCTTTATGCCCACGATATTGGGGTGCTGCGACAGCTTGGCCACAAGGCTCACCGAGAGGTTGATGCCGGTGTTCTTCGGCATGTTGTACAGCATAACCGGTACCGGTGAATTATCCGCTACCTCCATGTAGTGGCTGTACAAGACCTCTTCGTTCATGGAGCCCTTGTAATAATGGGGAGGCAGCACCAGCACCGCATGGGCCCCGGCTTCCGCCGCTTCCAGGCACAGCGCTATAGTATCCCTGGTGGATTCGCATCCGGTACCGGCGATTACTTTTTTGTCCGGGTTAAAGTTCTTTACGACGAACTTGATAAGTTCCACCTTTTCTTCCATTCCAAGGTATACAAATTCGCCGTTGGTCCCCAGCACCACAATCCCGTCCAGGTCGGTTTGTCCCCACCGGTCCAGGTTGTGAGCCATTTTTGAATAGTCTACCTCCTCCAATTCATTGAAGGGAGTTACTATGGGCGTGAAGATCCCCTTAAACAATTCCCATTCCTCCTTAGGACCTAATCTCTTATCCAGAGGATAAGCTTACCAGTGATATTATACCACATTCCACAGGGTTTTGAACCGCATAAACCCAAAGAAAAGCAAAAGGGGAACATGTTTTTGCAGATATTAAAACGCGGGATGAAGGAATTCTTTCACCTTTGTAGAAATACTTAATAAAAGTCGATAAGGAATATGAAATACGGCGGGCGGCGCCCTTCAACCGGAAGCCGTCCGGAAGGTATATAATGAAGTTTTATTGACAAAAATACTAAAGAAAATGGTGGCAATAAATATAAAAATATTTTGAAGGAATAACGTGCATGGTGTCGAATAAACTAAAAACTATGGAGCAGGAGTGGAGAAATTTCCATGCCGCTCCAAAAAGGTGAGTAAAATGAAATACCGTTTTCCCGAGGAATTTGTCAACAGGGTCCGCGAAGCCAACGATTTGGTAGAGGTTGCGTCCGAATACATGACACTTACAAAGAGCGGCGACAGGTACCGGGGATTGTGTCCCTTTCACAGGGAGGATACGCCATCATTCAACATTTCAGCCGATAAGCAGCTGTATCACTGTTTTGGCTGCGGTGCCGGAGGAAATGTGATTACTTTTATTATGAACATTGAAAACCTAAGCTTTCTTGACGCTGTAAAAATGCTGGCCGACCGCTGCAGGCTGCCCATTCCCGAAAAGGGGCTGGAAAAGGGCGTCAGCGAGAGATATAAAACGGTGGGCAGGATACTGGAAGCCAACGTTGCCGCCGCCAGGTATTACGCAAGGTGCCTCAAGGGGGCCAAAAAGGCGATGGACTACCTGGCAGGCAGGGGGCTGGGCTATGAAATAATACGACAGTTCGGCCTGGGTTATGCCCCCGGCGACGGGGGAAGCCTTATATCCTACCTGAAAAGGGCGGGCTTTGAACCGGACATCATTGAAAAGGCCGGCCTCGCGAGCCGCAGCAAAGGCGGGACGCTGTATGACCGGTTCAGGGACAGGATAATATTTCCCATCATAGACGTGCGGGGCAGGGTTGTAGGCTTTGGCGGTAGGATGATGGGGGATGGAAAGGGTGCGAAGTACCTGAACTCGCCAGAGACGCCGGTGTTTTACAAGGGCGGCACTCTGTATGGGCTTAACAGGGCGAAGAAGCGTATAGTAAACGGGGAGCTGATAGTGGTTGAAGGGTACATGGACGTAATATCGCTGCACCGGCACGGCGTGGAAAACGCCGTTGCGTCTTTAGGTACCGCGTTTACGCAGCGCCAGGCGGAGATAATTAAGAGGTACAGCTCCAACGTAATAGTAGCCTACGACAGCGATGCCGCAGGCCAGGCGGCTGCCCAGAGGGGAATGGAGATCCTTGAGGGAGCGGGCTGCAGGGTAAGGATACTGCAGCTGCCGGAGGGCAAGGACCCGGACGAATACATTAAGTCCCATGGCAGGGAAGCATTTTTGAAGCTGGTTTCGGAAGCGATGCCGCTTACCGACTACAGGATCGCGCTGCTGGAAAAAAAGTACGATTTGAATGACATGGGCGGAAAGGTGGAGTTTCTTAAGGAAGCGGCCGCGGTGCTGGCAAGGCTGGACAACGAGCTGGAAAGAACCGAATACATTAAAATGGTGGCCCAAAGGGCAAAAACCTATGAAGCGGCGCTGAGGGAAGAGGTGCTGCGGCTGGCCAAAAAGGCTGGAAAGGGCGGCAGGAATATATCTGGTAAAAATAGACATAATAATAACGGCCGGGAATATAGTTATTCTGTCAAAGCTGCCAACGTAGAAGCGGAAAAAACGCTGCTAACGCTTATGTTTAATGATAAAAAGATTAGGAAATTTATTGCTGAAAGGTTGAAAAGCGAGGACTTTTCCGACCCGCTGCACGCAAGGCTGTTTGAACTGGTAAATTCCGCGGGCAGCGACCGGGATATAAAGGATGCCGATATAATAAACCATTTCGAAGACCGGCAGGAAATAAGCAGGGCGGTGGCCCTGATGCAGCATGGTTTGCCGGCGGCGGAAGAGGGTATAGATAAAATTGTAAGCGACTGTATTCATACCATTATTGTTCATAAATACAGGATGAGGAGTGATTTTCTAAAGGGGGAGATAAAGCGTTTGGCAGACAGGGGGACGAATAGGACAAAAGGGGAAGAGGAGCAGTACAGGGGGTATTGTGAAGAGTTTATGGATATACAGAGAAGGCTTAAGGGTTTATAATGCCAGCACGGAAGGGAGGGGATGCCAATGAAAGTCGAGAATGCATCCAAAGAGAGTTTGAATAATAAAGCCGAACAAGGCGAGGATAGGATAGACGAGGTAAAGGAGCTTATAGAAAAGGGTAAGAGCAAGGGCACACTTACCTACAAAGAAATAATGGATACCCTTGAGGAAATAGAACTGGACCCGGACCAGATAGAAAAGATATACGACACTTTCGATGAGATGGGTATAGATATCCTCGGGGAAGATGAAATAGTAAAAGATATAATAGAGGACGAAACAGAGCTTGAGGCGGAAGAGTTCACCGTACCCGAAGGCGTTAGCATAGACGACCCGGTGAGGATGTATCTCAAGGAGATTGGGAAGATTCCCCTTCTGACCGCCGATGAAGAGATAGAGCTGGCCCAGGCCATAGAAGAGGGCGACGAGGAAGCGAAAAGAAAGCTGGCCGAGGCGAACCTCAGGCTGGTTGTAAGCATCGCCAAAAGATACGTAGGCAGGGGCATGCTGTTCCTTGATTTGATACAGGAGGGCAACCTGGGGCTTATAAAGGCCGTGGAAAAGTTTGATTACAGGAAGGGCTTCAAATTCAGCACCTATGCCACATGGTGGATAAGGCAGGCCATAACCCGGGCCATAGCCGACCAGGCAAGGACCATAAGGATACCGGTGCACATGGTGGAGACCATAAACAAGCTCATTAGGGTCTCAAGGCAGCTTCTGCAGGAACTGGGCAGGGAGCCGCTGCCGGAGGAGATAGCCGATGAAATGGGCCTTTCGGAGGACAAGGTGAGGGAAATCCTGAAAATCGCCCAGGAGCCGGTTTCGCTTGAAACGCCGATAGGCGAAGAGGAGGACAGCCACCTTGGCGACTTCATACCCGACGATGACGCACCGGCCCCGGCGGAGGCCGCAGCCTTCACAATGCTCAGGGAACAGTTGGTGGACGTGCTGGATACCTTAACTCCCCGCGAAGAGAAGGTATTGAGGCTTCGTTTTGGCCTGGATGACGGAAGGGTGAGGACCTTGGAGGAAGTGGGCAGGGAGTTCAACGTGACCCGGGAAAGAATAAGGCAGATAGAAGCCAAGGCCCTGAGGAAGCTGCGGCATCCCAGCAGGAGCAAGAAGCTGAAGGATTACCTTGAATAATTTAACAGCACTTTATGGTTGACAATAGTATACCAGCGTGTATAATATATATTGTTAACCTTATTCCTCAGTAGCTCAACGGTGGAGCACTCGGCTGTTAACCGAGGGGTTGCTGGTTCGAATCCAGCCTGAGGAGCCATATTTGGGCCTTTAGCTCAGTTGGTAGAGCAACCGGCTCATAACCGGTCGGTCCGGGGTTCGAGTCCCTGAAGGCCCACCATTTCAGAAAAAGCACTTTTCAAGGTGCTTTTTTTAATATTGCCCATCCTAAGCGCCATACTTAAGTTGCCAATTGTTCTAATTAAATGTAGAATTAAAATATAGAAGTCGTTAGGGAGGAAAAAAAGTGATAAACACCGTACTGTTTGACCTGGACGGAACACTGCTGTCCATTGACATGGAAGAGTTCATGCATTCGTATTTCCGGGCGGTTGCCGAAAGCTTCAAAGGCATTCTGGAGCCCAAATCCCTACTTGAAAACATAATGAAGGCGACCGAATACATGGTCCGCAATACCGAAAAAGAGAAGACAAACCAGAGGGCCTTTGAGGAAGAGTTTGAAAGGCTTTTGGGCTGTGATATCGCCCCGCTCATGTCAAGGTTTGAGCAGTTTTACCGGACCGATTTCAAGAAAATAAAGAGTATTGCCCGGCACCAGCCCTTATGCGCCAAAGTGGTGAAAACGTTAAAGGACAAGGGTTATGAAATGGTGCTGGCCACCAACCCGCTGTTCCCAAGGATCGCCATCGAGGAGAGGATAAGGTGGGCAGGAATAGACCCGGATGCTTTCAGCCTTATTACCGCCTTTGAGGATATGCATTACTGCAAGCCGCAAATTGAATATTACCGGGAAATCTTGGAAATAATCAACAAGAGGCCGGAACAGTGCCTTATGGTGGGGAACGATGCCGAGGAGGACATGATAGCCAGGATACTGGGCATGAAAACCTTCCTGCTGGACGCCCACCTGATAAAAAGGGCAAAAGCGCTGCCCCCGGTGGATTACATGGGAGGGTACAGCGACCTCTACAACTTTGTGCAAAATGAGCTGCCCGACCTCGAGGAGAAGGCGGTATGAAGCTAAAACCAAGGCTTTCGGCCATTGCCGGCTTGGTGCCGGAGGGAGATACCGTGGCCGATATAGGCACCGACCATGCGTACATACCCGTATTCCTGGTCAAAAGCGGGAAAGTGAAGCGGGGGGTTGCAAGCGATGTAAGGAAGGGCCCCCTTGAAAAGGCCAGGGAGGTAATAAAAAGGCACCGCCTGGAGGACAGGATCGAAACCCGGCTGGGGGACGGCCTGGAGGTACTAAAGGCCGGGGAAGCGGATACGATTGTTGTGGCAGGCATGGGCGGGGTGCTCATCCGGAATTTGTTTGAAGCCGGAAAGGAGGCGCTGGAGGGCGTAAAGAGGCTGGTGCTGCAGCCCATGAACGCCCAGGAAGTGGTAAGGGAGTGGCTTGTAAAAAACGGCTTTGAAATAGTGGATGAAACCCTTGCCAGGGAAAGGGAAAGGATTTACCAGGTGATTGCGGCGCAGCCGGGCCATCAGCAAACGGAGGACCCGTTTTATTATGAAATTGGGAGAGTCTTGATTGAAAAAAACCACCCGCTGCTGCCCGATCTTTTAAGTAGCAAGGAGAAGGAATACAAAAAGATAATAGCCGGTCTAAAAATTTCGGGCAAAGCCGGGGCGGCGGAGAGGCTTAAGGAGTATGAGCGCCGGCTGGCCAGGCTGCAGGGGGTGATGGAAGCTTGCAGGATGCGGGCTACCTGACGGTTAAGGGCTACGGCGAGAGGGAAATTGTAATCCAGAAGTCCCGGTTTATAGCCCAGGTGGACAGGGCGGCAAACGAGGAAGAGGCCAAGGCCTTTGTGCAGCGCATAAAAAAGAGGCACTGGAACGCCACCCACAACTGCTCGGCTTACGTCATAGGGGAAGGAAACGGAATACAGAAGGCCAATGACGACGGCGAGCCGGGGGGTACGGCAGGGGTGCCCATATTGGAAGTGCTGCTCAAAAAGGGTTTAAGGGACACGGTGGTGGTGGTAACCCGGTATTTCGGCGGAATAAAGCTGGGAGCGGGGGGCCTTATTAGGGCTTACGGCAGGGCAGCGGCGGAAGGGATTGAAGCTGCCGGGATTGTGAAAAGGTCGCTTATGCGGTCCGTGACCGCAGGCTTTGACTATACCTGGCTGGGTAAGATAGAAAACGAGTTGGCCGCTGCGCCTTACGTATTAAGGGAAACCAGGTATGCAGACAGGGTGGAGATGGATATATTGGTTCCGATGGGGGAAGAGGATGCTTTTGCCTCATGGATGGCGGGCCTTACCAACGGTCAGGCCGAGATTGAGGAAGGCGAGGCCGGGTACGTTGAAACGGAAATCTAAGTACCCGGCAGGGAGGGATACGAATGAGTGCGGACGTGGGGTACATAATTGGCATAATGGAAAGGCTGGCGCCGGAGCGCATGGCGGAGGGGTGGGACAATCCAGGCCTTCACCTGGGGACGCCCTCCGCGAAGGTAAAAAGGATACTGGTCGCCCTTGACCCGGTGGAGGAAGTGGCCAGGGAAGCGGTGGACAGGAAAGCGGATTTGCTTATAACCCACCACCCCTTCTTCTTTGAGCCGGTTAAAACCCTTAGGGAGGACCATCCGGCGGGCAGGACGGCGGCTATCCTTATACGAAACGGTATTTCGCTGTACTGCGCCCATACGAACCTTGACAATGCCCGGGGAGGCATAAACGATTACCTTGCGAGCCTTTTGGGCATTGGGGACCTTCGGGCCCTGGAGCAGCCGGAAAGGCTCCGCTATGAGAAAATAGTGGTGTTTGTGCCGGTGGGTTACGAGGACAAGGTGGCAATGGCCATGGCGGATGCCGGGGCGGGCTGGATAGGGAACTACAGCCACTGCACCTTCCGGGCGAAGGGCACAGGTACCTTCATGCCGAGGGAAGGCACCAACCCCTTCATAGGGGAGAGGGGCTCACTGGAACGGGTGGAGGAGTACAGGTTGGAGACCATTGTGCCCGCCGAACTGACCCGACAGGTGGTAAAGGCCATGCTGGACGCGCACCCTTACGAGGAGGCTGCCTATGACGTGTATGCCCTCAATAATGGGCGCAGCGACATAGGACCGGGACGTATCGGGGTGCTGCCGGAGCCGGTTCCGCTGGGGGAGTTTGTGAAAAGGGTAAAGGATTCGCTGGACCTTGAGTGGGTGAAATGCACCGGGGACCTTGACAGGTTGGTAAAGACGGTCGCCCTTTGCGGCGGAAGCGGCGGCAGCCTGATTGATAAGGCAGCGGCAAAAGGGGCGGATGTTTTCGTAAGTGGCGATATTAAGCATCACGATGGGCTGAAATGCCGGCAGCTGGGCATGGCCCTTGTTGACGCAGGACACCATGGTACCGAGAAGATTGCGACCGACATAATCAAGAGGCACATTGAAGGACACATTAAGGGGACGGATATGGAAATTGAAGTAATGAAGTCGGAGACTAACACCAATCCCTTTATCCTTTTATAAGTTTATATTCCGGGTTCGGGAGAGGAGATGAATGGCCATGAGACAGATAGACCTGCTTTGGGACCTGCAGGGTTTGGACAGCCGTATCGGCGAACTGGAAAAAGAACTGGCCGTGTACACGGGCAAGAAAAAGCTTCGTGAACTGAAAGCAAAATTCGATAGGGAAAAGGACCTGCTGAAAAAGGATGAGGCGGCGCTCATGGAAGCGATAAAATCGTCCAAGAGCAACAGGGGCAGGGTCCAGGAGCTAAAGTATAATTTTGAAAAAACCGAAGAAAAGCTTTACAGCGGTGAAGTATCCAACATGAAACAGCTGGAAGGAATGCAGAAGAACCTGGAGGAAATGCAGCGCAATATAGAAACCCTGGAAACCGCTTATGGCGCTTTTCAGGCCGAGAGAGCTAGGCTGGAAGAGAGGGTTAAAAAAAGCAGGGCCAAGCTGAAAAAATACAAGAATATATTTGACCGGCTTAAAGAAGAATACTTGGAGGGAGAAAAAAAGGCCAGGGAAGAATACGACGAACTGACCAAACAAAGGGAAGAACTTGTAAAAAAGATTGAGGACTGGGTAATGGACAGGTACAACAGGGTGAGGCTGGGCATGGATACGGCGGTGGTGACCATCGAAGACGGCAAATGCGGCGGCTGCCATATGGAGGTTTCGGTGATGTATACCGAAAGGCTCAAGGAGGATGAGATGGTCAACTGTGAAACCTGCGGCCGGATACTGTATCCAAAAAAAATAAATGGGGGTAACAATGGATAAACTTGTGATATACGCCGACGGCGGGTCCAGGGGAAATCCCGGGGACGCGGGCATAGGCGTGGCAATATTTGATGATAATGATGAATTGGTTGCGCAAATAAGCCGGTACATAGGGACCCAGACCAACAACGTGGCGGAGTATTACGCGCTGATAAGGGGCCTGGAAGAAGCAATCACCCTCGGCGCCGGCCGGGTGGACGTTTTCATGGACAGCGAACTGGTGGTAAAGCAGATTAAGGGCGAGTACCAGGTAAAAAACGAGGGTCTAAAACCGCTTTATGAAATAGCAAAGGCGTATCTTGAAAGATTTGATGGGTACTCGATAAACCATATTGGAAGGAACGGCAACAAGCTGGCCGACAAACTTGCCAACGATGGAATGGACAGTAAGAACAGCCAGATAGTATAGATTGACATAATGCCGGGAAGCATGGTAGCATAATATTTGCGAAAACGAAATAAATCAGCGAGTAAGTCAGATGGTCGCGGGGGTCCATTAGGGCCAACGAGGAAAGTCCGAGCTCCATAGGGCAAAGGTGCCGGGTAATACCCGGTGGAGGCGACTCCAAGGATAGTGCAACAGAAATAAACCGCCCAGCACTTAACTAAGCATAGCAGTACAGCTAATCTTCATTAATCCGACGTTTCGGGATATTGAAAAACGGATTGCTGTGTTCGGTTAAGTGCTGGGCAAGGGTGGAAAGGTGAGGTAAGAGCTCACCAGCGTGCTGGCGACTGCACGGCTCTGTAAACCCCACCTGGAGCAAGACCAAGCAGGGACGAGAAAGCGGCGGCCCGTCGTGTCCCGTGGTAGGTTGCTTGAGCCTGCTGGTAACATCAGGCCTAGATAGATGACCATCCAATACAGAACTCGGCTTATAGACTTAGTCGCTGATAAGAATAACACGTCGATACGGCGTGTTTTTTTGTTATGTGCATTGGTTTATCTTTTGCTAACAGGATTATTTTTTACAGACGAATAGCCATTTTTTTAATAAAGACAATTAGTAATGTCAACGCCGGGCTGTTTTTGACAGTACCTCCAAATAGCCGGTTAAAAACTGACCCAATAGCCAGCACAATCGCAGGGACAAAACTGTCTCAATCGCATAATATTCTTTTTTTCATTGCAAGTAACCGGGTTGCATATATGAATAATTAGAAATAATTTGGAAAAAGCAATGGAGATTTATCCTAAAATGTAGTATAGGAGTAAAGTATTATGTGGTACAATCATTGTATATACACAGTATAACGAATACTGAACTCTTTATTGGGATATTTGGAAAGGAATATGTGATGGTTTTAAAAATAGGCCGAAATGCCCCTTGCCCTTGTGGAAGTGGTAAGAAGTACAAGAAGTGCTGTATCGATAAGCCAATAAAGGATGTTTTAAGTAAAAGCGTTTCCCGATGTTTTGAAGGATTCCTTACATATGAAGAAGTAAACGTAATAGGCACCCCTGAGATTATTCAACAGTTAAAAAGCTTTGGTATTCCATTTGAAGAAGACGCTTTTTTAAAGGATATAAAAAGGTTCTACTCAGCACAACAGCTTTCGGAAAATTGGTTCGGGACTTATAAAGTGACTGCAAGGGGCAGGGATGAAGATTTTATCTGGCTTGCCGCATGGATTCTATGGGAGAGGTTAGCACCGAAGCATATATTGTCAATGGAGCAAATGAATGATTTAATCGATAAAGGATTTGAATATTTATCAGAAAATGATTCCAGAACAGCCTGCGATATTTGGCTGGACGTATGGGAAGCGATGAAGTACAGATTTAAACCGGAATTTAAAAATCTTGATTTTCTGGACAAGCAGTACAAAGGAAGCTTTTTTATAAGAAACTTTTGTCAGGATTTACAGATGGAATTACACAACGCCGGTTTGAAGGATAAAAGATATTTTGAAAGAAGAATAGAGTATTGCAGGGAGTTCTGTGACTACTTCCCTGACGAGGACGAATTGATTATTCATAATATGAGGCGTGACATCGCAGAAACATATTCCAGTCTCGAAGACTATGAAAGGGCCGAATTGGAGTTTAAAAAGCTGGTACAGGACTATCCCGACAACCCCTGGGGATATATCGGATGGGGTGATATTTATTTCCTTGACAAGAAAGGCGATTATGAAAAAGCCAGGGAGTTATATGGAAAAGCCCTGGCTATGGCAAAGGATGAAACAGACGTAATGGCTGTTCAGGAAAGGCTGGAGAATTTAGAAGAGTATCTAAAAGAGGCATAGAAAAAAGATGGAGGTAAGATGTATGCTTATTCAATGTACACAGGCATTGCTGAATAAAATGAAGATTACAAAAGACGAATTGGCACCGCGGGAGGGGTTTGAATATTTCCCCAATAGCCTAAAAGCCTGGCATGCCAATATTGTTAATATAGACAGGAGAAAAGCGGTAATTATAATGAATAACGAAACAAGGTATATAGTGGTTATTTACAGGCCAAAGCCAAAGGATTTTACAAGAATGAAAGAGCTTATTAAAGATGCAATAATAACGGTTTTGCGCATGGAAGGCATACGTGAAGATGTAATAAATAGATACATGGCAGATGCGGGCGGGATTATGTTTTCAAAAACAGCAAACCGAAGTATGGTAGCGAAGATGAACAACGCAGTTCATGAAGTGGAATTCATGCAGGAATACTTGGATGAAAGTACGCCAATACAAAGATATATAAGCATTGTTGTGGGTAGGGCAATTCAGAATTCACTGCGAGACGAGTGGTTTATACCTATAGAAAAGCTGATTAAATGCCTTGACATATATTGCGGTAAAGATAAAAACGGGGATTTGGAAGATGTATTGGATGTAGACCTCTATCAGCTTAGAATTAAGATTAATATGAATGGCTTTGATATCTGGAGGAGGGTATTGGTGCCGTCAACTTATTCATTCAGGCATCTTCATAATATAACCAGGTAGTCTTTGACTGGCATAATTATCATTTACACGAGTTTATGATAGAGAAGAAAGGTGTTAAAACCAAATTGATTGTTATGGATGACGACCCCGAAACTCTGGAATGGTTGAACTTTGATGCATATGATATCCTGCAGGAGAGGTTCGTTTCACTTAAGGATATCTTTCCGGAATGTGAAGAAGTAATTTACAGATATGACTTTGGTGATTCATGGGAACATACGATAACTCTTGAAAAGATAATAAAGACTAACGTGTTCAAAGCAACTTACCTGGAAGGAAGAGGCGAAAGGCCCCCTGAGGACGTGGGCGGCTCTCTGGGATATATAGAGTATATGCGCATTATGGCGGACGATACAGACCCTGAGTATGTGAGCATGAAAACTTGGTCAGAATCACAAAGGGAAAGAAAACTGAGCCCGGAAAAGATAAATGATCAGCTCAGAAGATGCATAAACGGATACAGGTATTCACCATTATACTATTAACTACCTAATAATCGCACAAACAAGGTAGTTGTAATTGGTTAATCCAGGAAACCAAGATGTATATTCTTAGGCTGCAACAGTGCTTCTATCAGCAGTTGGACCAGTTTACTAACGGATGGCTGAAACCTGGCCCAATCGCCAGCATTAAACCACCGGGATCAAGAGGGAGAAAATACTGTTGAATTTTACGAATAATAAGGGTATAATAATAACAGCAAAGAAAGGAGTTGTCTTCTATGCCAAATATCAAACCCATATCCGACTTGAGGAATTATAATGAAGTTTTGCGGGATATTGCCATAGGTGAGCCTGTGTTTTTGACTAAAAACGGCAGGGGGAAGTATGCGATTATTGATATTAACGAATATGAAAAATTGAAAGCATCATTGAAGCTGATGTCACAGCTTGCCCAGGGAGAACAAGCCGCGAAAGAAAAAGGATGGCTTACAATAGAGAAAGCAGAAAAAGAACTGGGGATTGAAAATGCGAAATATTAAAATCTCGCCCCAAGCTTTAGAAGATATGAAAGAGATTAAAAGCTATATTTCTCAGGAACTAGGCAATCCACAGGCGGCAATAGATATGGTTTCAAAGCTTATGGAGAAAATTCGTGTTTTATCAGAGTATCCAGGAATTGGTGCACCGCTATCTTCTGTTGTGGATATTGAGAATGACTACCGTTTTCTCATATGCGCAAACTACCTGATATTTTACAGGTGTGAGGGCGAAGTTGTTTTCGTATCGCGAATTTTATACAACAGACGAGATTACATGAGAATCCTGTTCGGCAGTTTATATGTCGCCGATGAATGAACACGTCGATACGGCGTGTTTTTTATTGTTTCTTAAGTTAAGGCTGAATATAAATCCGTGTAAATGGCAATAATCTCCACATAAACAAATGGAGGTTATGTAAATGAAACAATCAAAAAACATTCTCACGGATAAGGAAATGGAATTGGTAAGCATGCTGATGCAGGACTGCAAAAGCACCAGTGACGTCCAAACGAAGCTGAAGCGCCTGTTCGCAGGAACAATAGAACAGATGCTGGAAGCGGAGATGGATGAACACCTAGGCTATGAAAAGCATAGCTCTTACGGCGACAACAGCGGGAACTCAAGGAATGGGTACAACCACAAGAACATCATCAGTGATTATGGTGAATCAAATATTGCGATACCCCGCGACCGGAACGGGCAGTTTGAGCCTAAGGTATTAGAAAAGTGGCAGACCAGGACAAATGAGATCGAGCAAAAGATATTGGCGATGTATGCCAAGGGCATGAGCCAAAGGGATATTGAGAGCAACCTTCGCGATATATATGGCGCGGAGATACCCCAGACCCTAATTTCGAAGATAACGGACAAAATACTTCCGGAGGTTAATGAATGGCAGAATCGCCCGCTTGAGAGCATTTACCCGATAATCTACTTCGATGGCATAGTGTTCAAAAGCCGCAAGGACAGCCAGATAATAAACAAATGTGTGTACACTGTATTAGGGATCGATATGGAGGGCCAGAAGGATATCTTGGGTATATGGATAAGCGAAAATGAAAGTGCTACCTTCTACGCAAGCATATGTTCAGACCTTAAGAAGCGAGGCGTATCGGATATATTCATAGCCTGCCATGACAACCTTAAAGGGCTTGGGGAAGCGATAGGTGCCATATTCCCGAAGACAAAGCAGCAACTATGCATCGTGCACCAGGTGCGTAATTCGGCCAAGTTTGTGCCATACAAGGACAGGAAGGAAGTATGCGCTGACCTTAAAAAGATCTATGGCGCCGTAAATATTGAAGACGCCGAGTATGCAAAGGAAGAATTCAGGGAAAAATGGGATAAGAAGTACCCCTCGATAATGCGTTCTTGGGATAGGAACTGGGCCGAACTTTCAACTTTCTTTGAATACCCGCAGGAAATACGCAAATTGATTTATACAACCAATGCGGTAGAGGGGTACCACAGAATGGTTCGCAAGTTCACAAAGACAAAGGCCATTTTCCCGACCGATGACTCCATACGGAAGGTTGTATATCTGTCGGCTAAGGAAATACAAAAGAAATGGACGATGCCGGTACGTGACTGGGGGCTTGTTTACAGCCAGATCATGATATACTTTGAAGACAGGCTCACGGCTTAAGGTAGTATTGAGGGCTCTGCCCTCAAACTCCCGGGGTTTACCCGCTCGGGGCAAAGCGGTGAATTTAAAAACGGCCAACC
>JAAYEV010000049.1 GCA_012728565.1 Clostridiales bacterium
AAGGAGAGATACCAATATGGGCAAGAAAAAGATGACAATCTTAGATTTCAAGAAGTACAAGGAAGAGGGACGCAAGTTTACGTATGTTACTGCCTATGACTATACGACCGCTTCTATAGTAAACGAAAGTGAATGCGAAGTAATCCTGGTGGGAGATTCGCTGGCAATGATAATGCTGGGCTATGACAGCACGGTAGGGGTAACCATGGAAGACATGATTCACCACATAAAGCCGGTTGTTAAGGGCGCTCCCGATACCTTTATAGTAGGCGATATGCCCTTCGGTTCATACAACGTAAGTATAGAGCAGGCTATCTCCAACGGTAACCGCCTGCTGAAGGAAACAGGTTGTGACTGCGTTAAGCTGGAAGGCGGCATAGAGATGGCCAAAACCATTGAGGCAATGGTCAAGGCCGGGATCCCTGTAATGGGGCACATCGGCCTTACCCCCCAGACTGCAACCTCCCTGGGCGGATTTAAGGTACAGGGCAGTACTCCCGAAAGCGCGAGAAAGATTATAGAGGATGCCAAGGCCCTGGAAGCCGCCGGCGTATTTTCAATCGTCTTGGAATGTGTTCCCAGCGTAGTCGGCAAGGCCGTGACTGAAGCGGTAGAGGTTCCCATCCTGGGTATTGGTGCCGGCCCCCATGTGGACTGCCAGGTGCTGGTTACACAGGACTTGCTGGGGATGTACGGTGACTTCAAGCCAAAGTTCGTAAAGCAGTTTGCCCAGATTCGCAAGGCAATGGTAGACGGCCTGAACGCCTTCCACCGGGAGACTCTTAGCGGCGAATTCCCTTCCAAGGAGTACTGCTTTAATAAAGAAGTTGACATTCCCAAGCTATACTAATATATTAAAAAAAGTATAGGAGACGTGACCCATGAAAATATCAATAATCGGTTCCGGTGCCATGGGTAGCCTGTACGGCGGTTACCTGTCTCAGAAAAACGAAGTATACCTGCTGGATGTATGGGAAGAGCACATAAATGCCATAAATAGCAAAGGCCTTACCATCGACGAGAGCGACAGCAGCAGAAAAGTATTTACTCCAAAGGCCTTTACAAGGGCAGAGGATATTGGCGTTTCAGACCTAGTTATTGTATTTGTCAAGTCCATTATGACGGAAGCTGCCATGGAGGCAAATAAGGCTCTAATCGGCAAGGAAACAATCGTCATGACGCTTCAGAACGGTTACGGCAACGGCGAGGATATCATGAAGTTTGTTCCCAAGGAGCAAATAATAATCGGCACCACCGGCCATGGATGCACCATGAAGGGTCCCGGACATATTTTCCATGCAGGGCAGGGCCCTACCCACATCGGTGCCATGGGCGGAGACCAGGGCAGCGCTCTGAAGGTTGCCAAGGTCTTGGAAGAATGCGGGTTTGAGACCCATGTATCCGATGAAGTTTTCCGCTTGGTTTGGAGCAAGTTGTTCGTGAATATAGGCATCAACCCTGTTACTGCCCTGCTGGATGCTGTAAATTCCTGTATAGTGGATAACCCTTATGCAAAGAAAGTGGCAAGGTGCCTGGTGGAAGAAGCGGTTGCAGTAGCAAACGCGGACGGCATGAGTTTCGATGTGGATGAAGTATTTGAAAATGTATGCACCGTTGCAAGGAGAACCGGCGCAAACCGTTCTTCCATGCTTCAGGACGTAACCAGGCGCAGCAGGACCGAGGTCATGAAGATCAACGGAGCCATAGTCAAAAAAGCTGAGGAACTCGGCATGGAAGTTCCTTACAATACCATGATTACCGATATGATCTGCGCATTGGAAGAAACGTTCTAATTTGCTGAAGTGTTAAAAAATATATTATAAAAAACGGAGGGAAAAAAATGAAAAAAATTATAGCAATTTTTCTCTGCCTCGTATTGATGGTTTCTGTAACGGCTTGCGGAAGCAAGACAGAAAAGCCGGAGGATTCCGCGCAGCAGGGCGGGCAGCAGGCGCCAGCGGGACCGGTAACCCTTAAAGCGGCACACTCTGTGGCTGAAACCCATCCCTACCATTTGGGCCTGGTTAAGTTTAAAGAGTTGGTTGAAGAAAGAACCGACGGTGCAGTGGTTATAGAGCTTTATTCCAATGCAGTATTGGGCGATGAGCGTGCATGCATAGAAGGTTTGCAGTTGGGAACCCTGGACATAGCGGTTAGCTCCACCGGTCCATTGGGCAACTTCAAAAAGGACTTTCTGGTGCTGGACCTGCCTTACCTGTTTAAAGATGTAACCCATGCCCGCACTGTCCTGGACAGCGAGATCGGCCAGCAGCTGCTGGATTCCTTAAACGATATCGGTATCGTTGGCGCTGCTTTCTGGGAGAACGGTTTCCGCAACGTTACCAATTCCAAGAGGGCCATAAACTCACTGGAGGATATGAAGGGTTTGAAGCTTCGTACCATGGAAAACGAAGTGCACATGGCGGCGTTCAAGGCCTTTGGCGTTGACCCCACTCCCATGGCATGGAGCGAAGTATTTACTTCTCTTCAGACCGGCGCTCTGGATGGACAGGAAAACCCCATAGCTATTATCCATGCACAGCAGCTTAACACTGTCCAGGATTACCTTGCAATAACCAACCATGTTTACTCTCCATCTGCATTACTAATCAGCAAGATCACAATGGACAAGTTTGATGCAGATACCAAGGAGATATTAATTGAGGCAGCCAAGGAAGCCGGCGCTTACGAGCGTGAACTGCTGTCCTCCATGGAAGCCCAGCAGTTAGCCGAGCTGGAAGAGGCCGGAATGACTATTACCCGTCCTGACCTGGAAGAATTTATCGCGGCAGCACAGACCATCTATGTTGATTACGAGGATAGATTCAGCGAAGGTTTGATTGACGAGATACTGGCTATGGCCAAATAACTGTTTCGTACACTTGCGGATAAACAGGCTGCTGCCTAGGCAGCAGCCTGTTCTTACTAAGAAAAGGGGGGATTACAATGCAGTGGCTCCAGAAAACAAGCGATGCATTGAATAAAGCTGCAGTAGTTTTTTTGGGAATAGCGCTGGCGGTTATGACTGTCGTTGTATTTGCACAGGTGGTTTTTCGTATGATTGGGGCGTCCCTTCCATGGTCCGAAGAATTCGCGCGTTACACTATGGTGTTTTTGACTTACATTGGTGCCAGTGTAGGTGTCAAGTACAAGTCCCATATCTCTGTGGAGGCGGTTGTCGGGGTACTTCCTTCCAAGCTGAGGGCGGCAGCCGAAGTATTAATCGATATTCTGCTGATGGCAGCGTTCTACATCCTGATTCGCTACGGTATGAAGATTGTAGGTATTACAATGAATCAGCAGTCCCCGGCGATGAAAATAAAAATGGGTTACATGTATTTCTCGCTGGTATTAGGTGCAGTTATTATGACGGTTCATACAATAAACAACATTGTATGGGATGTTAAAAAAGTCCTGACGAAAGGGGAAGTGACAGAATGAACACTCCCGATATGGTAGCACTTGTGCTTTTTGGTTCATTGCTGCTTTTTTTCATCTTAAAAGTTCCTATCGGGTTTTCCCTGATACTGTCCTCCGCTATCACCCTGATAGTATGCGTTGATACACCGCTGCAGATTGTTCCCCAACGTTTGTTTACCGCAACCGATTCGTTTCCCTATATGGCTGTGCCTTTCTTTATCCTGGCCGGCAACTTGATGAGCGAGGGCGGTATATCGCAGCGTTTGGTTAAACTGGCCAATTCCCTAATTGGGCATCTAAGCGGCGGCCTGGGTATGGTATCCATCGCGGCCTGCATGTTCTTTGCAGCCATTTCCGGCTCTTCGGCGGCAACTACCGCAGCGATAGGCGGTATCATGATTCCTGAAATGGTGCAGCGAAAATACGACAGGAGTTTCTCCGCTGCCATCAATGCAGCCGGGGGAACCATCGGTGTTATTATCCCGCCAAGTATTCCTTTTGTTACCTATGGCGTTCTGACCGGTACGTCCATAACCTCTCTTTTTATAGCGGGTTTTGGGCCCGGTATCCTAATGGGTCTCGCGCTGATGACCGTAATAGCAGTTATTTCCAAGAAAAGGGGTTACAGGGAGGATAAGAGGGCCAGCTTTAAAGATATAGTTATCGGTTTTAAGGAATCCATCCTGGCCTTACTAATGCCTATAATAATACTGGGCGGCATATACAGCGGTTACTTCACCGCTACCGAAGCCGCTGTAATAGCAGTTGTATATGCATTGTTTATCGGTGTGTTTGTTTATAAAAACCTTAACATGAAGAACCTAATCAGGGTCTTTGCGGATTCCGCAGTAAGCACTGCCGGTGTACTGCTGCTTATAGCAGCGGCTTCCGTGTTTGGCTGGATCCTAACCAGCAATAACATTCCAAAAATGATTGCAGAGGGCATTATGAGCATATCCAGCAACAAGATAGTTATCCTGCTGCTTATAAACCTGCTGCTGTTTATAGTAGGTACATTCCTGGACACTGTAGCCGCCCTGATAATCCTGGTTCCTATCCTGTTCCCCATTGCCACGGCCATAGGTGTAAACGCTGTTCACTTCGGAATGATTATATGCGTAAACCTGGCTGTTGGCATGATTACGCCTCCTTTTGGCGCATGCCTGTTTGTTGCCTGTGGCGTAGCCAAAATTAAACTGGAGCAGATTATAAAGAGCACGCTGCCTTTTATTGCCGCGCTGGTCATTGTAATCCTTCTGGTTACTTTTGTAGAACCGGTAAGCATGTTTCTACCCCGGCTGCTGGGCGCCCTATAATGCAGATATAAAATGTGCGCAGACAAGACAGGCGTACTGTTTGCGCACATTTTTTTTATTTTATAACTGCAAGAGCATATTGAAGGCCCGGCATCAGAATATAGTTGAAATAGAAAAAATATTGCGATAGGGGCTAAAAGACAGTGACAACAGGCCAATTTTATGATATTAGAATATTGAAGCATTGATTACCACAAGCTCCAACCTAAAGGAGGGATGGAGATGGTATTTGACTGGACGGAATGGATAACAAGCCCTTTCGTTTTAATGGCGGTGTCGGTGTTTACAGGGGTGCTGCTGGGGAGGATTAAGGTGGGCAGGTTCAGCCTGGGGATTTCCGGCGCCCTTTTTACCGGCCTTGTGGTGGGATGGTTTATATATAGTAAGTTTGCGCTGCCCTATGAAGGAAACCCTGATGTACCGGGATACGCCGCCGGTATACTATCCGACGGCGTGGTACATATAGATTTCTTTTACCTTTTCCTAATGCTCTTCGTGGCTGCAGTGGGGCTTCTGGCATCCAAGGACCTTGGAGCGGTGGTAAAAAAGTACGGGGTAAAGTTTATCATACTGGGTTTTATAATTTCCTTTGCGGGGGCCGCAGTTACTTACCTTATGGTGATGGCCAGCCCCGGTCAGGACCCCTTCGCGGTGTCCGGCGTCTACGTGGGTGCCCTTACAAGCTCCCCCGGCCTGGGGGCTGCCATAGAAACGGTGTCAAGGTACGGCACCGAAGCGGAGGCCGCTGTGGGCGCGGGTTATGCAATAAGCTATCCCTTTGGCGTCCTGGTGGTTATACTAGCGGTAAACTTCATACCGCTTTTGCTGGGCATTGACATGGAAAGGGAAAAGGAAGTGTTCAAAAGGGAAATGGCCGAAGCAAGGTCGGCGGCGGGCACAAGGGAAGTACCGGAAGTGTCCTTCGACATAGCGGGTTTTTTCCTGACCATAATAATCGGGTATACCATAGGCAGCATAAGGGTTCCCATGGGCCCGCTGGGATTTTTTAGCCTTGGGTCCACCGGCGGTGTGCTGATTGGAGCTCTCCTTCTGGGCTATATGGGAAAACTGGGCGGCATTCATTTCCGTATGGGAAGCAGGGTACTGGGGGTAATAAGGGAAGTATCGCTGGCATTTTTTTTGAGCATTGTAGGGCTCAGGTACGGCTATAGGGTGTTTGACGCCCTTATAAGCGGCGGGGCATACCTGGCCTTTGTATCGCTTGTGGTAGGCGCTGCTGCCATACTTGCGGGATACCTGGTGGGGAGGCACCTGTTCGGCATAAACTGGGTTATGCTGTCCGGGGCAATCTGCGGTGGCATGACATCAACACCCGGCCTCGGAGCGGCGATAGATGCCGTGGGCAGCGACGACCCAGCGGCGGGGTACGGGGCGGTTTACCCCTTTGCGCTGCTGGGTATGGTGATGTTCTCGATACTGCTGCACCGGGTCCCCATAAGTTAAACAAGGTTTCCGAACAATCGGGGTATCATAAGGTTGACATTGGGGAAAAATAGTTTTATAATTACATAGAAATACAGGATAAAGGCAATGATGGGAAGAGTAAAAGCAGTATGAACCCTTAAGAGAGAGGATGCCGCCGGCTGAAAGCACCCTCAGGGCCAATGCTTTGAAGACCGCCCCGGAGCCTTGCGCGATGAGCGCAAACGGTGGTACCGTTATAACCCCAATGAGTGGACCTATGGTCTATTTAGGGTGGAACCGCGGGAATAACCTCCCGTCCCTTGCAGCATGCTTGGGGCGGGAGGATTTTGTTTCGGCAGGCAAACAACGAATGGAGGAGAGGAAATGGAAAAAATAAAAGTATTTCTAAAGGACGGATCAAGCAAGGAATATCAAAAGGGAATTACCGTCCGGGAAGTGGCGGAGGATATCAGTAAAAGACTGGCGAAGGAAGCGGTGATAGCCGACGTGGACGGGAGGTTGGTAGACCTGGATTATAGGCTGCAGGAGGACTGCAAGCTTAACCTTCTTACATTCCAGGACGAGGATGGGAAGGACGCTTTCCGGCATACCAGCTCCCATATTATGGCCCAGGCGGTAAAGAGGCTTTTCCCTGAGGCCAAGCTGGCTATAGGGCCGGCCATCCAGGACGGGTTCTACTACGACTTTGACGTAGAAAGGCCCTTTTCAACCGACGACCTGGCGGCGATTGAAGAGGAGATGGCAAAGATTGTAAAGGAGGACCTTCCGCTGGTAAGGCATGAAATGGCGAAGGACGATGCGATAAAATACTTCGCCGACAAGGGTGAGACTTACAAGGTGGAACTTATAGAAGGCCTGGAAGAGGACGAACCCATATCATTTTACAGCCAGGGAGAGTTCACAGACCTATGCGCCGGTCCCCATGTTCCGTCCACCGGCAGGGTCAGGGCCTTTAAGCTTCTAAGCGTGGCGGGGGCGTACTGGCGCGGCGATGAAAAGAACAAAATGCTGCAGAGGATTTACGGAACTTCCTTTGAGAAGAAAAAGGACCTTGAAGAATACCTGAACATGCTGGAGGAGGCCAAGAGAAGAGACCACCGAAAAATAGGCCGCGAACTGGACCTATTCAGCATAATGGAAGAGGGGCCGGGGTTCCCGTTCTTCCATCCAAAGGGAATGGTGATAAGAAACATACTGGAGGACTTCTGGAGGAAGGAGCATATAAAGCGCGGGTACCAGGAGGTTAAGACACCGATAATCCTAAGCGAGGAGTTGTGGCACCGCTCGGGCCACTGGGACCATTACAAGGAGAACATGTACTTTACCGAAATAGACGGGGCCGGGTACGCGGTGAAACCGATGAACTGCCCGGGCGGTATGCTGCTGTACGGAAGGAAGCTGCACAGCTACCGCGACCTCCCGCAGAGGGTGGCGGAGCTTGGGCTTGTGCACCGGCACGAGCTTTCGGGGGCCCTTCACGGCCTTATGAGGGTAAGGTGCTTCACCCAGGACGATGCCCACATTTACATGCTGCCCTCCCAGATAAAGGAGGAGATTATAGGGGTCATTGACCTTACCGATTACCTATACAGCATTTTCGGATTTGAATACAGGGTGGAGCTGTCCACCAAGCCGGAGAACAGCATGGGCTCCGACGAGGACTGGGAAGTTGCCACAAACGCCCTTAGGGATGCCCTGGAGGCAAAGGGCATAGAATACAAAGTCAATGAAGGGGACGGTGCCTTCTACGGGCCCAAGATTGACTTTCACCTTAAGGACTGCATAGGCCGTACCTGGCAGTGCGGGACCATACAGCTTGACTTCCAGA
This sequence comes from Clostridiales bacterium, assembly GCA_012728565.1. Lineage (GTDB taxonomy): Bacteria > Bacillota > Clostridia > Ch29 > Ch29 > JAAYEV01. The sequence continues at coordinate 8,011 of JAAYEV010000049.1, forward strand.
TGCCGGAGAGGTTCGACCTTGTATATATCGGGGCTGACGGAGAAAAGCACAGGCCGGTAATGATACACAGGACCATTTTCGGCAGCATAGAGCGGTTTATAGCAATACTGACAGAGCACTATGCCGGCGCATTTCCCGTATGGCTTGCCCCGGTACAGGTAAAGGTTTTACCCATTACCGACAAGCACAACGAGTATGCGGACCAGATAAGGAAGAAATTGTTTGACCTGGGCTTCAGGGCGGAAGCGGACCTGAGGAATGAAAAGGTTGGGTACAAGATAAGGGAAGCACAAATGGAGAAAATACCCTATATGCTGATTGTGGGCGATAAAGAACTGCAGGAGGGCACCGTATCGGTGCGCACCAGGGACAAGGGAGATGTTGGCACAAGAAGCCTGAATGAATTCATTGAGGAAATAACCGAAATGGTAAACAGCAAGAAATAGCGTAGGGCCGGCTGGGTTCAGCCGGCTTGAAGTTTTTTGGGAGTAAATATACGGGATTATAACAACAAGCATAATTATTTTGATTCCGGCGGCAACTAAGGGAAAGTACAAAAAATGCTTGTGTATGGGGCAGCTTAAGTTTACAATAGTCAGTAAAAAAGATGAGGGGGGACAAAAGTGGAACTTAAATTTAGGGACCACCTGAAAGGCTATAGTAAGGTAACCTACGTAAAGGACGATGGAAAAGCCGACACCGGCGGGGGGGGATTCATCGACTGTGCCTTGGGGATTAATCCCTTCGGGTGTTCCCCGCTGCTTAAGGGAGCCCTTGGGTCCTTTGATGTAACCCGTTTGAACAAGTACCCGGACCTCCACTACCGTGACCTTAAAAAGGACCTGGTCTCGTACTGGGGGAACGTTGCCGAAATAAAGGCGGATAACTTAAGACTCGGAAGCGGTTCCATGGATATACTGGAAAGGCTGAACAGAATGTTCATAGACAGGGGCTCAAGGGTTTTGGGGTACTGTCCCCAGTTTACCGATTACATGACCGACGTGGAAGGCTGCGGGGGCATATTTGAATACGTAGCACTTAGACCTGAAAAGAATTACAGGTTTGACGGGGAGGACCTGCTATCAAAGCTGGATGACGGGCACAGGCTTATATACATAGACAACCCTAATAACCCTACGGGGCAGGTTATTCCGCTGCCGGAAATCCGGCACGTGGTGGAGGAAGCGGCAAAAAAAGGCGTATGCGTAATAGTGGACGAGGCATACGGGGATTATATAGGCAAGGAAGAGTCCGCCATTTCCGTTGTAATGGAGCATCAGAACCTTGTGGTTGTCAGGTCCTTTTCCAAGGGATTTGGCCTGGCCGGAGCAAGGGTGGGCTATATGGTGACGGGCCGGTTGATAGCGGACTATTATTCCAAGGTGGAGATGCTGTTTATTGTCAATACCTTTGGACAGTTTGCGGTACGAATTGCATTGAAAGACCAAGGCTTTCTGCGGGACAGTATAAATAAGGTAAGGGATACCAAGCGTAGGATAATTGATACCCTGAAAGTCTTAAGGGTACTGGAAACCGACCCTAGGGTACCCATAATGACTCTGCAGCACCCGTCGGAGAACGTTGACCTTCACGAGAAGTTCCATAAACACGGGGTTTTGACGGAGGCGGGGGAGGACTTTGTAGAACTTGGCAAAAACAGTGTCCGGTTAAGGGTCCCCATAGATGCCGAGGGAATTATTGAAGTCATAAAAAGAATAGAAGAGGAGAATTAAGATAAAAAGAAACCGACAGGTATAGGTCATTCAGTATATGACGTACAAAGGTGTACATGCAGGAAAGGGTAAAAATAATTGCAGATGTGTTGAAAACAATATGCAAAAATGTATATAATAATAGTGTGCTAAATTTTGTTTATGTCCTATTCAAAAATTTTAATAAATTATGAAGGAGGATGAGAGTTATCGAAATAAGCTAATAGCCTATATGGTACCCGTGCCGATGGCCCCGGACAATTTCCGAGGGGGGCGATTAGCAGTAGTTTTATAATCTTGGAGACCCGATGTATAACGGGCGGACGAATTAAAATATATAACACGAGGGGGAAAGAAAATGAGCAAATTGGTAAATATCGATTGGAATACCCTTGGATTTAGTTACATAAAAACAGATTTTCGTTACATTTCTACATGGAAGGACGGAAAATGGGACGAGGGCAAGCTGGTAGAAGACAACCGGCTCTGCATCAGCGAGGGTTCCGCAGCCCTCCATTATGGTCAGCAGTGCTTCGAAGGACTTAAAGCTTACCGGACAAAGGATGGTAAGATTCAACTGTTTAGACCCGACCAAAACGCAAAACGCATGCAGGCAAGCTGCAGGCGCCTGCTTATGCCCGAAGTGCCCGTAGAAAAGTTTATTGATGCATGTGTTCAAGTTGTAAAGGCGAACCAGCATTATGTACCTCCCTACGGCACCGGTGCCACCCTTTACTTAAGACCGCTGGTCATAGGCGTAGGTGATAGCATAGGTGTAAAACCGGCTCCGGAATATATATTCTGTGTATTCTGCACGCCTGTGGGTGCATATTTTAAAGGAGGTATGAAGCCCGTTAACTTTACCGTGTCGGAATATGACAGGGCTGCTCCACAAGGTACCGGTGCTGCGAAGGTTGGCGGAAACTATGCGGGAAGCCTTTTGCCCCATGAATTGGCAGTAAAAAAAGGTTTTGCGGACTGCATATACCTGGACCCGGCCACCCATACAAAAATTGAGGAAGTCGGCGCGGCAAACTTCTTTGGTATAACCAAAGACAACAAATTCGTCACCCCAAAATCGCCTTCCATACTTCCCAGTATTACAAAGTATTCGCTGCTGCAAGTAGCAAAGGATTATTTAAACATGGAAGCCGAAGAAAGGGATGTATACATTGACAAATTGGATGAATTTGCAGAGGCCGGTGCTTGCGGTACCGCTGCCGTAATAACTCCCATAGGTGGAATTGAATACAAGGGGAAACTTCATGTGTTCTACAGCGAAACTGAGGTAGGCCCTGTAACAAGGAAACTTTATGATACCCTGTGCGGGATACAGTTTGGAGACATAGAAGCGCCCGAGAACTGGATTTTGGAAGTTAAATAATAAAGAACATCGCCTTTCCGGTTTTAAACAGGCATGACCGGATGGGGAAGGTAACAAAGATTCAGAGCCGGCGGAAACGCCGGCTTTTTCTTTTTTCGAAAAGACTCGAGTTTAAAAAAGATTTTTCAAATTGGCATTTGACACAAACCCTGTGTTTAATTATTATATAATTAGCATATGCTAATAACATGATATGCAATATCTCAGCGGTTCATCCGACTAACGGGAGGTGGAGAAAAGTGAAAATATGCATAACCAGTTCGGGAAAAGAAATGGGTTCGGCTGTGGATTTAAGGTTCGGACGATGCAAGTATTTCTGCATATACGATACCGAGAGCAGGGAAACCAAGGTGCTGGAAAACGCCGGGGCTTACTCCCAGGGAGGAGCGGGGATTGCTGCCGCCCAACAGGTTGTGGATGAAGGGGTGGAAGTACTGATTACAGGGAACCTTGGCCCCAATGCAATGAGGGTATTAAAGGCTGCCGGGGTTAAGGCGTACAGGACCGAAGAGACGGACGTGGCCAGGGCCGTCATGATGTATGAGGCGGGGCAGCTGCAGCCCATAGAAAGCCCGGTATCCGCCCATCACGGCATGCAAAATAAAAGGGGAGACAAGTAATGTTAATCTCGGTTCTAAGCGGCAAAGGGGGGACGGGAAAGACTACCGTTGCCGTAAACCTTGCAGTTCTTTTGAAGAATGCCTGTTACGTTGACTGTGACGTGGAGGAGCCCAACGGGCATATATTTCTTAACCCGGTATACTCAAAGTCGGAGCGGGTTGAAGTGATGGTGCCCGCCATCGTCAAAGAAAAGTGCAGCGGATGCGGCGAATGTGTCAGGTTTTGTTATTTTAACGCCTTAGCCCTTGTGAAGGGAAAGGTGCTCCTTTTCCCGGAGGTGTGCCATGGCTGTGGGGGATGTATCCATGTCTGTACCCAAAACGCAGTAACTGAAGATAAAAAGGATATTGGCAGGATTGACACCGGAGTTGGGGGCGGCTTGGAGTGTATAAGGGGTGTGCTGGAGATAGGCGAGCCGGTGGGAGTACCTATAATAAAGAAGATGAAGGCAGGTCTTAGGGAAGACAGGACCAACATCCTGGACTGCCCGCCGGGCAGTTCATGTACCGTAGTTGGCGCTATTCAGGGCAGCAGCTATGCGGTGCTGGTAACCGAGCCCACCAATTTCGGCCTGCATGACCTGGAGATTGCGGTCCGGCTTGTCAAAAAGCTGGGAATACCGGCAGGGGTGGTGATAAACCGTTCAGGGGAGGGCGACGAGAGGATAGAGGAATACTGCAACACCGAAGGCATTCCGGTGCTTGGCAGGATACCCTTTGCGCGGGGGATAGCCGAAGTCTATTCAGAGGGAGGCCTTTTGGCGGAGGATGCAAGGTACAGTAAATATTTCGAGGAAATTGCCCATAGGCTGGAGGAGGTTTTAAGTCGTGAAGCAGCTTGTTATTATAAGCGGTAAAGGGGGTACAGGAAAAACCACAATAGCGGGTTCGTTTTCGTACCTTGCCCGGGACGCAACGGTTGCCGACTGCGATGTTGAAGCGCCAAACCTACATATGCTTATGGAAACCGAGGATATTTTGCGGGAGGACTTTATCGGTGCCAGGGTAGCGGAAATAGACAGCAAAAAATGCACGCGGTGCGGCCTGTGCCAGGAAGCCTGCCGGTTTGATGCGATACAGGACTTTAATGTAAATGGCCTTGCCTGTGAAGGATGCGGTACCTGCAGTGCGGTATGCCCCGAGGGTGCGGTTACCATGAAGGATGAGCTGACGGGGTGGAATTATGTTTCGCTGGGTGAAGGGGGAAGGGTATTCTCCCATGCAAGGCTGGAGATAGGGGCTGAAGGTTCGGGAAAACTCGTAACCAGGGTAAGGAAAAAGGCGCTGGAGTATGATAGAAAGGATGAACTGGTAATAATCGACGGGTCCCCCGGGATTGGGTGTGCAGTAATCGCGTCAATCACAGGCTGTGATGCTGCGCTGCTTGTGACCGAGCCAACCTGCTCAGGATTGGAGGACTTAAAAAGAGCCCTTTCGGTGTGCGACCATTTTGGGATACGGGCCTTTGTTTGCATAAACAAGTATGACTTGAACGAGGGCATGGCCGAAGAAATCCAAAACTACTGCCTCCAAAAGGGTTACAAAATGGCGGGCAGGGTTCCGTACGATGAGAAGGTCTTGGAGGCCCTTAAGGCAAAAAAACCGGTGGTCCTGTATAGTGGCAGCCCGGCAGCCGGGGCCATAAGGAAAATGTACAAAATGATAACGGGTTTATTGGAGGAGGATGGACATGTTAATAGCGATAGCTAAGGAAGGAAATCAAGTTTCCCAGCATTTTGGGCACTGCGAGGGTTTTGAACTGGTTGAAATTAAGGATGGCAAGATAGCGGGCCGTGGGACCGTACCCAATCCCGGTCACAGGCCGGGTTTTCTGCCGGTATTTCTTGCCCAAAAGGGAGTGAAAGTGATAATATCCGGGGGCATGGGCGGCTCCGCCCAGGACCTTTTTGCCCAAAACGGTATCGAGGTGTACACCGGGGCCCAGGGGACCATAACGGATATTATTGACCTCTACCTGGCAGGGACCCTGAAATCGACAGGCGGCGTATGCCACAGTCACAGCTTCGAGGGACACTGTGGGGAGTAGAAATTGAAATTTATCAAGGCGTCCCGCTTGCCTGGCATGCAGCAGGATTGGTATAATAAAACCGGCAGCAAATGAAGATGGCATTGAAAAGGCGGGAGGGAGAAGCTGTGCCTAGACCGGTAAAATGGAGAAGGGTTAGCATGTTGCCCCGGGAAAGGTACTTTGCGCCGGGGGGCAGGGAAAGCCACGAGCAGGAGGAAATAATACTCAAGGTTGAGGAACTTGAGGCCATGAGGCTTAAGGACATTGAAGGGTTAAACCAGGAACAGTGTGCCGAAAGGATGAATATTTCCCGCCAGACCTTTCAGCTTATAATAGACGAGGCCAGGCGAAAAACGGCCACTGCCCTCGTGGAGGGCAGGGCCCTTAGGATAGAGGGTGGAAATTACACCCTAAACATATGCAGCTACAGCTGTGCAAACTGCGGTAACCAGTTCAATGAGCCCTTTGAAAAGGAAAGAGTTTTATGTCCCCGATGCACTTCGGCAGAAATTAGGTGTATCGGGGAAAGCAGCTTTTGTAAAAAACGCTGCGGAAGGGACAAATGCTGCCGGTGACTAAAAGTTGCATATCATCTCCAGCTCTTTTCCCGTTAGGGTTTCCTTCCGGAACAACTCCGAAGCGATTTTTTCCAAAAGGTCGATATTTTCTTTTATTATATTCTTTGTTTTCTTGTAACACTGGTCAATTATTTTCTTGATTTCCCGGTCCACAAGGGGCATGGTGTCCCCGCCGCGTTCATACTTGTAGATCCTGTTTCCAAGGTCCGACATGCCCAGTTCGCACACCATCTGCTGGGCAATTTCATTGGCTTTACTCAGGTCATCCTTTGCCCCGGTGGTGATTTCGCCGAATACTGTCTCCTCGGCGGCCCTGCCCCCCAACAGTGTGCAAATCTTGTTTTGCAGTTCGTCTTTTGTATGCAGGTAGCGGTCCTCATCGCTGGAGTTGAGAACATATCCCATGGCCTGGCCCCGCGGTACTATTGAAATCTTCTCAACCGGATTGTTCTTCAGAATTCTTCCTATCAGCGCATGGCCGGCTTCGTGGTAAGCAACAACCCTTTTTTCCCTTTCCATAACCGAGCTGTTCTTCATTTGAAGGCCTATCAGCACCCGTTCTATGGCTTGGTAGAATTCCTCGGCCGTTATCAAGTTTTTATTCTTTCTTACCGCCAGGATGGCCGCTTCATTGGCTATGCTGGCCAGGTGAGCCCCGGATACGCCATGGGTTTTGCGCGCAATATCGGCTATATCCACATCCTTGCCCAGAGGCTTGTTCCGGGTATGCACCCTGAGTATCTCTTCCCGGGCTTTGACATTGGGGTTTCCTATGAACATGTGCCGGTCAAAACGCCCGGGGCGCAGCAGTGCCGGGTCCAGCATGTCAATACGGTTGGTGGCTCCCACTACCACTATGTTGTCATTGGTATTAAACCCGTCCATCTCCACCAGCAGTTGGTTCAGCGTTTGGTCCTTTTCACTGTTGTTGTCCGCATTACGAACCGACCCAATGGCGTCTATTTCGTCGATGAATATCACCGCCGGGCTGTTTTTCTTGGCCCTCTCAAATAACTCCCTTATCCTGCTGGCGCCCACCCCGACGTACTTTTCCACGAACTCGGAGCCGCTGGCATATATGAAATGGGAATTGGATTCCCCGGCTATGGCAGAGGCCATCAGGGTTTTCCCGGTTCCGGGAGGGCCGTGAAACAGGATACCCTTGGGTATTTTTGCGCCCATTTTCTTATACTTTTCCACGTTCTTAATGAAGTCGATTACCTCGGACAGTTCCTCCTTAACCTCTTCGAGGCCGGCGACGTCTTTGAAGGTCACTGTCTTGGAAGTATTATCGCCTTTCTTTTTCTGCTCCTTCACTTTGATCGCAGCAGGAACCAGTTCCTCGTTTCGGTCAAGTTTCAGGTAATAAATAAGCAGCACCAGCGTGGTGATAATAAGCATGATCAACTGGCTCGGACTGCTGGCGGAACGTTCTTTTGAATAGGAAAAGGCTGTGAGCATTGAAGCTGTAATACCGACACAACAGATTAAGCACCAGAAGATAATTTTCTTTCTCAACGGTATTCCTGCCTTTCCTGGGTTGGTTCTTTTGATTTTATTTTTGCCTAAAGTCAGCTAAATAATATAATGATGGTCATATTAATATATGGAAAAACATACTGTAATTTCTGCGGCAAACAAATGTTTAGCCTGCTTGATACATGAAAAGACTAATGACGGGTACCCTTGAAACATTTGACATATGGAATCTGCGGTGTTATAATATTACCCGAAAACAAAGTAGAAGCCTTCCGCTTCTCACCCTTCGCCCAAGGCGCCGGGTTAAATCAACTTAAGTTTTTGTTGGTTTTTGCGGACAGGTTTTTACCTATCCGTTTTTTGTTTATCAAAACGTTAAAAAAATAATGGAGGTGACTGGGTATTAGTAAGGATCTGCAGGTTAACGAGCAAATCAGAGACAAGGAAGTAAGGCTTATTGATGTTAACGGAGAACAACTGGGGATTATGTCTGCAAAGGAGGCGCAGAAAGCGGCCTATGACAGGCAGCTGGACCTTGTAAAAGTGGCTCCCCATGCAAAGCCGCCGGTTTGCCGTATTATGGACTACGGCAAGTACAAGTATGAGACAAGTAAAAAGGAAAGGGAAGCCAAGAAGAATCAAAAGGTGATTAATATCAAAGAGGTAAGGCTTTCACCCACCATTGAAAAGCATGACCTGGAAGTAAAACGAAGGAATGCGGAAAAGTTCCTGTTAAGCGGGGACAAGGTGAAAGTGAGCATAAGGTTCAGGGGCAGGCAGTTAAGCCATACCGAGATAGGCCAATCCATAATGGAGAAATTTGCCGGTGACCTGGAAGAACTAGCGGTGGTGGAAAAGAAACCCAAGATGGAAGGCAAGAACATGATTATGATCATGTCACCCAAGTAGACATACCAAACAGGAGGTAATAAATATGCCAAAAATGAAAACCCACAGGGGTGCGGCAAAAAGGTTTAAACTTACAAAGGGAGGAAAGATTAAAAGGGCCAAGGCTTATAAGAGCCATATCCTCACCAAGAAATCGGCCAAAAGAAAGAAAAATCTTAGGCAGGCAACCCATGTCAGCGAAGCCGAAGTAAAAAGAGTCAAAAAATTATTACCCTATGCTTAAGTAGAGGACAAGGAGGAAAAGTTTATGGCTAGAGTAAAAAGAGCTGTTAATGCCAAAAAGAGGCATAAGAAGATACTGAAGCTGGCAAAGGGATACAGGGGAGCTAAGAGCAAGCTTTTTAGGACAGCCAACCAGGCGGTAATGAAATCCCTGATGTATTCATATATAGGCAGAAGGCTTAAGAAGAGAGACTACAGAAAACTGTGGATAGCAAGAATCAATGCGGCGTCAAGGGCTAACGGGATGTCTTACAGCAGGTTTATTAGCGGACTTAAAAACGCGGGAATAGAAATCAACAGGAAAATGCTGGCGGATATGGCAGTGAATGACGCCGAGGGTTTCAGCGAACTGGTGAACGTTGCAAAAAACCAATCGGCGGAATAATCCAGCAAAAAAAGTGAGCCTTAGGTTCACTTTTTGTTGGATTTGGAGAAAAAGTCTGCGGTGTTAACAAGAGGTGGTAGTATTGCACGAGGGTTTTAGTTTTGACCCGGACGGGAAGAAAAAGCATAATACAGGGCTTACCCCGTCCCAGGTGTTGGTGCTTGGCTTTGCGGCGGCGATACTTTTTGGGGCCTTGCTTCTGAGCCTGCCCTGGGCTGCTGTACATGGAGGCGGGACCAATTTTCTTGACGCCTTGTTTACAGCCACCTCGGCGGTTTGTGTTACAGGTCTTGTTGTGGTGGATACAGGTACCTACTGGTCGGCATTTGGAAAGGCCGTAATCCTTCTACTTATCCAGGTAGGTGGATTGGGTTTTATGACTTTTGCCACAATGGTGTTTATTGCCCTTGGCAAAAGGATAAGCCTAAGGGAGCGGCTTATTATACAAGAGCAGCAAAACCAAATGACCCTGCAAGGAGTTGTCAGGCTTACCAAGTATATTGTGCTTACAGCCATGGCAATAGAAGGCATCGGGACCCTTTTGCTTTCCATAAAGTTTATACCCCAACACGGAATGGCCAAGGGGCTTGCCTATGGGGCCTTTCACTCGGTTTCTGCATTTTGCATTTCCGGGTTTGACATACTAGGTGGGTACAAGAGCCTTACATCCTTTGTTGATGACCCTTTGGTAAACGGTGTAGTTATAGTGCTAATGATAATCGGAGGCCTGGGGGTCTTTGTAATTACAGAAATAATACGAAAGAGGAAGTTCAGGAGGTTTTCGCTGCATACCAAGCTTGCGCTGCTTATCACATTTTCACTGCTCAGTTTTGGTGCGATACTCACCTTTATTTTGGAATACTCGAATCCTGCCACCCTTGGTCAGCTGACATCAAAAGGAAAAATATTGGCAACGGTTTTCCATGCGGCTACCCCAAGTACCGCCGGGTTTAACACGCTGCCCGTGGACCAACTTACAACCGCAACCCGTTTTATTAACATTATTTTCATGTTTATTGGGGGTTCTCCCGGTTCAACGGCCGGGGGCATCAAAACCACCACGGCGGGGGTGCTGTTGTGGACGGTGGTATCGGTGGTCAAGGGAAGAGAGGATACCGAAATATTTAAAAGGAGGATATCCAGGGATATTGTTTACAGGTCCCTTGCCATTGTAACCATATCCCTGCTTATTATAGTTGCTGCTACGGTAGTACTGACAATAACCGAGGATACCGAGTTCATGGAGGTTTTGTTCGAGACGGTTTCCGCCTTCGGCACTGTAGGGCTGTCAATGGGCATAACGCCTTACCTTACTCCGGTTGGCAAAGCAGTAATAATAGCGACCATGTTCGCCGGAAGGCTGGGGCCATTAACAGTTGCCTATGCGTTGGCCCAGAGGCAGAAAAGGGGAAGGGCCAAAATAAGGTATCCGGAAGAGAAAATTCTGGTTGGTTAGGATGGTGATGGACTTGAAACAATTTGTTGTGCTGGGGCTGGGGAGATTCGGAAGCAGCCTGGCAAGAACACTGTACGGGCTGGGGCATGACGTGTTGGCAGTGGATAAAAAGGAGGAAGCGGTGCAGGAGATATCCGAGACGGTAACCCATGCAGTCCAGGCTGACGCTACCGACGAGAACACACTGCGCTCCCTGGGGCTTAGAAATTTTGATGTGGCCATTGTGGCAATAGGCTCGAACATACAGTCAAGCATACTTATATCGCTGATAGTGAAGGAATTGGGTGTAAAGCATGTGGTGGCAAAGGCCCAGAGCGAACTCCATGCCAAACTTCTATACAAGATTGGCGCCGATAGGGTGGTCTTTCCCGAAAGGGATATGGGGCTTAGGCTGGCCCATAACCTGGTTTCCAGCAATGTGCTTGATTTTATAGAACTTTCGTCCGACTACAGCATAGTTGAAGTGGTAGCGCTTAACGAATGGCAGGGTAAAACTCTGAAAGACCTTAATTTTAGAAGAAAATACGGCCTTAACGTTATTGCCATAAAGCATAACGGGGAAATGAATGTTTCCCCCAGGGCTGAAGACATAATAGAAGAAAACGATGTGCTTGTGGTAATAGGCGAAAATGAAGGAATAACACGCTTGGAGAATAAGGCTTAGGAAGTGGAAATAAGATGATTACCAGCCGGGAAAACGTCCTTATCAAAAAGGTTGTGAAACTTCATACCGCGGCGGGAAGAAAAAAGATAAGGCAGTACTTTACCGAGGGCATACGCAGCGTGGGCCAGGCACTGGAAGCCGTGGCTCCCATTGCGGAGGTGATATACTCGGCGGGGGTTTTTCGCCTGCCCGAGGGCGGGGAACTGATGGACCGGGTGTTTAAGGCTGGACTAAGGACGGTGGAAATAAGCGAAAGCCTTTTTAAACACGTAAGCGATACCGAGAACCCGCAGCCGGTTATGGCGGTTATTGATATTAGGGACTGCACACTGGACGACCTGCCGGAGGCACAGGACATGCTGCTGGTTATTGCCGACGCGATACAGGACCCGGGAAACCTTGGAACCATAATTCGCACCGCCGATGCGGCCGGTGCCAAGGCGGTTTTGCTCCTTAAAGGGACCGCCGACCCGTACAGTCCCAAGGCCGTAAGAAGCACAATGGGGTCAATATTCAGCATCCCGGTAATGGTGCAATGCAATACCGAGGAACTGTTTTGCCGGCTCAGAGAAAGGGGAGTGAGGCTTATTGCCGCAAGCCCCGAGGGGGGTACCGCATACTGGGATGCAGATTTCAGGGGCAGTATTGCGATTATAATAGGCAACGAAGCAAACGGCATATCCGAAACTGCAAGGGAATACTCCGACCTTTGCGTGGCGCTGCCGATGAATGGAAGGGCGGAATCACTCAACGCAGCCGTTGCCTGCGGTATTTTGCTGTACAAAGCGCTGGAGCAAAGGTTAACATAACAAATGCCTTGTAAAGGCCGGGGGCCTATGATATAATTAATCAACGACAGGCTGCGATCGTAGTATAAGATGAAGGGTGGTCTTTTTCGATGCTTACTGCCGATGTTTTCTGGAGAATGTTTGAGGCTACCGGATCTATTGTTGCCTATTTAATGTATAGAAGCCTGATTATTCAATAGAATAACTTATAATGCAATGAAGAAGGAAAGTAGAAAGGTTTCATCTGCCAGAGAGGGAATGTCACCGGCTGAAAGCATTCCTCAAAATGGAACCCTTTGAAGTTCCCTTCCGAGCAGCAGGGCTGAATTCCTTTGATAGTAGGTCCTGACGTCCGGCAAACGTTACTTGCACGACTATTTCAACGAGACCGTCATGATGGCGGTGAAGTAGGGTGGAACCACGGAGTTGACACTTCGTCCCTTGGACGAAGTTTTTTTATATCCAAAACGAATACCGGCAATAATGTAAACCAGAAAGGGGATGGGAAGGATGCAGCAAAGGCTCAAGGAGATTTTGGAAAGGGCCCTGAAGGAAATAAGAGAATGCAGGGAAGTAGCACAGCTTGAAAAAAGCAGGGTCAAATACCTCGGCAAGAAAGGTGAGTTGACCGTTTTCCTGAGGGGGATGGGGGATTTGTCCCCGGAAGAACGGCCGGCGATGGGCAGGCTTGTAAACGAGGCCAAGGAAGAGGTGGAGACGCTGCTGGCGGCACAAAGGGAAAGGGTGCTGCAGCTGGAAAAGGAAAGAAGGCTTAAGGAGGAAGAGGTTGATATTACCGTACCGGGTAAAAGGTTTACAAGGGGCAAAAGGCACCCCCTGACAAAAACCCTTGACGAGATAAAAAATATATTCATGGGACTTGGGTTTACGGTGGTGGAAGGCCCCGAGGTGGAATATGCCTACTACAATTTTACCGCGCTTAATATCCCTGAAAACCATCCGGCCAGGGACGTGCAGGATACCTTTTATATAAACGAGGACATCTTGCTTCGTACCCATACATCACCGAACCAGGTCAGAGTCATGGAAAAAACCAAGCCGCCCATAAGGATTATTGTTCCCGGCAGGGTATACCGTGCGGATGACGTGGATGCAACCCACTCGCCGGTGTTTCATCAGATAGAGGGGCTGGTGGTGGACGAGGGTATAACGCTGGGGGATTTGAAGGGCACCTTCGACCTGTTTGTAAAGAAGCTGTACGGGGAACACATGGAGACCAAGTTCCGGCCAAGCCATTTCCCCTTCACCGAGCCCTCGGCGGAAATTGATGCCACGTGTTTTGTGTGCAGCGGGGCCGGCTGCCGGGTGTGCAAGGATACCGGCTGGATTGAGCTGTCGGGGGCGGGGATGGTACACCCGGAAGTACTCGAAAGGTGCGGTATAGATACGACCAAGTATTCCGGGTTTGCCTTCGGAATGGGTCTTGACAGGCTTACCATGCTGAAATACGGGATAGATGACTTGAGGCTTTTGTTTGAAAACGACATAAGATTCTTGAAGCAGTTTTAAAGGAGGGAAGTAGAATGCTGGTACCTGTTAGCTGGTTGAAGGATTACGTTGATATTGATATTGACCTAAACAGCCTTGCGGAAGCCATGACCATGTCCGGAACGATGGTGGAGAACATCTTGGAATCCGGCCAAGAGATAGACAAGGTGGTGGTGGGAAGGGTTAAGGAGATAAGGCCCCACCCCAATGCCGACAAGCTGGTGCTGGGTATTGTGGACGTGGGGGACAGGGTACTGCAGTTGGTCACCGGAGCCAAAAACGTTAAAGCAGGAGACTTGGTCCCGGTTGCGCTGGACGGCGCTGTGCTGCCGGGCGGCGTGGGGATAAGGGCAGGCAAAATCCGGGGCGAGGACTCCGAGGGCATGATGTGCTCCGCGCTTGAGCTGGCACTGGACTTAAATAACCTGCCGGAGGAAAAGAAAGAGGGAATATATATCCTGGAGGGTGATTACGCCCCGGGCACCGACATCAGAAGAGTGCTGACGCTGAATGAAAAAGTGCTGGATTTGGACATCACCACAAACCGGCCGGACTGCCTCAGCATGGTTGGGGTGGCCCGGGAAGTAGGAGCGGTGACGGGGGTCCCCTATAGGATGCCGGAGATGACAATCAGGCATGCAAAAGGGGACATAAGGGACTATCTTAAGGGCATCACCATTCAGGAACCGGACATGTGCTTCCGGTACCTGGGCAGGGTTATTGATAATATAAATATTGAGCCTTCGCCGCAGTGGATGCAGAAAAGGCTGATACAGGCAGGCATGAGACCCATAAACAACATAGTGGACATAACCAACTACGTTATGCTGGAGCTGGGTCAGCCGCTGCACGCCTATGACTTGGAAAAGGTAGGCGGAAGGGAAATAATAGTAAGGCGCGCCAAAGACGGCGAAAGGATTGTCACGTTGGATGGGAAGGAAAGGACGCTGGACCAAAATGACCTTGTTATTGCGGACGCAGAAGTGCCGGTAGGAATAGCCGGGGTTATGGGAGGAGAGTACTCGGAAGTTACACCGAATACCCGCACAATACTTCTTGAAAGTGCCGCCTTCAACGGCTACAATGTAAGGCACACCTGCAAAAAACTCGGGCTGTGGAGCGAAGCTTCATTCCGTTTCGTGCGGGGGGTATGCCATGACCTGGCAAAGATTGCTTCCGACAGGGCTGCAATGCTTATGGAAGAACTGGGCGCCGGGCAGGTGGTGGGAGACGTCATAGATGTGTATCCAAACCCTCTTAGGCCGCATTACGTTGAAGTAAGCGCAGACAGGATAAACAAGCTGCTGGGGGTAGAAATACCGGCCCCGAGGATGAGGGATATGCTGGAGAGGCTGGAAATGAAAGTGGAGGAAGAAAAGGGAAGCTTGCGCATTACGGTACCCACTTTCCGGCAGGACCTACGGCTTGACTATGACATAGCCGAGGAGGTTGCGAGGCTGTACGGGTACAACAACATCCCAAAAACCGTTATGTCCGGCAGTTGGGTGCTGGGCACCAAGACCCGGGAAGAGAAAGTAACGGATATCGTCCGGGAGGTGTTGTGTGGCTGCGGCCTGTACGAGATTTCCACCTATTCCTTCGAAAGCCCCGCGGTGTTTGACAGGATAAACCTACCCGAGGGACACCCTCTTAGAAAAACGATAACCATTCAAAACCCGTTGGGCGAAGAGTACAGCATAATGAGGACAACGCTTTTGCCTGCAATGCTTAATGTAATATCGCTAAACTACAACAGGGGAGCCGAAGAAGCCGGGTTCTACGAAATCGCGCCAAGGTTCCTTCCCCGGGAAATACCGCTTAAAGAGCTGCCGGAGGAAAGGCTTACCATCGCCCTTGGCCTTTATGGCAACGAGGATTTCTTCACTCTGAAGGGAAGGGTGGAGGCACTGCTTAAGGAGTTAAATATTACCAGGTATGAAATCAAGCGGGCAAAGGACCCGTCCTACCACCCCGGCAGGACCGCCGAGATTCTGGTAGACGGCGAAGTACTGGGCCTTATTGGAGAGGTGCATCCCGATGTGCTGGAAAACTACGACATAGGAACGAGGGTGTACGCGGGAGAGCTTGATTTTGGCCTTTTGATGGAGAAGGCGGACGCCACCGTTACCTATTCACCCCTTCCCAGGTACCCCTCGGTAAACAGGGATATGGCTTTACTGGTGGACATGGACGTGCCGGCGGGGACCATAGAAAGGGTTATCCGCGAAGCGGGCGGAGACCTGGTGGAGGATATTAGGCTTTTCGATATATATACCGGGACGCAAATACCCGAAGGGAAAAAGAGCGTTGCATATTCCCTTACCCTGAGGTCTTCGGAGAAGACGCTTACCGAACAGGAGGCGAGCGAGGTACTGGAAAGGATTCTGGAACAGCTGCATAAACAGACCGGTGCGATCCGTAGATAGCGAAAAGGGCACGGCGACCTATTGCCGTGCCTTTGACATGACAACTTTTGTTAATATTTTAGCCAGTTTTTTCAGCATGTGTTATAATAGTGGTAACAGTTGTTGAAAACCCAAATGTCATTATCGGGGGAACTATTATGAAGGATAAAAAAACAAGGGTCACTGTCGAAATTATGGGCCAGCAGTATACAATGCTGGGGGAGGCATCCGAGGAGTACTTGCACAGCATTGCGCTGCACGTGGACAAAAAAATGAGGGAACTTGGCAAAACCGGCAAAGCTATGAATAATACAATGCTGGCTGTTTTGACTGCACTTAATATAACCGATGAGTACTTCAGGCTTAAACGGGAGCTAGAAATGGCACAAAAGCAAACTGCAAAGCCGGAGAAGGACTTGGAGGACGCGAGGTACCAGCTGAGAAAGTCCAGGGAAGAGGCCCAAAGGCTGAAAAAAGAGATGGAGGACTTGAAACAGCAGCTTGCCAATTCCCAGGAGGAAGCGGCCAATATATACAGCGAATGGCTTAAAGTTCAAAAGGATTCTAAGGAAGCCAAGGACAGAATAGAGAGGTTGGAGGAGCAGAAAAAAGAACTGGAGACGCAAATAAAATCACTAAGGGGTTATAACAGAATGACTGGGCATAAAAGACTGCCTTGATTGACGGAGGGATACGGATGTCTGAAGTGCTTGCCCATGTAATTCGTGGGGGCGAGATAGAGTCGGTGCACCGGGGTCACCTGGTGGTGGTGGATAAGAATTATCAGGTGGTGTTTGGTGTGGGGGAGTACCATACCGGGACCTACTGGAGGTCGGCGGCAAAACCCTTCCAGGTACTGCCGATGATTGAAGCCGGCGGAGTAGAAAAATTTGGATTTAACGATGAGGAAATAGCGGTTATGACTGCTTCCCACGGCGGGGAGGAAAAGCACGTTGAAAGGGTAAGGAATATTTTTGATAAGATGGGCTGCGGACTGGAGGCCCTTGACTGCGGGCGGGCGGCACCGATGTACTGGCCGGCGGCAAAGAGGTTGGTTGAGAAAAAAGAAAAATACGGGCAGATACATAACCCCTGTTCAGGAAAGCACAGCAGCATGATTGCCCTTGCCCTTATTAAGGGTTATGATATAAAGGACTATATAGACCCGAACCATCCGGTGCAAAGGGAAATGCTGGAGGTGGTATCCGATGTCACCGGGCTTGCTGCCGGGGACATCGGGATAGGAGTGGACGGCTGCGGTGTGCCGGTGTTCGGGCTGCCGGTATATAATATGGCGGTGGCTTATTCAAAGCTGGCTGCGCCCCGGGATGTAAAAAGTGCGGCAAGGAAGGAAGCTCTCTCAAGGGTGGCCGGTGCCATGGCGGGCAATCCCTTTTACGTTGCAGGAAGCGGAAGGCTGGATACGCTGTTAATGGAGGCCACCGGGGGTAGGCTGGTTGCCAAGCTGGGGGCGGAAGGGGTTTACTGCATCGGGATTATAGGTGAAGGGGTGGGCATTGCCCTCAAGATAGAAGACGGAAGCAGCAGGGCCATAGACGTAGTGATAACAGAGCTTTTGAATAGGCTAGGGCTGATATCCGAAAAGGAATATGAAAGCATCAGGGGAAAATGCAAAACCCAGTTGAGGAACCACAGGGAGGATATAATAGGAGAAATAAGAGCGGTTTTTTAAGCCTTGACACGTTTGATTGGACTGGGGGTCTTGACGGAACAATGGGTAATCTGACTTTGAATCTGCCGCTGTCGCTGATGCTGCTTTTTTTGTTGGGTTATTTAGGGTACCGGATTTTCAGGTTTTTTCGCATACCGGGAGGGGCCATTACAGGCTCTTTACTTTTGGTTGCCGTATTAACCGGCCTTGGCGTAAGATGGGGCGACATTCCGCAACATTTCAATACATTCTTCCAAGTGGTGTTGGGTATAGTGGTAGGATGTAAGTTTGACAGGGAGGCGGTGCCCCGTATAAAATCGTTAATTGTTCCCAGCCTGTTTGTTACTGTCAGCATGGTGGGAAGCTGCCTTGCCGTGGGGATACTTCTGGCAAAGATTACGGGGGTAGAGCCGGGTACCGCCTTATATGCTTCAATGCCCGGGGGGCTGGCTGAAATGTCCCTGCTTGCCATGGAAAGAAACCTGAATGCCCCGGTGGTTACTTTGTTTCAGTATATGCGGGTACTTGCCATATATATTAGCGTTCCTTTGATAGCTTTGAGATACAATCAAGGGGTGAAGGAAGCGGCGGCCGGTTCAGCGGCGGCTCCCGAAGCGGGCGAGGATAAGAAAAGCGAAGCCAGGATGTCTCAAATACTTATAACCCTTGTTATTGGAGGGTTCGGCGGATTTACGGCTAAGGCAATTGGCGTACCGGTCGGGGGACTGCTGGGAGCCATGACGGTGGTTGGTCTTCTTCGCACTTTGGGCGTGGCCCTTAGGCCGCTTCCAAGGCGCTTGGTTATATTTGCCCAGATTGGGCTGGGTGTCTACCTTGGCACTACGTTTACCCCGGAGGTGGTGGCTACTCTTCACAGACTGCTTATCCCCACCGCAATTTTTTCTGTTGTGATTGTACTGCTAGGGGTAATACTGGGCGTTCTAATTCACAGGTTTTGGGGATTGGACCTGGTTACATCCCTTTTGGCCTGTGCCGCAGCCGGGGTTACCCAAATGAGCGCCATAGCCCTTGATATGGATGCGGACGCAGTCACGGTGGGGCTGTTACAGGCCTTTAGGTATGCCGTTACCATGATGGTTATGCCGGCCATTATTTCGCTCATGGTATAAGACATAAAAAGCCCGGGTACGGGGATGACCATGCATGTAGTATAAAACCGCCCCTATTCCCCCCGGGCGGTTTTCGTTTCTTTACTTGGCTTTTTTCTTGCCAAGGTATGCGCTTTTTACCTCTTCGTTTTCCAAAAGTTCTTTGCCGGTGCCCGTTAGGGTTATACGTCCCGTTTCCAAAACGTACCCTTTATGGGCTATATGAAGCGCTGCGTTGGCGTTCTGTTCAATAAGCAGTATGGTTACACCCTGTCTGTGGATTTCCTTTATTATTTCAAATATTTCCTTTACAATAAGCGGCGCAAGGCCCAGGGAGGGTTCGTCCATCATTAAAAGCTTTGGTCTTGACATTAGCGCCCTTCCCACCGCCAGCATTTGCTGTTCTCCCCCCGATAGCGTCCCTGCAAGCTGCCAGCTTCGTTCCTTCAGGATAGGGAAGGTTGAATACACCCGCTCCAGGTCGGCGTTTATCCCTTTGCTGTCCGTCCGGGTAAAAGCTCCTATCTTAAGGTTTTCAAGCACCGTCAGGTTGGGGAAAATCCTTCTGCCCTCCGGTACCAGCGTAATTCCGTTTCTTACGATATTCTGGGTTTTCTCGGCGAGCAGGTCCTTGCCCTTGTAGGTTATTGTACCGCTTTTGGGTTTTACAAGACCCACAATGGACCTGAGGGTGGTGCTTTTCCCAGCGCCGTTAGCGCCCACCAGCGTTACTATTTTACCC
>JAAYEV010000050.1 GCA_012728565.1 Clostridiales bacterium
GTTCATCAGGGTTTTTGCGCTCAATTTTTCTCTTAAGTATATACATTAAGACCCTGTCAATTGGATTTAATTTTTTGTAATTGAAGCCACCCCGTAAATGAAAGAAAGAGACTTTTTCCTTCATTTCCTCAGTAAAGTTATTGTTCTTGATGTCATTTATTGCACTGGGATGTGCGGGAGACGCGCCTACAGAGAATACCACCACTTTTTTATCTTTCAATCTGTCAAAGTTCTTTCTTATGAGAGAGAAGCCCAAAATACCGGTGGCATACAGTGAACCGCCATAAACAACTGTATCATATTTGAGCAAGTCATTTAGCGTGATTTTAGACCCTTCGAACAAATCCGCCTTTACTTCATCCGCAATCCACTGCGCATAGCGTTGTGCGCTGCCATATTTTGATTTATAAACAACAACCACTTTATTAATGCTATCTGACATATTGTTTTTCCCCCTTGCGCCGTTGAGGCACTGGCCCTTTCATTACTAAATTTCACCGGCTACTATCATATCATTTATAAGTTAACTTATACAGCTAAAAAATATAGATTTAATAACGACAGCCAAAGTTTTTTATAAATCTGGTATAATAATTCTATATGCCCTGACTGTGCATCCGGTATGTCGTATACGGTATGGGTAAACACCGAATTATATACAAAGGGGGTACCGAGTTGAAAGGGAAAGGATTGACGATTATAAAGCTTTTTGCAGGACTTTTTCTTTACGCCGCAGGGATAGTCATGACAATAAATGCAAATATCGGGCTTGCCCCTTGGGATGTATTCCATCAGGGCCTTTCAAAGACTTTCGGGATTACAATAGGACAAGCCAGTATAGGTATAGGTATCATTATAATAATAATTAACAGTCTTTTTAAAGAAAAAGTCGGCTGGGGGTCTCTCAGCAATATGCTGTTTATCGGCGTGTTCGTGGACATTTTAATGTTGAACCATATAATACCGGAATTTGAAAACCTGGTGTTAAGGGCTCTTATGATGTTTTCGGGTATGTTTGTCATTGGTGTGGCAACCTATTTGTATATAAGCGTAGGCTTGGGGGCTGGCCCGAGGGACGGGCTTATGGTTGCCTTGACCAAGAGGACCGGAAAATCGGTGCGCCTGGTGCGAAATACCATTGAAACCGTCGTGGTAATAATTGGGTATTTTTTGGGAGGGACGGTTGGAGTAGGGACCCTGGTTATAGCCCTTACGATAGGCGTTTTCGTGCAGCTGGCATTCCAGCTTTTCAAGTTTGATGTAAAAAAAGTGGAGCACCGGTTCATAGACGAGGATATAAAACTGCTCAAAAAAATGCTGACCCAGCCCAAAAGGGATGTGGGCGCCGGCGGGAAGTGACCGGTAAGAATTATGAGGGTAATTACAGCAGCACCATGGGAGGCAGGGTATGGTGGCGGGATATAAAGGCCGAGGGAGACTATAGGATACAACAGAATATCATTAGCAAGCGCTATAGGATACCGGATGATAAAGAAAGAAGGATATGCTCTGCTTTTGAATTCGGGTATATACAAAAAAGGCTGAAAGAGCTGTGTGAGTCGGGGGAAAACAATGATAACCGGTATAATGCGAAGGGCCATTCTGGGCAAGAAAGACAAATTCCTGTTTGAAGGCTATAGGGAGGGGTTAATTGACTTTGACAGTATCGGAAGTGAAGTTGGCCTATATGTCCACGTTCCTTTTTGCAGAAGGATATGCCCTTTTTGTCCCTACAACAAAACAATATACGATAGAGATACGGCGGTCGAATACAGGCAGGCGCTTGTTAGAGAGTTAAACCTATATAAGCCGAAGCTTCAAAACAAAAAAATAACGTCGCTGTACATAGGGGGAGGCACTCCAACCCTTATGGCGGAAGAAATGAAAGAGGTATTGGAATTTGTCAAAAACAATTTCGATTTCAAAGGGGATATAGGTATAGAGGTCCATCCGGCGGAAGCAAACGGCAAATTGTTTGATTCGCTGAAGGGAATGGGCGTTAACCTTATAAGCCTTGGGGTGCAGACCTTTAATGATAAAATACTGGACTTCTTAGGAAGGGGTTACAATTCAGGGGCGACGGACAAAGCCCTGTCCATAATTAAAAATTGCGGTTTCAAATGTGTTGACGTGGATATAATGACAAACCTTCCCGGACAGACCATGGAAGATATAGAGTACGATATAAGCAGGGTGTATTCCTATGATATAGATCAGCTGTCGGTATACCCGCTTATTGTCTTCCCCATGACCAAAATGGGGGCTGCTATCAGGGAAAACGGTTTAAGCCGTTTCAATTGTTTACAGGAGAAAAAAATACTGGAGCTAATCGATGAAGTATCCCGGAAGAACGGCTACAAAAAAAGCTCTATATGGACCTACGGAAAGGAAGGGGGCAGCAGGTACACTTCGGTTACAAGGGAAAGCTTCGTGGGTATAGGGGCCGGGGCAAGCTCCCTTATCGACGGATATTTCTATCTCAATACCTTCAGCGTCGGGGAGTACATAAAAGCGCTGGAGGAAGGAAAGCTGCCCATAAACGTGGTAAACCGGATGTCCGAAAGAGAAAAAATGATATTCTGGATTTTCTGGAGATGTTACGACGGGGTAATAGACGGCAACAGGTTTGCACAGCTTTATAACGCAAGTCTGGAAAAAGAGTTCCCTTTCTTGTTTAAAACGCTTAAGGCCCTTGGAATGGCAAAAGTACACAACGGCATCTTCGAATTGACCGAGTGGGGTAGATATGCCTATCATCTTGTGGAAAAGCAGTACTCGGTATGCTACCTGAACGACCTGTGGCATGCGTCAATGAAGCAGCCGTGGATAAAAGAAATAAGGCTGTAGAAGGAGAGGACATGGGCATGCTGTGACACCGGATTTTGTGCTAGAATAAAAAGACAAGGAATGCGAACAATAACCGGCTTGTAGTATTTGTTATGAAAGGATTGTTTTTATGCAAAAGACATTGGTACTGGCGGAAAAGCCTTCGGTGGGACGGGACCTGGCAAGGGTCCTGGGCTGCAGCAGCAAAGGAAACGGTTACTACGAAGGCAGGGAATATATAGTGACCTGGGCCTTGGGCCACCTGGTAACGCTGGCCGAGCCGGAGGACTATGACAAAAAGTATAAATCATGGTGCATGGAGGACCTTCCGATACTGCCTACCCGGCCGAAACTCGTGGTAATAAAACAAAGCGGAAGGCAGTTTAACCTGGTGAAGGAGCAGATGCAAAGAAAAGACGTTGGACGGATAGTGATTGCCACCGATGCCGGCCGGGAGGGGGAGCTTGTTGCCCGTTGGATAATAGAGAAGGCGGGCATCAAAAAGCCCATTATGCGCCTGTGGATATCCTCGGTGACCGACAGGGCCATAAAGGAAGGTTTCAATAACCTAAGGAACGGCAGGGACTATGAAAATCTTTACGCCTCCGCCTTTGCGCGGGCCGAGGCCGACTGGCTGGTGGGCATAAACGCCACCCGGGCTCTTACCTGCAAATACAATGCCCAGCTGTCCTGCGGCAGGGTGCAGACCCCTACCCTGGCCATAATTGCCCAGCGGGAGCGGGAGATACAGGACTTTGTTCCCAAGCCCTATTACGGCATAATCGCCGTGGCCGATAAGTTCAGGCTTAGCTGGCAGGACGGAGAGTCGGGCAGCTGCAGGACCTTTGACAGGCAGGCAAGGGACAGGGCATTGGAAAGGATGCAGGGGAAAGATGCCATAGTGCTGCAGGTGGACAAAACCCTCAAAAAAAGCGGTGCGCCGCTATTATATGACCTTACCGAGCTGCAGCGGGATGCGAACAGGATTTTCGGGTATTCGGCGAAGGAAACCCTTTCTATCATGCAGGACCTGTACGAGCGGCACAAGGTGCTTACCTATCCGAGGACGGATTCCAGGTATATTTCCACCGACATGGTGGGCACCCTAAAGGACAGGATTAAGGCCTGCGGCGTAGGGCCCTATTCAAAGGCCGCGGCAGCAGTGCTTAAAGGGCCTATAACAGAAAAACTGCGCTTCGTGGACAATGCCAAAGTATCCGACCATCATGCCATAATTCCCACCGAACAGCCGGTATACCTTGAGGACTTCAACGAGCGGGAAAGAAAGGTGTACGACCTGGTGGTAAAACGGTTCCTGGCGGCCTTTTACCCTCCCTTTGAATACTACCGCCTGGCTGTGAAAGCGCAGGCCGGGGACCAGATGCTTGTCGCAAGGGGTACAGCGGTGGTTAACAAGGGCTGGAGAGAAGTTTACCAGTATCACCCGGAAGAAGAGGATAACGACGGGGAAGTACCGGAACAGGTGCTGCCGGACATAAAAAAAGGCGACACCATCAGGATACTGGGGCTGGAAAAGACCGAAGGCAAGACCAAGCCGCCGGCCCGGTTCAACGAGGGGACACTGCTTTCGGCCATGGAGAACCCGGCGAAATACATGGCCGGCGAAAGCAAGGACCTTATAAAGACCATCGGTGAAACCGGGGGCCTGGGAACGGTGGCCACCAGGGCGGATATAATAGAAAAACTGTACAGCACCTTTCTCATCGAAAAGAAAGGCAGGGAAATCCATATTACATCCAAGGGAAAACAGCTGCTGGACCTGGTGCCGGAGGACCTGAAGTCACCGGCGCTTACCGCCGAATGGGAACAGAAGCTGGGTGCCATTGCCAGGGGAGAAGTCAAGAAAGAGGACTTTATAAAGCAAATGAAAGACTATGCCCGGGTGGTTGTAAGGGAGATAATAAGCAGCAGCGCCGAGTTCCGGCATGACAACATTACCAGGAATAAGTGCCCCGAATGCGGCAAATACATGCTGGAGGTCAAGGGTAAAAAGGGCAGGATGCTGGTTTGCCAGGACCGGGAATGCGGGCACAGGATAGCGGTTGCCAGGGCTACCAATGCCAGGTGCCCCGAGTGCCATAAAAGGTTGGAACTGCGCGGTGAAGGCGAGGGGCAGATTTTTGTTTGCAGCTGCGGCTTCAGGGAAAAACTGTCCGCCTTTAAGGAAAGAAGGAGCAAGGAAAATGACAGGGTTTCCAGGAAAGAGGTGCAGAATTTTATGAAAGAGCAGAAAAAGGAGAAGGACAAACCGCTGAATACAGCCCTGGCGGATGCCCTGTCCAAGTTTAAGCTGTAAATACCTTGTGGGAATAGGACCCTGCATTTGCGGGTAAAATATTAGACAAAGACATAAAAAACTGTTCTTTCAGGGACGGTTTTCTCCACGGGAGGCTTGCAGTATTAACCGGCGTACCGGTTCCGCCGGCGGGATGCGGATTAGAAATATCTTGCAATGTTAAAAATTATATGTTAGTATTACATCCAGTGTTAAAAAGTTGAAAAAGCTAAGACAATCTTTAGGCCTCTGGACACAGTAAGGACAAAAGGTGCTTGGTGTTATTCCGCTTTTTGATGTAATAAATAAAAAGGAGGCCCAATTAATGCAGGGTACAGTAAAATGGTTCAACGCCGACAAGGGCTATGGCTTTATCGAATCCAGTGAGGGCGGGGACGTTTTCGTTCATTTCTCCGCCATACAGGGCGAAGGGTTCAAGACTCTCGAAGAAGGCCAGAGCGTTGAATTTGACGTAGTCGAAGGCAACCGTGGTCCCCAGGCCGCAAACGTAGTGCGCCTGTAAGAACCATAAAGTATTGAGAAATGGGCATTTCTGTGATACCGGAAATGCCCATATTCAATGTAGGGATAAAATCCCGGTAAATTAACTACACCAACAAGGAACACAGGAAAAGAGGAGAAATAAATAAATGACAACTTTTTATGAAATGGGATTAAGTGCACCCATAGTAAAAGCAACCGACAAAATGGGGTTTGAAGAGGCTACCCCGATACAGGAGAGGACCATCCCGCTGCTGATGGACGGCCGGGATGTAATAGGCCAGGCCCAGACAGGCACCGGAAAAACCGCTGCCTTCGGCATACCGCTTGTGGAAAAGATTGAAAAGGGCTCCGGCAAGGTGGAGGGGCTCGTCTTAACACCCACCAGGGAACTGGCTGTACAGGTGGCGGAGGAGATAAACAGGATTGGACAGTACAAGGGAATCCGGGCCCTGCCGATATACGGCGGCCAGGATATAAAACGCCAGATAAAGGCGCTGGGAAGCAGGCCCCAGATAATAGTGGGCACTCCGGGGCGGCTTATGGACCATATGAGGAGAAAAACCGTAAGGCTGCAGCAGGTAAGCATGGTGGTGCTGGACGAAGCCGATGAAATGCTGAACATGGGCTTTATTGAGGATATAGAGACCATACTGGACCAGGTGCCGGATGGAGCCCAGACAATGCTCTTTTCTGCCACCATGCCCAAACCCATCCAGCAGCTGGCAAGCAAATTCATGGACTCACCGGAGTTTATCAGGATGGAGGCAAAGGAAGCGACCCTGCCCAGCATCGAACAGTACTATCACGAGGTCCAGGACAGGCAGAAGTTTGATATATTGTGCAGGCTGCTGGATATACAGTCGCCCGACCTTTGTATCGTATTCGCAAGAACCAAGAGGCGGGTGGACGAGATTTTCGAGGCCCTGTCCAAAAGAGGGTACCTGGCGGAGGGCATTCACAGCGACCTGACCCAGGCAAAAAGAAACCTTGTTATGCGCCGGTTCAGGGAAAGAAGCATTGAGATACTGGTGGCCACCGACGTGGCGGCCAGGGGGCTTGATATTGGCGGAGTCAGTCATGTATACAATTTTGATATACCCCAGGACCCGGAGAGCTATGTCCACAGGATAGGCCGTACCGGAAGGGCGGGCAAAGAAGGCGTAGCCGTTACCTTTGTGACCCCAAGGGAGCTGGGCCAGCTAAAACAGATAGAGAGGATAATAAACAGGAAGATAATAAGAAGGCCGATACCTACGGTTAACGAAGCCATAGAAGGCCAGCAGCAGCTTGCTGTTGAAAGGCTGATGAAGGCGGTTGCGGTGGAAAGGCTGGGTATGTACAAAAAGCTGGCGGAGGAATTGCTGGAGGAAACGGATTCGGTAACGCTTTTGTCGGCAGCACTAAAACTGCTGACGAAGGAGACGGATACCACTCCGGTGGTGCTGACCGATGAAAGGCCCCAGCCTTCCAAAAAATACGGCAGGAACAAAAACAGGCAGCCGTCCGGCCGAAGTGACAAGGGTTTCTATAAGGGCCAAAAGCCCTACGGCAAAAAGAAGAGAGAATACCAGAGGGTTTAACCACGATAGCATGGCCGGGGGCTAATGAAGCGGGACTTATGGCCAAACCGGCCGGAAGGTAAGGGGGGTCGAATCTTTATTATGGACATCCGGATAATTGAGTTTATAAGTGAAAACATGCAGAGCCCTTTGCTGGACCAAATAATGCCGGCCATTTCCCGGTTGGGGAACGGGGGACTGATATGGCTTGCTGTTGCTGCGCTGCTGATGACGCGCAGAAAACACAGGACAGCGGGGCTTATGGTTATATGCGCAGTGGCGCTTGGGGCGGTGCTGGGCGAAGTAATTTTAAAAAACATATTCCAGAGGGCAAGGCCCTTCGTGGACGCGCCGCATTTTGAACTTCTGATTGAAAGGCCCCTTACGCGCTATTCCTTTCCTTCCGGGCATGCCACTTCATCCTTTGCGGCGGCCGGAACGGTACTAAGGACGGTGGACAGCGCGCTTATAAAAGGGCCGGTGCTGCTTCTTGCCTGTGCCGTTGCCTTCTCCAGGGTTTATCTTCTTGTGCACTATCCCAGTGACATACTGGGGGGTATAGTGCTCGGCCTTTTGTCCGCATATGTTGTCTATAGGTTGTTTTCACGGGGCAGGAATACCGCCGGTTCCCAAACCCCCGAATAGGGATGCCTGGTATCAGGGACATTTGTTCCAAAAGTCCCCGGGGTTAACGTTTTGTATGGCATGGAGCACCCTGTACCGGATATCCGGGTAACGACGGCTCAGCTCCGCCACAAGGCTCTTCATTTCTTCCCTTTTGGTTTTCCTGTTTGCCGGGCAGGCGTTTTTTACCACCGGGATGCCCCGTGACC
Organism: Clostridiales bacterium; assembly: GCA_012728565.1. Classification (GTDB taxonomy): domain Bacteria; phylum Bacillota; class Clostridia; order Ch29; family Ch29; genus JAAYEV01. The sequence goes on from JAAYEV010000050.1 coordinate 8,019, forward strand.
GGACTATGCCTTCTATTGTCCTTTCTTCAAGATAAATCATGGGCCGTATTACGGTGATATCCCTCCTGTCAAGGTAGCTCTTGGGCTGAAACACGCCCAGTTTGCCGTTGAATACAAGGTTCATAAGCAGCGTCTCAATGACGTCATCCAGGTGGTGCCCCAAGGCGGCCTTGTTGCATCCCAGGGCCTTTGCCGTTTTATAAAGGGCGCCCCTTCGCAAATTGGCGCACAGCGAGCAGGGGTTCTTTTCGTTCCTGACATCGAAAACTATTCTTCCTATGTGGGTGGGTTTTACATAAAGACTGCTTCCCAGGGATTCTACATATTCTTCTAGGGGTGATATGTCCATGCCCTCAAAACCGAGGGTAAGGCATATCGGGACCAGTTCAAATTCAAAGGGGAGCTGTTTCTGTAAAAGCTTAAGTATATAAAAAAGGGTGGAACTGTCCTTTCCACCGGAAAGGCCCACGGCGATACGGTCCCCGGGCTGCAGCATCCGGTACTGCTGCATTGCTTTTTTTACCGGCGTCAAAAGTTTTTTGTTGTCGGCCTTTGTTTGGCGAATCTCCATAAAAGAATTCCTTTCCTAATAAGATTTGTTGATTCCTAATACTAGTATAGCTACGGATAGAAGACTTAACAAGGCTGCTTTTATTACGGACCATGATCAAAATTTGTAAAAACGAAGCGGTAAACGGGATTAAAAAAAGGGAAGCGGAGCATAATATATTGAAGGCTGCAAAAGAAAAAGCCCGGCATTTGCGAAATGGGGTTTAAGCATGTATTTTCTAGCGGCAAAGCCGGATTTTAGGTCCTTGACAAAACGCTCTTTTCATTGTATTATAACTACTGTATCAATTTGCGCATGTAGCTCAGCAGGATAGAGCGGCGGTTTCCTAAACCGTAGGTCGGGGGTTCGAGTCCCTCCATGCGCACCAGTTTTCCCCCAAGGGGGCGAAAAGCCGTGTACAGAAGGTATATGGAGCTGGCTCTAGAGGAAGCCCGCACCGCATTCGCTAAGGGAGAAGTGCCGGTGGGGGCTGTAATTGTGAAGGGGGACAGAGTGCTTTCAAGGGCTCACAACCTGATCGAGACCCTCGGTGATGCGACAGCCCATGCCGAGGTCCTTGCTATAGGGGCGGCATGTAGAGGGCTGGGCGGCTGGCGGCTGGAAGGATGTACAATGGCGGTTACACTGGAGCCCTGCCCCATGTGCGCCGGGGCCATAGTCCAGGCAAGGCTGGACACCGTGGTTGTAGGGGCCTTCGACTTCAAGGCCGGGGCCGCGGGTTCCGTGTACAACATAGTCCAGGATAGGAGGCTGAACCACAGGGCAAAGGTTGTATACGGAGTGATGCAGGAGGAATGCTCGGAACTTTTGAAAAGATTTTTTCAGCAAAAAAGATAATACGTGGAGAGGTGGCTGAGCTGGTCGAAGGCGCTCGACTCGAAATCGAGTGTACGTGGAAGCGTACCGTGGGTTCGAATCCCACCCTCTCCGCCATAAATGATAAAAGGCCCGGTTTGACCGGGCCTTTTATCATTTGTTTTTCAGGGCTTCGATTATTTCCTCCACTTCTTCATAGCCTTCCTCATAGAATCTTTCTTCATCGGGGTCCAGCTCCTTCAGAAGTCTTAGGAACTCCCCGGCATGGACCCTTTCTTCGTCGGCGATGTCCTTTAGCACCTCGATTGCCAGCCGGTTGTCGGTGGATTCGGCCAACTGCATATACAGCTGAACAGCTTCATATTCCGCCGCTACCATGAATCTTATCGCCCTTATAAGTTCCTGGTCGGTCAGCTTGCGGGAGTTTGCAAGGCCCGAAAAAGAGCTGCCAAAATCCGGCATAACCATTACCTCCTTTTAATTAGTTATTTCGTATTAAGATATTTTTCCCCAAGTTTGTGAAGGGTTTCATGTAACCTTTCGTGGATCCCTTTTCCGATGACTTCTTCTTCGAAGATTTCAAATTGTTCTAAGAGCTGCTGCTGCCTGTCATCGGGCAGTATTCTATCGGCCATCGGAAATAGAACTGTATTTTCTTTTTGAATATGTTCCCGCAGCAAATCGATGTAATCTGCGGCGGCTTGGGTAAACCTATCCGCCTGCAGCGCTCCGCTGCCAACCGAGGCTGCCATTTCGGCGATATACTGCCTGCCCTGTATGTGCTCCTTCAGCATTTGGCCTATAGGGCCCCTTTCATTCGGTATGCCGGCCTCCTCCAGGGCAGGAAACATAAGCCCTTCTTCCTTGCCATGATGGCACTTGTCGGCAAATAGTCTTAAGAAATCTATCATGTCATTTATGTCTTTGATATCCGCATCACCGGACTGTTCAGCAGTTTTTACTATTTCCTGGAGAATCCTCAGGCCGAAAAGAATGTCCCTATGCTCGTTAATTAAATCCTCACTCGCATAATTCATTTGATTTCCCCCTAAACATTTATTCTTTTAGTTTTTTCCTTTCCATCCGTAAATCCCCGTGGCTATATTTTTTCAATACCCGGATTCCGGCCGGCGTTAACACCCGCCGTCAAAAAAACATGCACGGTACCTGGAAAGAACTTTAAGGAGTTCCGTCTTCAAATAGCCTTTTGTATTCCCCGTACCCTTCCTTCTCCAGGTCCTTTACCGGGATGAACCTCAAGGCGGCGCTGTTTATGCAGTATCTTAGGCCCGTCGGCCCGGGGCCGTCGTTAAAGACGTGGCCCAGGTGGGAATCTCCCTCCCTGCTTCGCACCTCGGTCCTTATCATGTTGTGGCTTGTGTCTTCTTTTTCGATGATGCTTTCCTTGTTAATAGGTTTTGTAAAGCTGGGCCAGCCGCAACCCGAATCGAACTTGTCCTTGGAACTGAAAAGGGGCTCGCCGGTTATTATGTCCACGTAAATGCCCTCCTCCTTATGGTCCCAGTACTCGTTTCTAAAGGGCGGTTCGGTAGCGTTTTCCCTGGTTACCCTGTACTGCAGCGGGGTTAATTTTTTTATTCTTTCTTGTATGTTTTTATTGTTCATATGTAAACCTCCCTGTACTTGATATAAGCCTTAATATATTATTATCCGCCGATGCACCTTTAAAAAGCGCCGCGGAAAATAAAGCTGCTGTATTAATATTGCTGTACAGCCATTTTATCGGTACAATAACATTTTAAACATCATTGACATTGTCGGGCGTCTAATGTAAAATTAATAATTGCGGCGGGCTTTGGCATTTGTCTTGTTGTAATCAAATCCCGCCTTGAGGGTTAAACTAAATAGAAGCATTTTTATTAGGTAGGTTGGCTTGGAGAGATGGCTGAGTCTGGCTGAAGGCGCTCGCCTGGAAAGCGGGTAGACGGGGATACCTGTCTCGCGGGTTCAAATCCCGCTCTCTCCGCCATTTTTTATAATTTTGGTCGTGCTAGACGGGGATGTAGCGGCACCCTGTAACCTGCAATCCGCTATAGCAGGGTTGAATTCCTTTCTGAGGCTTATGTCTTGCAGGGCCGGCCCGGGTAAGTGGCGTTGAAGGCCGGGTCCTGCGCAATGGAAATTCATGAACCCCGTCAGGTCCGGAAGGAAGCAGCGGTAAGTGAACCCTTCCATGTGCCGCAGGGAAGCCTGGCTGGAGCTAACTGCTCTGGTATCGCCTGTGGGAGTAGGTCGGGGAAAGGTGCACGACCACCTGTTTATTATAAGCGGGAGGGAGTTAATACTCCTTCTTTTTGTTTGGCTTTATATAGGGTATAATCATTATATGGTTAAACAAAAAGGATGAAAGAAATGCAAAGGGACAGGGTTTACAGTAAAGAGGAAATGAAAAAACTGAACGAAAAACTCAAGGAAGCCCCGCTGTGGAAAATGATAGATATGAGGATAGCCTCCCTTAAATGGGGAAGGTCGGAAATGACGATGAGTATTAAGGATACATATCTCAACGTGATGGGTACCTGCCACGGGGGCGTAATAGCCGCCTTTGCGGATACCGTTATGGGAAGCGCCCTTTACAGTACCGGCGCTGCGGCGTCGGCTACCATAGAGATGAACATAAACTTCCTGGAGCCCGTTATGGCGGGGCAGGTATTAACCGGCCGCGGGGAGGTTTTAAGAAAGGGAAAAACCACCGCCGTAATAAGGGCGGACCTGTTCGTAGGCGAAACAATGGTTGCGGCGGCAAGGGGAACCTACAGCGTGCTTGAACCCAATAAACAGAAGTAAAGGATGGGGAATATGGGCTATACCGCATTGTACAGGCAGTACAGGCCCCTTACCTTTGACCGGGTGGCGGGGCAGCAGCATATTACCACGACAATTAAAAACCAGGTAACCGGGGACAGGGTTGCCCATGCATACCTTTTTGCCGGCACCAGGGGTACCGGCAAAACCTCCACCGCCAGGATACTGGCAAGGGCGGTAAACTGCACCGACCGGAAAGACGGCAACCCCTGCAACCGCTGCAAAACCTGCAGCCGGGCCCTGGAGGGGAAGCTTATGGACATAATAGAGATAGACGCTGCCTCCAACAGGGGCGTGGACGAAATAAGGGACCTGCGGGAGAAGGTAAAATATCCCCCGGCCGAGGGAAGGTACCGGGTATATATTGTGGACGAGGTGCACATGCTGACCGCCGAGGCCTTCAATGCGCTGTTAAAAACGCTGGAGGAACCGCCCTCCCATGTCATATTCATCCTCGCCACCACCGAACCGCAAAAGCTGCCCGCTACGGTGCTGTCGCGGTGCCAGAGGTTCGACTTTAAAAGGATACCCTTTCCGGAGATGGTAAAACTGCTGGAGCAGGTATCGGGCGAAGCGGGTATTGATATAGACCAA
>JAAYEV010000051.1 GCA_012728565.1 Clostridiales bacterium
ACATGGTGTCGGTCCAGTACGTTATTGAAGAAATACTGGTGGAGGAAGGGGACAGTGTCGTCAAGGACCAGGTGCTGGTAAAACTAAACTCTCCCGACTTGGAGGCAAAAATAGAAGAGGCGAGAGAACGGCTTAAGGCCAAGGAAGAGCAGCTCTCCGACATGACCGGAGTCCCTGTAAGCCAGCTTTCAAGCATAAATCCCGCAAAGGGTATAACGCTGCGGGCGCCCATCGACGGCAAGGTATCCAGGCTTGACGTCGTAGAGGGCGAGGAGATACCCCTCGGCCATATAGTAGCCCGCATTGTGGATGATTCGAAATTCATAATAAGGGCAAGGCTTACCCCGGCGGAATTTAAGATGGTGTCAAAGGGCCAGACGGTAACCTTGAGCTTCCCGTATTTCGAAGGCTTCGTGGAGGGAAAGATTGTGGACGTAAACCCCAATCCGATACCCGATGTGGATAAAGATGGTGTCCCAAGGGGATATGTACACATCATAGAAATCGAGGGAGAAAACCCCGGCCTTGTACAGCCCCTTATGGACGTACATATAATACTGGACAGGGGAGACGGCAGCACCCTCACCGTTTCCAACAAAGGGCGGGTGGAAAAATTCATTACAGAAGAGCGGGTAATAAACAGGGCGGAATCCTTTGCCACCGAAGTATACGTTCACGAGATGGAAAGCGTCAAAAAGGGCGACCCGATAGTATCCATGACGGGAACCGACGTGCAGAAAACCCTGGAAAACCTGCTTAACGAAATAATGGAACTTAGGCTGGACCTCAAACAGCTTGAATCAACCCTGGACCAGACCGAGATAAGGGCTACCATGGACGGAGTGGTGGCATCCATTCACCGCGAGGAAGGTGAAACGGTAAGGGTGGGCGAGTGGATAGGCGACATATACAACACCGGCGAAATGATGGTATGGGCCCAGGTGGACGATATTGACATAGTAAACGTAAAGCAGGACGCCCCGGTAAAGGTTACCGTTGACGCTGTACCCGGCGAAACCTTTCAGGGCAAGGTTACCCACGTTTCCCCGATGGGCGAGAAGATAAACAACGTGACCCGGTTCTCGATAAACATCGAGGTAAAGGGCGGACCCCAGCTTCGGCCCGGAATGCAGGCCAACTGCTTTATAGACGGCGGCAGCGCGGAAAACGTGCTGCTGATACCGGTGGAGGCTATCTTTGAAGAGGACGGGAAAACGATGGTGGAGGTACTGGACGAGGACGGGAACGTAAGGATGGTGCAGGTCCGACTGGGTCTTATGAACGACCGCTATGCCGAAGTAATAGACGGCCTTGAGGAAGGCCAGCTGGTTATAACCGGAAGCAGCGCGGACCTTCTGCCCAGCCAGCAGATAAAGGCAAAGGATACGCTGCTGCCGGAAAAAAGCGAAGACAATAACAACAATAACTAAGGGGGCCTTATGTCATGAAAAAAATCAAAGCTCCAAGGCCCCTCGCCATCGCCTCGGTTATAGAGAACAAACGCCTGCGCCCGCTGCTTCTAAGGGGCTGGTTCACCGCCAAGATGGCGGCCCACGGCATACTGTCCAAAAGGCTGCGCTCCGCCCTGACAGTGCTGGGAGTGGCAATAGGGGTTGCATCGGTGGTAAGCCTCATGGGCATCGGCGAAGGAGCCCGGAGGGCGGTGATAGAACAGTTTGAAAGCCTTGGCTCCGATGTGGTGATAGTAAAGGCCCACAACCCCACCGTGGAGTTTGACCCGGCGGAGGCCGATGAGCTGGTTGAAAGGGTGCAGGGCCTTGAAATGGCCACCCCCATAGTCCAGACCGAGGCCACCATTACCTGGAGAAGGACCAAGGGAAAGGCGGAAATAATAGGCACCAACGGCGACTTCCCCGAGATACGGGACCATGAAGTGTTATCCGGCCACTATTTCACGTCACTTCACGTAGCCCAGCGCTCGCCGGTGGCGGTGCTCGGCTACGAGCTTGCGCAGGGGCTGTTGGGAGGCCGCAGCCCGGTGGGCCAGACCCTGTCAATAGCCGGCCAAAGCTACAGGATAATAGGGGTGCTGGCGCCGAAGGGACCGGGTAAGGCGGAAAACATCGACTACAAAATACTGATACCCTATACGGCGGCACAAAAGATAGCCGAAAAGCGTACCGTGGAGGAAATTTGGGCCAAGGCATCGTCCAG
>JAAYEV010000052.1 GCA_012728565.1 Clostridiales bacterium
ACCTGCAGCGGTGCAAGACCCGCTTTGGCCCTTTCCTGGTTCACATACTCAACCATTTCCCTTTCCTGGGCGTTTAAACCGGAAAGGTTCTGGTCCGCCGGTACCATTGGCTCTTCCGCCTGCGGTGCTTCCGGCTCTTCCATTACAGGTACTTCCGGTTCTTCAACTACCGGCACTTCCGGCTCTTCCACTACCGGTATTTCCGGTTCTTTCGCTACCGGTGCTTCCGGCTCTTCCGCTACCGGTATTTCCGGTTCCTCTGCCGGCTGCTGCGGCTGCTCCGCCACCGGCTCCTGGAATACTACATTTCCCTGGTCCTGTGGGTTTACAATTACCTTAACGGCAATGTTTCCCTTTATGGCAGTCATCGGCCTGCCTTCCGCCACGTATTCTTCCTGGCCGTCTATCGAAGTCCCGCACCCGCTGTTTGCGGTAACTGTACCTGCAAAGGCTGTTGAAGCCGCTGAAACCACCAATAACAAAACTGCGAATAAAGTTACTGATATTTTTTTGTTTTTCATGATTCCCCTCCTGTTCATTACTTAAAATATCCATCCAATCACCGGAAAAATCCCGGCAGGTTTATCATTTTACATTATGAGGAGGGACAAATCAAAAAAAACTCCTATTTGTTTCCTATGTAATATTTGTTACACCCGCCATCATTCCTGCTACTGTATCTCCGACCGTTTCTTCCGTTTTTGGCCTTGGCTTACGCCCATTTGCCCTTTTTTCTTTCACTGCAGGTATTCCAAAACCGTTTGCACGTGAACGGCGGTACCTATGCAAAGTGCATCCTCGTCTATATCAAAATACGGGCTGTGGGCTATACACCGAATACCCTTCCTGGTACTGCCGGTGCCCAGCCTCCAGAATGCCCCGGGGACTTTTTCAAGGTAATAGGCAAAGTCCTCTACCCCCAGCCTGGGCTTTTGGATTTCCACCACCTTATCCCCCACGATTTTGGAAGCGGCCTTTTTCAGCAGCTTTGTCATGGCCTCATCATTTACAAGGAGCGGATACCCGGGCTCAAAGGTCACCCGGTGCCGGGCACCCAAAGCACTGCACACGTTCGCCGTGATGTTTTCGATGTCCTTTTTTACCCTATCCCGGATGCCGCTGTCCAAGGTCCTTAGGGTACCGGTCATTTTAACGCTGTCGGCAATAATGTTTGCCTGGCTCCCTCCCGCAATTGTACCAATGGTCAAAACCACCGGCTCCAGCGGGTCCACTCCCCTGCTGACAATCTGCTGAAGCGCGTTTACAACCTGCGCCGAAACCGCTATAGCGTCTATTCCCTCGTCGGGCTTCGCGCCGTGGGCGGATTTACCCAGTATTTCAATAATAACATCATCCGAGCAAGCGTTTGCGCTCCCGTACCTTATGCCCACCGTCCCCACGTCCAACTCGGGGGATACGTGCAGGCCGAAAATGGCATCCACGTCCGGGTTATTAAGGACACCCTCCTCGATCATCCGGGCAGCGCCGCCTATCGACTCCTCTGCAGGCTGGAATATGAACTTGACCGTACCGTTAATCCGGTCCCTAATATCCGCCAGTACCATTGCCGCCCCCAGCAGCATGGCGGTGTGCGCGTCATGCCCGCAGGCGTGCATCTTGCCCTCCACCCTTGAAGAATACGGGACGTCTTTTTTGTCCTGTATAGGCAGGGCATCCATATCCGCCCTGAGGGCAACCGTCCTGCCTTTACTCCCTCCCTCCAGCAGTCCCACCACACCGGTACCGGCTATACCCCTTTGCACCTTCAGCCCAAGGCCTTGCAGCACTTCGCATACCACCCCGGAGGTGCGCACCTCTTGGTTCGCCAGTTCCGGGTACATATGAAAGTCCCTTCTAAGTTCAACAATACGCTCCCTATACTTTTCAGTCCTCTCAAGGACATTTAAATCATCCGTCTGCAGAAGAATCCCTCCCTCTTTGCTTTGCCCTTCTATTTCTCTATACCTTTCCTGGCCGGAACACCCTTTTGGTAATAGTGCTTGATTTCCTTAATTTCACTTACAAGGTCCGCCCTTTCCAGTATCTCCTGCGGGGCCCTTCGCCCGGTAAAAACAAGTTCCACCCCTTCCGGCCTCGCTTCTATTAGCTTCACAAAATCCATCGCCGGTATTAAGCCAAAAAACACTGCAATGTTTGCCTCATCCAGTATTACCAGGTCGTATTCACCGGATAAAACCGCTCTCCGTATATCTTCCAAACCTTCCCTGGCGGAAGAGATATCCTCTTCGGAGGGCTCCCTTTCAATAAAACATCCCCGGCCGTACTGTTTTATAACAATGTCGGGATGAAACCTTTTTAGGGCATCAAGCTCGCTGTAATGCATCCCCTTTACAAACTGTCCTATAAATACTTTAAGCCCCGCTCCGACGGCCCTTACCGCAAGGCCTATGGCCGCCGTTGTTTTGCCCTTGCCGTCGCCGGTGTAAACCTGCACGTAACCCTTCATTCCCATGCCCCCTTTTTCTCTTTGGTAACAATTACATTTTATCATATAACTATGGTCTTATTCCCAAAGTATTCTGCTTGGCTTCTTCATTATTACCGGCCAACAGCTTAAACAAAACATCACCCGCCCGTTTTCTGTTTTCAATAATTGCGGCATTTTTCCCCTTACTCTTACCTTCGTCCTTTGTTAGTTTATGAGCCATTTGTTTTGTGAAGATGCTGCTGTAATAATATTTTGTTCAGATAAGCGACAGAATAACCTTATAATAGGCCGAAAGAAAGGAAGATTGTTATGAACGGCAGCCAAAGAAGAATGGAAATTTTCAGGGAAATCGCAAAGCTGGCCTTAAATGGCAGGTTAAAAGAAAAAATTGACGAGATTCCCTATAAATTTGATAAATCTCCCGGTGGCGTAACCGCCGTTAAAAATGAAACCATGGTCGCAATGGGCCTCAACCCTACCGCCGGGGCGGACACAGAGCTGTCCAGGGAGGTGGACGCGGCCCTTAACCTGGAGGAAGTTGAGTTTCCGCTGATTACGGTTAACAGCAGCATCTGCGGCGATTGCAGCCTGGGTGAAGAGGAAAGGGAATGCCTGGATGCCTGTGTATGCAACCGGGAGAGCCAGCCCTCCGGTGAATCCCGTCCCATCATAGACAACGGGAAATGCTTATCCTGCGGAAAATGCATACCCCGCTGCCCCCTGGGCGCGATAAACGACAAGATAGAATTCATACCCATGAGCAGGTTTCTAGATTCCGGCA
>JAAYEV010000053.1 GCA_012728565.1 Clostridiales bacterium
AGGGGCAGGCATTTGTCCTTAATCTTTCCCTTGCCCTTGTAATCCTTTGCCCTGCCCCCCTGCAGGGCCAGCACGCACACCGCCTTGGCCGCATCAATGGGGCTGCCGCCTCCCAGCGCGACTACGCAGTCAACACCCGCCCTTCGGGCAAGGTCCGCGGCCTCTTCGACGTTGCGGTCCTTTGGATTGGCCTCAACCCCGTCGTATACCGTAAGCTCCACCTTGTTCTTGAGGACCCTTGTAACCTTATCCAGCAGTCCCGCCTTTACAATGCCCCTGTCGGTAACCAACAGCACTTTTGCCGCCTTTAGCGCCTCCAGTTCACCGGCCAGTTGATTCACAGTCCCCGGCCCGAATTTTATCCTGGTTGGAAGTATAAACTCGAAACTGTCAAGAAGGCCCATTTTTATCCCTCCCTTGTATTACTTGTATATTATTGTTTCATTTTATAGTCTCCGGCAGCCGCCCGTCGAATTGGGCGCTATAGAGCCTGGCATATAGGCCGCCGCGCTGCAGCAGTTCCACGTGGTTTCCCTTTTCTTCAATTCCCTGCTCCGACATGACTATTATCTCCTTGGCGTGCTGTATGGTGCTCAGCCGGTGGGCAATAACAAAGGTTGTCCTGTTTTTCGACAGCCGCTCGAGGGATTCCTGGATAATCCTTTCGCTTTCGTTGTCCAGCGACGATGTAGCCTCGTCCAGTATGAGTATGGGCGGGTTCTTAAGAAAAACCCTGGCTATGGAAATCCTCTGCTTTTGCCCGCCGGACAGTTTGACACCCTTTTCGCCAACCCCAGTATCGTACCCGTTAGGGAGCTGCATTATAAAGTCATGGGCGTTGGCGTTCTTCGCCGCTTCCATTATCTCCTCCTCGGAGGCGTCCGGCTTCCCGTAGGCGATGTTCTCCCGCACCGTGCCGGTGAACAAAAACACGTCCTGCTGGACTATGCCTATGTTTTCCCTTAATTCCCGAAGTTTTAGCTCCCTTATATCCCTGCCGTCCACCAGTATGGCACCCTCTTTGACGTCATAAAACCTGGGTATCAGGCTGCACAGTGTTGACTTGCCCACCCCCGAGGGTCCTACCAGCGCTATTGTATCTCCCGCCTCCACCTTCAGGTTAAAGTCCTTAAGCACCGCCTCGTCACCATTGTAGCTGAAGGTTACGTCCCGGAACTCCACGTCGCCCTTAACCCTCCCCGGCGATACCGCCCCCGGGCTGTCCTTTATGTCCGGCCGGGTGTCCATGAATTCATAAAACCTTTCAAGCCCCGCCAGCGCCCTTTGAATCTGCTCGTTCAGCCGGACCAGCCTTACAATCGGCTCAACAAATATTTTCACGTAGAATAAAAAGGCAACCAGCTCGCCCACCGATATCCTGCCGGAATAGACGAAGTAGCCCCCCGATGCTATCACCAGCAACAGAATCATATCCTCTATGAATATGGTGGTGGACAGGAAAATCCCAAGGTGCTTCATTACCCCTGCACTGGCCCTGTAGTAGTATTCGTTGTCCCTGTCAAACCTGTCCTTTTCATAGTCCTCCATGGTGAAGGACTGCACCACCCTTATACCGGCGATGGTGTTCTCCAGCCTGTGGTTTATTTCCGCCATGGCCCGGTTTACACTGCGAAAACCCTGGAACATTTTCGCGCCGTATTTGAAGGAGAACCAAAACAAAAGGGGTACCGGCAGGAAGGTAATGAGGGTCAGCCTTACGTCTATTGTTATGAGAAACAAAAAAGACCCGGCAATCATAAGGAAGGAGGAGAAAATATCCTCCGGCGCATGGTTGGTCATTTCGTTGACCTTGGATATGTCATTGGTCACCCTTGACATGATATCGCCGGTCTTTTTGTCGTCAAAAAAGCCGAAGGACAGCTTCTGCATATGATAAAAAAAGTCCTTCCTCATGTCCCTTTCTATGCTGTGGGCCAGCAAATGGCCGTAGTAAGCCTGGCCGAACCGGAACAGGGCTTTGAAAAGGAACATTATAACAAGGATTGCGGATAAATTTTTTATGCCCTGCAGGTCCCTTGACGGTATTATATTGTCAATTAATCCGCTTATAATCATAGGCAGCGCCAGCGAAAGGACGGAGAATACCAGCACCGACAAAAGGTCCACCACCAGCAGCAAGCGGTGGGGCCTGTAATAGCTCATGAAGCGTTTTATCATCTGTGTCACCTCTGTTTTCAATTCCCGTTACATTATATAATTTAAAGGCCGGCAGGACAACCTCTTTCCCACCGGCCCTGATAGAGCATGTAATCAAAAGAACCGTCCCCCTGATTACAACCTCAAGACCTTTTTTATCTCGGGCAGCCGCGACTTTACCGCGGCGTAACCCCTTTCAATGCATTCGGGTATCTTCCTCATCTCGAACAGCGACACGTCGTAGATCTGCGGGTTTACCACCACCGTTTCACGGTTCATGTTAAGCGGGTACACGGTATGGCGCCTGTTGTACATAAGCTCCACCACGTTCTCGCTGCGGTTCCTCATCTTGGTGATGTGGTACATCATAATGTCCACCGTCTGGCTGCCAATCTCCACTATATTGTCCACCTGTTCCTGCCTCTGGCCGCTGTACCCCAGGTTTATGCCAATTATCCTGTCCGCCCCCATCATCCTCAAAACGTCCACCGGCAGGTTGTTCACCACCCCGCCGTCCACCAGCCTTCTCTTTTTGCCCCTTACCTCCACCGTCTTGGGCCGAAACACCACCGGTATGGCAATGCTTGCCCTGACCGCCTCGCTGATAAGGACACTGCTGCAAAAAACCGTGTTCCCCGCCTCCCGCCGGTCCAGCCTTTCTGAAGTAAACACTATGGGCGTGCCATCGTTTATGTCGGTGGCGGTTATGGCCAGCGGGATATCGGCCTGGGCCATAGCCCTTCCCCCGGTCAGGTTGTATATAATCTTTTCCGCGTTGCTCCCCTTTATTAGCCCACTCAGTACCGGTTTTCCCCGGAAAAGCGGGTACAGCCGCAACAGTGCCCCCAGCACCCCGGCAAAGTCAATATCAAGCACGTACGGCGCGTACCTTAGGAAACTATCCTCCATTTCGTCCACCGTCATGCCGGTGGCATACAGCGAAGCAACAATACTGCCCGCGCTGGAGCCCGCTATCATCTTTGGCTTAAGCCCCGCCTCCTCCAGGGCCCTCAGGGCGCCTATGTGCGACGCGCCGCGGATGCCACCCCCGGATAATGCAAGCCCGAGAGCCATATGCCTTCCCCCCTATAATCAAGTTGAATCCGGCCTGCAGCCGCCGCCAAAACCCCGTCCCGGGCGAAACATAAGCAGGGCTGCGGCAGACCCCGGATAAAAATGCAAAAAGTATCATTTATACCATAGTATTTAAGTACCGGCGCCAAAGTGATAGCTATTCAAACACTATTTAAAATGTTATAATAGTTGGCAGTGGTAAAGGAGATGAAGAAATGCAAAAACAGCTTAAGGCGGACCTCGCCCTGTTGTCGGTGGTTATTGTATGGGGCTCAACCTTTGTGCTTACAAAGGATGCGATACAGCATATCGAAACATACAACTTCCTGATGTTAAGGTTTGGGATAGCGGTACTGATGCTGCTGCTTTTTTCTATAAAAAAACTACCCGGCCTGGACCGGGTTACGATAAAAAACGGTGCCATACTTGGGCTGCTGCTATTTATCGGTTATGCCTTCCAGACGGTGGGGCTTAACTACACCACCGCCTCCAATTCGGCATTTATCACCGGCTTCAGCGCGGTTATAGTGCCAATCCTTTCCGCGATAATGCTAAAGAAAAAACCCCAGCTTTCAGCATTGGCGGGGGTTGTGCTTGCGGTGACGGGCCTTGGGCTTCTGACGCTGGGAGACAGTTTCGTGCTAAACATAGGGG
>JAAYEV010000054.1 GCA_012728565.1 Clostridiales bacterium
AGTTCCTCCTTTGGTATACCGTGCAGGTCCTTTTTAAGCGCCCTTAAATGGACCTGGATTATTATTCCCACGTAGTACAATATCGCAGGGATGGCTGCGTATACAATAATCCTGCTGTAGCTTATGCCAATCATCTCGGCCATTATGAAGGCCGCCGCCCCCATGACCGGCGGCAGGATCTGTCCCCCCACCGAAGCGGTGGCCTCGACGGCACCGGCAAATTCTTTGGAGTAACCGGTCTTTTTCATCAAGGGTATGGTAAAGGTGCCGGTGGTAACAACGTTGGCAATGGCAGACCCGTTGATGCTGCCCAGGAAACCGCTGGCTATAACCGCCACCTTGGCGGGCCCGCCCATGGAGCCGCCGGCCAGCGCAAGGGCAATATCGTTAAAAAACTTCCCCATGCCGCACCTGTTCATTACCTCTCCGAAAAGTATGAAAAGGAATATGTAGCTTGCCGCCACCCCCACCGATGTGCCGTATATGCCGTCGGTGCTGATAAAAAACTGGTTGACAAGGGAATCCCAGTCATATCCGCGGTGGGCGAACATGCCGGGTATGTTCTTGCCGAACAGGCCGTACAGGATAAATACAGAAGCCAGCAGGGTAAGCGGCCAGCCGGATATTCGCCTTGACGCCTCCATCACCAGGAGGACAAGGACGGTCCCTACAACCAGGTCCATGGTGTTAATAATGCCGGCCCGTGCTATTATGTTGGGATAGTCCGCCCACACATAAAGGGGAACGCTAAGGGACAGCAGGGCGAGAACCGCATCATATAACGGAAGTTTTTTCCTGTCTGCCCGGCCGCTTACCGGGTACAGAATAAAGGATAGAAAAAGCATCATGCCAACGTGCAGCGACCTGTGTTTTAGGGTTGCGGGGGCCCCCACGTAGGATGTAATAAAATGGTACAGCGAAATGGCTATACACGCCCAGTAAAGCAACCTAGCCATTCCTTTACCGTCGAAGGACCTGGTCTTTTGTTCCCTGTCGTATTTTTCTATAATATCCGCCTGCTGCAGTGCTAATTTTTCCTCCATCTTCATTTCGGCCATAGCTTCAACCCCTTTTCAATTTCAAGAGTTAAAGGCACATGATGCGGCAAGTCCTCACCATGCAGCACAATTTCGCCATTTAGCATTATATAATCCAACGCGCTCCGGGAATGTATCCAGTCAATCCGTTCAAACTCCTCATGGATTTCATCCATTACAATAATGCCATTTTCTATCCTGGTTACTTTCCCTTTATCATGCGGTATCCCGGCACCGAAGGCGGGTATTGTTATCCTTTTCAGCAGGAGCCTGCCGCTGCCAAGTATTATGTAGTCTTCGGTCCAGGGGAGGCGCTCCAGCGAATGGACCCAGCCATAAGTTAGCACATCCTTATCCTTAACCGGGGCGGCAAAGTACTCCTTGCCTGTTATTTGGCCGGTTATCCTTAGAACTTTCACGCTGCCCGCCTTAAGAGCGATAAGGAGCAGCGCCGCCAGCAGTAATGCCGGCAGCATACCGGTAAATCTTGTCGGAGAAGAAGCAGTAGACTGCTTCTTCTCCCCGCTGCATGCCTTTTCCATTTACTTGATTATTCCCACTTCCCTGAAATACTTTTCCGCGCCGGGATGGAATGGAATGCTCACCCCTATCTGGGAATTCTCAAGGGATATGTGTTTGTCTGCGGTATTGTGCGAAGCCTTTATATCCGCTATGTTTTCGTAAATACCCTTGGTGAGGTCATACACCACCTCTTCCGGCAGCTCCTCCCTTACTATCATTATGTTCCTTACCGTTACGGTATTGGCATCGGCATCGGTATTGTAAGTCTCCTTGGGAATAGCTTCCCTCACGAAAAAGGGGTACTTTTCTATCAGCCTATCGGCCCCTTCCCCTTCTATCGGCACAATCACTATCTTGTTTGTCACTCCCAGCTCCATGACCGTGGCATTGGGTATGCCGCTGGTCACAAAGGCGGCGTCTATAAGGCCGTTCTTCATCTGGTCAATAGCCTCACCGTAGTTTAGGTAGTCGACCTTGCTGTCCTCGTAAGTCATGCCGTGGGCCTCGTACATCATCCGTGCATTCAGCTCGACACCCGAGTTGGGCGCGCCTATCCCAACCCTTTTGCCCTTTAAGTCCTCGAACTTTGTAATACCCGTTTTATCGGTGGTGACTATCTGGACATAGTTTGGGTAAAGACCCATCATTGCCCTTAGGTTTTTCATGGGCTGCTTGCCCTCAAAGGCGCCGGTGCCGTCATAGGCCTGGGCAATGGCATCCGCCATGGTGATTGCCATATCCGCCTTGCCCTCCATTATCAGGTTTATGTTTTCCACCGATGCGCCGGTGGACTGGGCCGATGACTTGTACCCCAGTTTATTCTTTATTACGCTTGAGAAAGCCCCTCCTATCGGGTAGTAAAGGCCACTGGTGGGACCGGTTGCCACCGTAATGAAATAATCATCCTTATTGATTTGGACCTCTTCGGTTTCGCTATCGACTCCGGCTTCGGCGCTTTCCTGCACCGGAGCAGGGCTGCTGCAAGATGTCATTACCAGTGACAGCGCTATAAGAAGCATTAAGAGAAACACTAGCTTTCTTTTCATTCACATTACCCCCTATATTTTTAAATTGACCGACCCGGGCTTAACTCCTGGAATGAACGCGTATTCACCCGGCAGTTTGTCTATAATTAAATCTTTATTAATAGATATGTATTTTATTCCAATAATATAATCTTAACCTCCGCGCCAATGTACAAAAACTGTGGCCGGCAGCCGCTGGCAAAACAGTTGGGTACTGCAAACTAAAAAAGACCCCTTCCATGAGGTCTTTGATACAGTTTTTTTCACTGCCATATTATATCCATCACAAAGTTTCGTTAATAAGGGAGCACCGCCCCCCGCCAAGCCGGGTTCTGCGATGCTCCCTTTAAGTTTATTCCACGGGTTTCAGTTTAGCCGTAAAGTGTCTCAGCACCTTTGGCTCGTAAACCACTTCAACACCCTTTATGGTATCCGCCTTCTTGTTTATTTCTATAAGTGCATCGGCTATATAGTCCATGTGTCTGTCGGTGTACACCCTGCGGGGTATCGTGAGCCTTAACAGCTCCATCGGCGATTCAAGCTGTTCGCCGGTTTCAACGTCCCTGCCCAACAGGAAGGAACCAATCTCCACTCCCCTTACCCCCGCTTCAAGGTAAAGAGCATTGGCAAGGGCCGCTGCCGGGAACTGGTAGTATGGAATATGCGGCAGCATCTTCTTGGCGTCAACGAATACCGCATGGCCGCCGGTGGGCGTCTGGATCGGCACCCCGCCTTCGATAAGCCTCTGTCCCAGGTAAGCAACCTGGCCAATCCTGTATTCGAGATATGCCTCTTCAATTCCCTCCTGCAGTCCTACCGCAAGGGCTTCCAGGTCCCTGCCGGATAAGCCGCCGTAGGTGGGGAAACCTTCATAGGGCACCACCATAGACCGGCAGGCTATATAAAGGTCCTCATCGTCCTTGATGCCGATAAGCCCGCCTATGTTGACAAGGCCGTCCTTCTTGGCGCTCATTGTAAAGCCTTCAGCATAGGAGAACATCTCCCTGACAATCTCCCTGATGGACTTGTTTTCATACCCTGCTTCCCTGGTTTTGATGAAATACGCGTTTTCCGCATACCTTGCGGCATCCAGGAACACCCTGATACCGTACTTTTTACATATCTCGCTGGTAGCCCTTATGTTGGCCATGCTTACGGGCTGACCGCCGGCACTGTTGCAGGTTACTGTAATGATCATGAATGCTATGTTCTCTGCGCCTCTTTCCTTAATATAGCTCTCCAGCTTCTCAAGGTCCGTATCGCCTTTGAAGGGGTGCGGCGTCTGCGTGTCATAGGCCCTCTCATGGACAAGGTTTACCGCCCTGCCCCCGTTTAACTCGATATGAGCCATAGTGGTGTCAAAATGCATATTGCCTAATACGTCCTGTCCTTTTTTAATGAGCGTCTGGAATAGTACCTGCTCGGCGCCTCTTCCCTGGTGCGCCGGGACTATGTACTTGTAACCGAAGATGTCCTTTGCGGACTGCTCCAATCTGTAGAAACTCCTGCTGCCTGCATAGGTCTCGTCCCCCATCATGATACCTGCCCACTGCCTGTCACTCATTGCACCGGTTCCGCTGTCGGTCAAAAGGTCGATATAGATCTCCTCAGCCTTCAGCGAGAATACGTTGTACCCCGCCCTAACCAGGGCCTTTCCCCTTTCCTCTCTTGGAAGTAGACTAATCGGTTCCACCATCTTAATCTTGAAAGGTTCTGCTTTTCGCATGGTACCCCCCCTATTATTAGAATATTAGGCTGTCATGCTTCCTGCCCGGATGTACCTGGACGGAAGCCGCTCCAATGTCTCAATTAATATAGGACTAACTATATTATACACTTGCATATTGCTGTAATGCAACAGCATGGTCAAAAGGACCCTGTGCCGGTATATCGCATCTTAACTTCGGTACGGAAATACAAGGAAAAGGATATAAATTTTTTATTAACCAAAACCCTGGCCAGTTAATATATTGAATAATAGAAAATCATCATGGACGGGAACTTTACACAAACGTCCGGCTATTTAGTTTAGGGGGTGAACCGGGTGTCCGGATTTGGAGGTTTCTTTGGCAAGGACGAGGATATTCTTTTCCTGCTTTTGGTGATAATAATAATATTCTTTGCCGCTGGAGCAGTAAATAAGAAATAGCATGATAATCACCTTATCCGAATATCACAAAAGGCAGCATACTTCAGGCGGACCTCTACAGTCCGCCTGAAGTATTGTTATTCCGCTTTTTAGTTACCGCTTCGCAGACCGTGTCGTACATCTTTGCAATCCCCGCTTTGGTAACCTTGAAACTGTATGCATCATCACGGCAAATGCCTAGGCTGTCCGCTTCCTTTGCGACATCTATGTTCGCGCCGAGGAACACAAACTCCCAGCCATGCCTTTCCTGCTGATGCCTAATCAGTTCTTTTACTTTTCCATACGAAAACTCCCTGCTGGCGTTTTCCAGCCCGTCGGTGGTGATGACAAATATCACCTTTCCCGGCCGCTGTCCCACCGGCTGCAGCGAAAGCCTCCTCCCCACGTCCAGAATGGTCTTGCCCACCGCATCAAGAAGGGCGGTGCAACCCCTTACATAGTACTCCCTGCTTGTCAGCCTGGCTTTTCCGGCGTCTATCCCGTTCCATAAAAGCTCATACTCGTGGTCGAATAAAACAGCCGTTACTAACACCTTCCCATCCATTTTCATTTGGTTTTCAATGAAAGCATTGAACCCCCCTATTACATCGTTTTCCAAGCCTGCCATCGAACCACTTCGGTCAAGCACAAAGACGATTTCAGTAAGATTGAAACCCATTTATACCATCCTTTCACTTTTTATTTATGGTACAATTGTAATAATAAAGTGACTGCTGATGGTCGCCCCTACGGCGACATTTACGTAAAGGGGGAAACTATACGATGCTCTCAAGGGAATTCTTATATGACCTGCAAAAATACATACGCGAACACCTCGTCGACTATGGCCTCGCTATAGAAGAATGCTTTCCCAAGAGGATAACCGCCAGAGAAGTCCTGCATGAAAAAATAGCACCTACAGAAATAAAAAGCTTTGTTGAAAACAACAAAAAGCCTTCCTTTTCCGAGGTGCTGTTTGGCTATATAGATAAAACAGGTTTAAGCGATGCACAAGTTTACAAGAAAGCCGGGATTGACCGCCGCCATTTTTCGAAGATACGCTCAAACCCAAACTATCATCCAGGCAAGAACACGGTAATTGCCCTTGCCCTGGCGCTTAAGCTGGACTTGAAAGAAGCGGCCGGCCTTTTGAATGCCGCGGGCTATACGCTGTCCGACAGCGAGTTACCGGACCTTATTATCAAGTTCTGTTTTGAACGCAAAATCTATGACATAAACGATGTCAACCTTGCCCTTGATTATTTCAGCCTGAAACCCCTTGCGGGGGCTGTTGAATAGATCATGCTCACTTAATAAAAACTGCACCCCGGCGGAAGTGAAGCGTCCGGCCGAGGCACAGCGATGCTTTAATTATTATATTGTTTTAGTCTTCATAGGGCTCAAAATCATCCTTGCTGGCAAAGCATACGGGACAATTCCAGTCATCCGGCAAATCTTCAAATGCGGTTCCCGGTGCTATACCCCCGTCGGGGTCACCGACTTCGGGGTCATAGATATAGCCGCACGGGATACAACTGTATTTCTTCATTATGAATTCCTCCCTTATTATATGTATTTTATAGCATGTGCCTTTAAGACACTAAACTCCTACTTAGTCATCGGCCGTGTCCTTTATGCCATTGCAATCTTTTTGCCAAAATCCACGGCGGCGTTTTGCGAATCCCCGTCGGGATTCCACTGGTTTCTATAGCCCTCATTTATAACCTCAAAGCCGGCATCCGCCATCAGCTCGTTTATTACTTTCACCGATTCGCCGCTCCAACCGTAACAGCCAAACGCAGCCGCCTTTTTGCCCTTAAATCTCATCTCTTTCATCAGGTGTATAAACCCGGCTACGGAATGCAGGATACTATTTGACATGGTGGGTGACCCCATGACAACGGTTTTGGATTTAAACACCTCTGTTATTAAGTCGTTGTCGTCACTCTTGGCTAGGCTGAAAACCTTAACAACCACGTCCGGGTCTGCCAGCCTGATGCCTTCGGCTATTTTCTCTGCCAGCAACTTGGTGCCGTTCCACATTGTGTCGTAAATAACAGTGATCTGGTTTTCCTGGTAGTCGTTTGCCCACTGCGAGTATTTTTCTACAATCTGCATGGGATTCTCTCTCCAGACAACCCCGTGGCTTGTTGCAATAATATCAATGGGCAAACCTAGGGAAATTACTTCATCAAGCTTCTTCCTGAGTATGTGGCTAAAAGGCGTCAAGATATTGGCATAATACTTTATGGACTCGTTAAACAGGTCACACTGGTCCACCAGGTCATTAAAAAGCTCTTCGTTAGCATAGTGCTGTCCGAAAGCATCGTTGCTGAACAGGATATTGTCTTTTGTAAGGTATGTCGCCATGCTGTCCGGCCAGTGCAGCATCCTCATTTCGACAAACACCAGCTCTTTTCCGTTTCCGATATCCAACTTGTCCCCGGTCTTAACAACCTGGAAATTCCAGTCCTCATGATACTGTCCTTTCAGGGATTTTACAGCGTTTTCTGTACAATATATGGGTTTACCGGGTATGCGCTTCATTAAGGCCGGAAGTGCTCCGCTGTGGTCAACTTCCCCGTGATTTGCCACAATGTAGTCAATTTTGTCCAGGTCAATTTCTTTGGACAGGTTCTCAACAAACTCCTCGGCAAAAGGTGTCCATACCGTATCAATCAAAACGGTTTTCTCTTCCTGTATCAAGTAAGAGTTGTAGGATGACCCCTTATGCGTCGAGTATTCATTCCCGTGGAACTTCCTAAGCTCCCAGTCCACCTTGCCTACCCAGAACACGTTGTTTTTTACTTTCTTTTTCATTTGTGGCAACACTCCTTATATCAATATCGTATTTTCATATTATACCCATATACTACATCGCTAAACAATTATCAAGCCGACGCTGATTCAATCGCTCCGCTTGTACCCGTTATCACGTTTAGTTTTTACCTTTTACTTTTTTTGGGTGCATAATCCCGCATTTCGGGAATTGCACCGCCTGCTATGGCCCAAAGGTATAGGCTTGCAACCGTACCGTAGGGCGAATACCGCCGCGCATATTTAGTAAAGAGTTTTTTATCAATCCTTCGATGATGGTAAAGCATGCGCATTCCACGGTGTATTGCAAGGTCCCCGTAGCTTACGATGTCCGGCCGCCGCATGCAAAAAATCATTATCATTTCAGCAGTCCATACGCCGACACCGTTTAGTGATGTTAACTTTCGAATTACATCCTCGTCCGGCATGTCGTAGATTGCTTCAATGTCAAATTGCCCGTTTTGTACTTTTTCCGCGAATTCTTTAATGTATTGGGCTTTCCTAAAGGTCATGCCGCAGCTTTGCAG
>JAAYEV010000055.1 GCA_012728565.1 Clostridiales bacterium
AATCAGACTGTCGACAAAATCAACGTCGGCAGTTTTTAAGTACTTCGAAACTCCTAATCAAAACCAAATCCATTTCTTTTTACGTCCCAACGCCCCACCCATAACCCCCAACTACGGGTAACATACGTTACCGTAATATGGATGGCAAAATAAAAATGCCCGAACCCCTTATATACAAATGGTTCAGGCATTGTTGTTCTAACTCAATGACCTCCGTCAACATCTTACTATTTTAGCCTACTCCTCATCTATGAAAAATATGACATCGTCTCCGACTACCCAAACCTCTTCCCTACCGTCAACATTTACTTTAACGGCCCGGGCATTTTTCAGGCATCCGAATTTTTCAGCAATATCCATGTCGACAACGTCACTGTCGGGAGGATAGACTTCATCCTCATCAACCATCCAGTTGCGCCCATCATTGGAGGTCAGCACTACTTCCGAAACCGGTTCGTCATCATACTCGATTTTTTCGGTCATGCCCTTAGCCAGGAACCGGTCACCCACATATACCACATCTGTAAGCATATAGGGGAAGTGCTGTTCTACCAGGGTCCATTCCGCAGCATCCTCCGAGATATACACGTAACTTCGGAAGTCGTCATCGTTCATGTAGTTCTGTTGATAAACCAGTCCGCCTACAGCCACGTATTTTCCGTCCCCATAAGCCACTGAATTTATGCATCCGGTTGCCCGAAAGTCCCTTTGCAACATACTATTATCAAAGGGCAGTACCTCATACGCAATAAAGGTGTCTTTGTCCTTGTTACAAACAATGATTGTTCCACCATAAGCCACGGGGAAGTCATGGGTAGAATAATCCCTGGTACCGACCGCTACATAGTGCCCCTCCCCTGCGTATATTATATCCCTGAAACCATAGGGATTGGCGGTAACTGCCACCTTCCAGCTGTCACCACCATCCGATGAAACGAGCAGGTCATTCCGGGCTTCCTGAATAAAGAGCAGCTCACCGGCAGCCCCGCCTATCTCGTAAACACCGGTATAATCCCTTACATATCTGCCATTTTTCGTATCGCTGTACAAGCGGATAGTGTTGGTGTAAGCTCCCTCTGTGCTGGTGACAATAAATGTCCCGTTGGCAAAGGATATGCTCTGGTACAAGCGGCCGGGTATATGCGAAACCGTCCATTCCTCAGCGTTATCTGGAAGCTCCGCAAACAAGGTTTTTGAAGAAGCATAGTCGATACCTATCACATTCATCATTCCATTACCGTAGGCAATGTCTATCCAGTCCATATCCCCGCCGTCGTTAATGCTGAATGAATGCCAAGTGTGTCCATCCGTGCTGGAAAAACATGTATTACCCTTCCCGACTATAACGAACCGGCTATTACCAAACGCAATGGCCTGGCCCCCGGTTACTCCTTTTATAACACTCCACTGCCGGCCATCCTGCGACGCAATAGGGGAGTATCCCCCCCTGGCTATAATAAATCTGCCGCCGCCCACATCCAAATTTCCATAGGCTATATCGAGAAAACCGCTTAACCCGGAGCTATCAGCCTTGGTCCACTCGATACCGTCCTCCGAATAAGCTATATTTTCATTATCAATGGCTACAAACCTACCGTTGCCGAAGGCTACGGCATTGGCCCATACCCCGCTCCAAGCCTGTTCCCAGGTCTTCCCGTTGTCAGTTGATCTAATCACCGAACCGCCTTCTCCAACCCCGATGTATATGCCATTGCCATAGGCATAATCATAGATTTGGCTGCCGGAAATGAATATATCTTTTACTGTTTGGCCTTCCACCGGTTCACAGGGCTGAAAATTGGCCGTAAGGTTTAGGTCCCGGGGCGGCATGGTGAACCAGGCATCGGCTTCTTCAGCTATAACATTGCCGTCGTCATCGGTCCAGTTTAATAATCTATAACCGGGATTAGCTGCAGCTTCAATACCAACATATTCCCCAGCCGGGTATTCACCGCTGCCTCTTATTACCCTCCCCTTGGACTCATCAGACGATTGCAGCGTCAGTTTAAACTCCATATCGGGGTCATAGGCAATAAAATGGGCAACTATCGTGGTATCGTCATCCGGCATGCGGAAGCTGAAGAATTCGGCTGAACCGGGCACTATGTCGCCGTCTACCGTCCAGTACAGGAAAACATAACCATCCCCGGGCGTGGCCTCAATTTCTATCATGGACCCGGCTGCAACAGTAGCGTTGCTTTCTCCCCCGGCAATACAGGCGGTACCCATACCTGGGTTATTGGTCTTTACCGTCAATGTGCGCAGACACCCAAAGTTGCCAATAACCTGTACATCGTGTTCGGGCATGATAAACTCCAATACCGGGCTTGAGCCGGCCTCCTCCCCATCTATCGTCCAGTTTATAAAGGCGTATCCCGGTTCCGGGATGGCAGCCAGCTGAACTTTCATCCCTGCCAGGAACTCATCGGAGAAGTTGCTCTTCAAGTGCTTTATCTTTCCGGAACCTCCCGGCAAAGCCCCATAGGTAAGTAGGTATTCATTGGCATGGGGAGTACTAAACTGGGCAGCGATGAATGTATCCTCGGCCGGCATGACAAAGGCCATTACGGGACCTGTGCCCAGTACCTCGGGCTCATCCTCGGTAACCCTTACCCATTGCAGAAACGCACAGTCGTCCAGCGGCACGGCTTTTAGGGTTACCTGGTCACCGGCCTTGTAAACCCCCGCCCCGGTTGTGACCCCTCCGTAAACGGGGTAGGCCACCAGGTTAAGGGCATACAGGTCAGGGGCATCAGCAGCAAAGTTGGCTATTACGGTAGTGTTTCGGTCCGGCATCATGTACAGGAACTCTTCCTTCTCACTGACTGTCATGCCGTTGACAGTCCAGTTTATAAAACTGAAACCGGGATTGGCGGTCGCTTTAAGGGGGACCAAGGCGCCGGGCTGGAACTTGTTGCCGGCATTATTGTCAACAATAGCCGTTCCACCCTTGGCTTTATCGGTGCTTGGAGCCGCCTTGACAGTCAGCCTGTATGAGTTGGAAAACGCCTGGAGGTGCGGATAAGGGTACCCCCCGGACGGTTGGAAATACCAGTCTTTCTTGAAATCAAACCCGGCAAAACTGCCCTCGTTCCTCATCGCATTCGATGATAAGGCGGTGGCTTTACCGGCGGGGCTTGATGCGGGTTTGCCGATTCCTTCGAGGCCACTGGCGGCCATAAAATAGCAGCTCTTTATTTTGTCGGTTTTCGCCCCCGCCAGGTTGCCCAACAGTCCGCCCGCCGCTTCCAGTTTCGAGCCCTCACCCGAGGCATCGGCGATGAGCTCCCCGGTATTGTAGCAGGATTCAATACTGCTGTAAGCGTCAAAATCTCCAACAATACCGCCGGCCAGGGCCATTTTTTCGGCCTCGGCTTGAACCTTGCCGGTGTTAAAACAGTTTTTAATGCTGCACCCCAGGGTCAGGCCGGTAATGCCCCCGGCAGAGGCTTGTTCATCCCCGTTGGCATGAATGAATCCTACATTGTAGCATTTCTCAATCGTACCATAGTTTTCGCCCGCAATCCCGCCGGCGGCGCTGTCCCCGATAGTCGTGACCTCGGCCTGGTTATAGCTCTCTTTTATCTGGCCTACACCGTTCCAGCCCACCAGTCCCCCGGCAAAGTTGTTGTCACCGTCCCGGGCTGTTACCTGTCCACTGACCGTGCATTTGGAAATGCTGCCGTAATTAACACCGGCAATGACACCGGCATAGTTGAAGCTCTGTTCATCATTATCCGGGCTGGGTAAGGCGGCTTCCACGTTAGCATCAATTACGTTTAGTTTTTCCACCCGGCCCTTGGAACCGATAAAGCCGAAAAGACCGGCCAAGGCCGCATCATCACTGCTGGTGGTCTGCGAGACATTAAGATTGAATATTGTCTTTTTATTGCCGTTAAACCGGCCGTTAAAGGGAAATGTACCGCCTATGGGTTCCCATGGAATCCCCTTAAGGTCGATATTTCGCTGCAGCGTAAACTTTTTGTCCTCCATGTCGTCGCCTTTGTTGACCCTTTCCGCAACCCAGGCCAGCTGGGCACCGGTACTTATCAGATACGTGCCTTCAATCGTCTGGGGCACCACGTTGGCGATGGTTCCATCCCATTCGTTCCTGGTGTTTATAGGTAAAAAATGAGCGGTTATGGTGCAATCACTGTAGGGCATGCCATAGGTGAAGCACTCTTCCACACTGGTAACCTTCCCGTCAACCGTCCAGTGGTCAAATTCATATCCTTCCTTGGCGGTAGCGGTAAGAGTAAAAACGCTTCCCGCCATGTAATCGCCGGCACCCGTCACCGTCCCGCCTCCAGCCGGTTCTGACAATACTGTAAGGGTATAATTGCGTACCAGGTTGGCTACAAGGTTTACGTCCCTGTCCGGCATTACATAAACCAGGCGGGGAGTTGTCCCGACGATTCTATCGTCAACCGTCCAGTTACGGAAACTCCATCCGGGAAGGGGAGAGGCTTCAACTGCAGCACTGTCTCCCTCCTTGAAATTACCGCCGCCTGTCAGTATGGCGGTAGCCGGCGGGTCGGAGGACAGGCTGAGGGTGTAGGTTGTAGTACTGCCGCTTTGCCCACCGCTCCTTCTGCGTTCCGAATAGCTGCCGGTTACCGGCTTGGAATTAATCTCTACGCTTACTCCTTTAGGTATGGTAAGATTGTCCGGTTTTTGTTCCAGGCTTACATTATTGACATTTATGATGGCTGAATGAATCCGCCCTCTGCCTTCAATTGTGGCGGGAGCATCACAAATAAGGGAATCCACCCGGGCTCTTCCCTCCAGTTCCAGGGCAGCACCGGTGGCAGTGGAGGCTATTATCAGCTGGTCGATGGTTCCTTCATCCACCGTGACCGTGCATCCCGGGTTTTCGATCTCCACCGTGGAAAAGTCGCCTTTCATGGTTACCGAAGCACCTTCCGGTAGGGCGATGATAGTGGTTTCGATACATTCTTCCGAACCGGTAGTATCAAGGATC
The DNA here is from genome assembly GCA_012728565.1 of Clostridiales bacterium. Lineage (GTDB taxonomy): Bacteria > Bacillota > Clostridia > Ch29 > Ch29 > JAAYEV01. The sequence goes on from JAAYEV010000055.1 coordinate 4,982, forward strand.
GCATCGGTCATTACCAGTATACTGCTAACCGATGAACTGCCACGGGCGGCAAACCTGACCGGCGAGCCGTCCGGAACCTCAATCTCCACCGTGCCCAGGTCGGTATCGATTATGACTACGCTGTCTACGCCGCCACCACTGACTAGTGTATTGCCGGTGACCGTCACCTTTTCCAGGGTTACATTCCCATCTCCCACCCCTTCGGTAATATAAAGGTTGCCTTCAATAACGAGGTTTTTCAGCGTGACTCCTGCGGTGGCAATGGTGACATTGCCCTTAACCGCCTGGTTTCCGCCATCAAATACACCTTCCTTGTTGTAAATCCTGCCGGCTGCCCGGGCAATTATTGTGGCGGCCTCGGCCCTGGTTATGCTGTCTGTGGGCCGAAATAACCCATGGGAGCCTATAATGTACCCAGCCCTGGCGGTGGCTGCCACCATATCCCGGGCCCAGGGCGAAACCTGCTCTTCATCGTCGAACCCGATACTAGCCAATTCGGGTTTAAGCCGCAAAACCTTGCCTATCATGACCGCCGCCTGTTCACGGGTAATATGGGCTGTTGGTGCTGCCATACCGGACCCGATACCCTGTAAGTATCCCTGGGAAGCGGCTATGGATATATCCCTGGCAAACCAGTCCGAGGACCCTACGTCAGCAAAGGTTATGCCCTTGTCCGCTGTAAATCCGAAAGCTCTATTTATCAGGACCGCAAACTCCGCCCGGGTTACAAAGTCGTCGGGACGAAACGCTCCACTCTTATCTCCTATCATTACTTGGCTTGCATTCAGCTCTTCAATAAACGGTTTGGCCCAATGTTCATCAATATCGCTTGCCTGTGCGACAAGCGGCAAACCCAAACAGAACAACGCTAGCATTACCATTGCAATAAAACGCCTCATCAATTGAAAACCTCCTTAGAAAAAAGTCTTATAATACCTCCAAAGCAATTTTGTTATCCCGGACAGTAGCAAAGGACCTGTGTCTACCCCCCAGGGAAAGGTTTTTCAAGCTTTGCCCTCAGAATGACGGAAAAGCGAGCCGGATTCTTCAGGCTTCATTTCCTAAGGATAAAAGGTAAAGAAACATAGTATCGTTAATATATCAAACATTCTTGGGTTTCCTTTTGCAATATTTGCTGTAGACTTTTGTAATACTGCTCAATTGACTACAGGATTGTTTTTTATAGCCTTCGGTGTTCTCCATAACCATGCCAAATTCAAACTCTTTTCACGTCCCAACGCTCCATTTACAATCCCCAGCCAAAGGTAACATACGTTACCGAAACCCAAGGGGTAACCCGGTATAATCTAACCCAGAGACTATGCGGTAAAAAAGAATGAGGAGGCTAATCAAATGGGTTTTAAATCCAGGCGAGCGGTGCAGCTTATATTCCTTGGAGCCTTTGTGCTATTGATGGTCAAAGGCAGGATACAGCTTTGGATGGCGGTGTTTCTCATTGGCCTTATCGGGGCGGCATTCTTCGGGAGGTTTTACTGCGGATATGTGTGCCCCATAAATACTTTAACCGAGGGAATTGATTGGCTGTACCAAAAGATGGGTATAAAGAGAAAAGAGGTCCCCGGGTGGGTCAAAAGCAAGGCAGTACGCTTCGGCATTCTGCTCCTGTTCCTTGCCACGATGGTGATTACCCTGAGGACCGGAAAAAAGCTGCCGGTGCTGCCCGTTCTTACAGCGCTGGGCGTTATTATTTCACTCATCTACGTACCATCGCTCTGGCACCGATACCTGTGCCCTTACGGAACTTTGCTGAATATGACCGGGTCGCTTTCAAAATACTATTGGAGGGTGGATGAGGAGAATTGCAAAAAATGCGGTGTCTGTGAAAGGCTTTGTCCGGCCGAGGCGCTAATAATGAGCGGCAAAGACGGTTATCCCGTCATTGACAAGGGCCTCTGCCTTGAGTGCACCACCTGCGCCGAAGCATGCCCAACCAACTCTATAG
>JAAYEV010000056.1 GCA_012728565.1 Clostridiales bacterium
CCTTATGCCCATGTAGGGGGGATTGGTTACCACCACGTGGTATTTATCCTGCATTACGAGGGCCTGGTTTATCAAGTCTTTTATCCTGCCATGCACCCTGAAAGCCTCGCCATCCATGCCGATACTTTCCCCAAAGCCCTCCCACCATATTCGAAGCCGCTCCAGGTCTAAATCCGGCAGCTTAATCACCGAACCCAATTCTCCGGCGTCACGAAAAGCTTCCAGCAGCAGAGCCAAATCCCCGAGGCAGTTTTGGTCATCTTCCCCCTTACGGCCCGGCATTACCAGCGATATTACATCCTCAATAGCAAGATTCCCGCTTTCCCGTATCCAGTACAGGCGGGGCCTTACTTTTTTGCCAAACAACCCTCTGTCTTTGCTCCTTCCCTTCATCATCAGGGCGAAACATGCAAGACCGGCAGCCCTATCGTCAATGTCAAGGCCGTACAGGTTGTTCTCCAGGATAAGAGCCGGGATGCTTTCCTCCATATACCCCTCGGAAAGGTATATGCCGTAGAGCACGTCAAAGGCATATACAAGCATATGCCCACTGCCCATGGCCGGGTCCAGCACCTTTATATCTTCCGGGGACAGCCCTCTTCTTTCCGCCGCTGCCTCCTTAAGCCGATGGACCCCCTCATCGTTTTGCGCGGCTTCCTCCAAATAATAACGCCACCCCGGCTTCAAGCCATCGTCGGGATGGGCCTCCAGCCACAGCCTACCCAGCGAGTTTTCCACCATGTATTTTACTATCCAGTCGGGGGTAAAAAGCTGGGTGGCCGCGGCAATATCATCCTTTTTTGACCTTTTGTTTCTTCTCAACGCCGCATATACCCGGTCCTTTTCCGGTGAAATGAAATACTGGTACAGCCAGCCGGTTACCTGTACATTCTCCAGGAAATCCTCGCGGTCTATACTGTCCATCATATCCCGGACAACCGAGCCTTCTCCAAGCAGCCGGTCGGGCATAATCAGCCCCTCAAAACCCAGCCTGTCCTCAAATACATATGGAAGCGTTTCCGAAAGCAGTTTGCATTGGCGTATAATGAGTTTCCTTTGATGTTCTGTGCCGTGGGGCGCCCTTTCCATCCCTGAAAGCCCTGGGATTTCCTGTGGCAGGTACCCGTTAACCTCCATGTACCAAAGGCAGGTAAACCGGTTAAACCAGGTGCAGGCAGCATCCTCCACCTCCCGGTCAAAACCCCTTTCCCGGACCGCCTTAACAAGGGCGTCATAGGCTGCCCGAAAGCCGGGTTGGATTTCAAATGCTGCCGGTGGTACAGAAACTCCCGGTTTTGTTGGCTGAACCGCCATGCCCGCTTCCGGGCCATCCCGGGTAACGCCAAGCATCTCCGCCCTCCGGGCGACCTGCTCCATCAGGCCTTTCCTGGCCCTTAGGGCGAAATCCCTTATCTCACTCTTCCCCAATACAATTCCTCCCGTGGTAATCTCGCAATTACCAATCACAGTCTGCCGCATACCCAGCTGCGAACTGCCGGCTGCCAACCGGGACATTTGCAGTCTGTGGCCTGTTTCTACCGTTTTGATACAAATTCCTTTACCATTTCAACGATATCCTTCCAATCATCCGTTTCCATCGTCAGTTTCTCCAAGGGGCAAAGGTCGGACCTGTCCTTGTTCAATATCCACGGCACCAGCAGGTGGGTTGAATGTATAATGCCGTTGTCCGCAAGCAGCCCTTTGGCGGCCCTGCTCATGACCGGCGTATATACTCCCTTTACCCCTGCCGATATGCATAATGCTGCCGCCGCCTTGCCTATAACCTTATCGGCAATGCAGCTTCCTTCCATTTCATCCCCCAGCTCCGAAACGGCATCAAAAAGGGGCCGTATCCCCCCATTTTGTTTGCTGGTTAATATATTCCCGTCCTTTACCACCACCAGCGAATCGCCGCTTGTTCTAAGCTTCTCCGTTGCTGTCGCCAGGTCTTTCATAAACTGTTCCCCTTTCAATCATGTACACCAGAACCGGTACCAGTACAAGCTGCAGCGCAATCCCCGGCAAACCGGTTACCACTGCTCCCTTGACATACACCAGCGGATTAATATTAAAACCAAAGAAACTCATCATAACATAGGCTGCTCCGCCCATCGCCACCCTGCCTGCTACCATGGCGGTTACCAGGGACAGGTAAGCATTCTTTTTAAAAATCCTGTGCATAAGCCCCGCAGTCAAGCCGTAAGCTCCCAGTTCAATCACCATGAGGGGCAGTATGGGCGGTGTTATGGGAGGCATGCCGGTGAGCAGATGGCTTACAATAGGGGCTATTACTCCCACGTACAATCCAATGGCAGGGCAAACCAAAAGGCCGGCCAATAGAACCGGTATATGCATGGGCAGCAGTACCGTGCCCCCTATACCCGTAAGATGAAAAAGCTGTGGAAACAAAACCGCCAGGGCCAGGAAAAAAGCCCCGTGCAAATAGTGCTTGAACGGAATTCTTTTCATTATGTTACCTCCCAACTCTACTGTTTTTTATTGTATTTTTCGGGTTTCGGCGCCCTGCCGGCGGTTTGGCATCTTAATCTACCCGGCTTATCCCCGTCAAACTCTTATGACACTTAATAATAAGTTTATCCTATAATGTATTAAAATTCTATAGCATATAACAAGAAACCTCTTACTTCAATGCCTCTTCGGCCTGTTTGACCGCCTGGTACAGTTGATAGCCGCCGGACAGGTTTTTTACGTTTCGGAATCCCTTCTGCACCAGCATCCTGTACGCGATATAGGCCCTTAAACCTACCTTGCAGTACACGACTATTTCCTTGTCCCGGGGCACTTCGTCAATCCGCGCCCGCAGGTCATTGAGCGGTATATTCACTGCCCCCTCAATGCTGCCGGTACTTGTCTCCTCCGGCGGCCTAACATCCAGTATGAAAACCTTATCCCTGTCCAGTTGGTCCACCTGGTCCCAGTGAATGATTTCCATATCCCCTTTAAGGCAATTGGCGGCAACGTATCCCGCCATGTTTACCGGGTCCTTTGCCGACGAATAGGGCGGCGCATAGGCAAGCTCCAGTTCTTCCAGGTCGTATACCGTCCTTCCAAACCTGATGGCGGAGGCCAGCACGTCAATCCTTTTGTCAACTCCTTCATAACCCACCGCCTGGGCTCCAAGCACCTTGCCGTCGGGGGCAAACAAAAGCTTAATATTCAACGGGGAGGCCCCGGGGTAATACCCCGCATGGGAGTCGGATTCGGTATAGCTCTTCCTGTAATCCATCCCCATCCTTTTGAGAGTTTTTTCGCTGTTTCCGGTGGCTGCCACCGTGAGGTCAAACACTTTAACCACCGAAGTGCCCTGGGTACCATGGTACTGCTCGCCGGCGCCGTATATGTTGTTTGCTGCAATTCTCCCCTGTTTGTTGGCGGGCCCCGCCAGCGGAATAACGGTATCGCTTCCGTTTATGAAGTCCTTAACTTCTATGGCATCCCCCACAGCGTATATATCCGGGTCGGAGGTCTGCAGGTAGGAATTGACTTTGATACCCCGCCGCTCACCTATCTCCAGCCCGGCATCCTTTGCCAGGGATACATCCGGCCTTACGCCTATTGCCAGGATAACCATGTCCGCGGCCAGGAGCTTTCCGCTTTGAAGTTCAACTTTAACTCTCTTTCCCTCCTTGCGGAAGGCTTTGACCCCATCCTTAAGGTATAGCTTTAACCCCTTTGACAGTATGTGCCTGTGGACAATACAGGCCATTTCATAATCTATGGGGGCCATAACCTGGTCTGCCGCTTCCACTATTGTGACCTTGATACCCCTCGAATGAAGGTTCTCCGCCATTTCAAGCCCTATAAACCCGCCCCCGACAACCAACGCCTCGGACGGTTTTCCCTTGTCCACCGCTTCCTTTATCGCATCGGTATCCGGCACCGTCCTCAGGGTGAAAATGCCCTCCTGCTCTATGCCGGGTATAGGCGGCCTTACCGGTGCGGCGCCGGGTGATAGTATCAGTTTGTCGTAACTTTCGTCGTACCGTTTGCCCGTCCTTAAGTCGGTCACCGAAACCGTCTTGTTTTTTCTGTCTATTGCAGTAACTTCGCTTTGAACCCTTACGTCTATATTGAACTTATCCTTCATCGCCCGAGGAGTCTGTACCAATAGTGCTTCCCGCTCCTTTATGGTACCGCCGATATAGTACGGCAGCCCGCAATTTGCATAGGAAATATGCTCTCCCCTTTCAAACAAAACTATTTGGGCGTTTTCATCCAGCCTTCTAAGCCTGGTGGCGGCGCTTGCCCCGCCGGCCACTCCTCCTACAATCACTATTTTCATATGCATACCTCCTCTAATATCCCTCCCCCTACGGGTAGGGGGTATATTTTTATATTATAAAACAGGGTTCCCAGGAAATCAACCCTATCCCGTTAACACTCTCCGTTATTTATATACACCTCTTATATTCGAATATTCGAAAAAGCACGATAACACGGTTAAACATCCGGCTGCCTTTTATTTAGCCTGCCGGTCCGTGTATTACATACCGCTTATTTTGATACCTGCTCCCTATCTCGAACGTACGCCTTGGCCATCTGGCCCGCTACCGCTCCCTGTCCCACCGCTGTGGCTACCTGCATTACCCCTCCTGTGCAGTCCCCGGCGGCAAATACCCCCTCCACGTTGGTGGCTTGGTTTTTATCCACTATTATATCCTCGCCCTCCAGCAAAACGCCAAGTTTCCTGGCAAAATCCGCCGAAGAAGCAGACCCGTAAGCAATAAAGAGCCCGTTTATATCCTGTGTTTCTCCATTTTCGAATACGATTCTTTCTAAAAGGTTTTCCCCCTCCAGCCTTTCGATCTTTCGCTTGTCAATCCTTATCCCCTTTTTTTCAAGGTAGGCGCTGCTTTCTTCATCCAGTTGGGGCTGCTGGCCGTTGGTAAAGAGCGTTATATCTTCAGTAATGCCGTTCAGCTCCATAATCTCATGGACGGCATAATCTCTGTATCCCAGCACCCCCACCTTCAGCCCGGAATAAAAGAATCCGTCACAGGTGACACAGTAATGCACACCTTTCCCCTCAAACCGGCTCACGCCATCAATATTTATCCTTTTCCTGGCTTTGCCGGTAGCAATGACCACCGCCTTGGCCCGGTAATTATTCTCCGAGGTGCTTATTTCGAAAGTATCTCCCCTTTTGATGCTTATTACTTCATCGTCCACCATATCCACACCGAAGCTTTTTGCCTGCTGAACTCCCTTTTCCAAAAGCATATCACCCGTCATAGGATCGCTGCAGCAGTAATTCTCAATTATTTCTCCCTTTGCAAGGCCGCTTTCCTTCCCAATTATTATAGTTTTGAGGCCTCCCCTTGCCGTATAAATGGATGCCGAAAGGCCGGCAGGACCTTTCCCTATTATGGCTACATCGTACATGGTTTTTACCTCCTATCTCTTAGTGTTCCGTTAACGAACATGCCCAAATGCGGCTGCATTTTCAAGCCCCGGCCTTCATTATGCCGCTAGTATTAATATTACCCCTTTTTTTCTTATAAACTCACCTGCAAATAAAAAACACCGGTCAAGGCCGGTGCTTTTACCGCTTTCCTATTCCTGGCATACGTCCACCCATTCCGCGTTGGTCAAATCTTTCATTTCTTCCGGAGATATTTTAAGCGCCGAATTTCCCGAACCAGCAGCGGGAAATACGGTGTCATATTCTTTAAGTGATACGTCAAGATATACATCAACCTGCTCCTTAAGCCCGAAGGGACACACTCCGCCCACCGGGTGTCCGGTTACTTCCAGCACCTCTTCGGCGCTCAGCATCTTTGCCTTAGCCTTGAAGCATCCTTTAAATTTTTTGTTGTCTATCCTGGCATCCCCCTTGGTAACTATAAGGATGTTCCTGTCCTTCAGTTTGAACGCCAGGGTTTTGGCAATGCGCCCGGGCTCCACTCCCACCGCCTTTGCGGCCAGTTCCACCGTAGCCGAACTCTCATCCATTTCAAATACCGGGTCCTTGTAACCCCTTTCAATAAAAAAACGTCTTACATCCTCAACAGCCATATATATCCCTCTTTCTTCGTCTATTGTTCACTTGCTTGAGCCCCGGCAATGCCCCTGTAATGGGCAAGCAGCAGGTCCACCATCCGGCCGTAGCTCTTCACGCCCTCTTTTTGGGCGTTGGCCTGCAGGTAAGCGTCGTTTATCCGGTCGGTGGCTTCCCTGACAAAGCCGTCGTATTTTTTGCAGTGCCGGTTCCATGCCTCAAAGTCCCTCGCCACTCCTGCGCTGTACTCCTCCCTGAGGCTGTAA
>JAAYEV010000057.1 GCA_012728565.1 Clostridiales bacterium
ATGCGTCTTCTTAAAGGAAGACGCATTTTACAATTTGCTAATAAGCGCAGATTCAAATATTGGTCTCCTTTCCACCTTGGGAGGCACAACCGTTTCCAGCCGTACCCTGTCGTTCCGCATCCCATGGGCCTTTTAGCTTTAAGGTATGCGGAATCGGAGTATGTACTTGTCATCTTTATTTTAATTCAATTGTCATATAACTGTCAATCCCAAACATGGGGGCAGGTTCCATTGCGGTGCCCGGCAGCAGGGCGGTGGGACTGTCATGTCATTGGGTTTCAAATATTTTCCTGGAACGCACGAGGGTTTTTGGACGTCTTATTTACTAGGGCGATTCTTTGGCCAATGCTGCGGCAGCAGATATAATACATACGGAGGGTGAGTTTTGCTATGAAGAAAGCCATATTGACAGGTACAATGGCGGCACTGATCCTGGTATCCGGCTGTTCCGGCCACCCGGACCGGGCGGCGCACCGGGAGGATAACTATACACCGGTAAACAGTATTAGCGAGAGTGAAAGGACTGTACCGGCCGCCGTAAGCCCGGAAAGCCTTGGCGGCATTAGCCTTGGGGATACCCTGGAGGACGTTGTCGGGCTGCTTGGCGAAGACTATACCGAAACGCTTGTAACCGACGAGGCAGGGTATATAGGTGAAGATACTTTGGAATTGGAATATAAGCAGGGTATTGTAGTGACCCTTGGAAAGGAATCAAAGAGGGTTATCAGGGTGGAAGTAAGCAGCCCGGGTTTCCCAACCTATCTTGGCATCCAGGTGGGTGACCGGGCAAGTTCGGCCTTGGTAAAGTACAAATCCACATTCAAAGAAGCCCAAAGCCGGCATGATAATAGTACACTGTCGGGATGGTTTCATGTGGGTGATGAAAAGGTAATCATATTTGACTTTGACAGCGAAGACGGTACCAGGGTAAACGGCGAAATAACGCCGGATTCTGCTGTCCAGGAAATGGTACTTGCCTATTGGAGACACTTTGACTGACCGTGCCCGTCCTTGCCGGCATGCACGGTCCCGGCCCCGTGATTATAACTTGGTCTTGCCATGGATACGAATAATATGCTAGTATATAATAAATCATAATAGTAATGCGGCTGAGAAGGAACCAAGTAGCATACCCTGGTTACAATCAAAGAGAGCAGCCCGGCCGGTGAAAGGGCTGCAGCACAGGGACTTTGCGAATTACATTCCGGAGCCCCCCGAACCCGGGCGGTCTGCCGCCCGTTAAAGCGGCAAAGAGGCATTCTATATGCGAATTAAGGTGGTACCACGGGCCCTCTCGTCCTTAGGCGGGAGGCCCTTTTTTTAACCATAGATTAATCACGGGAGGTAATTGCATGAAAAACGTATACGATACGCTGACGGAAAGGGGATTCATAGAACAGGCCACCCATGAAGAGGAAATAAGGGATATGCTGGGTAGGGAATCCGTTACCTTTTATATAGGGTTTGACCCCACCGCCGACAGCCTGCATGTCGGGCACTTTTTGCAGATGGTAACAATGGCCCACATGCAAAGGGCCGGGCATAGGCCAATAGTCCTGCTGGGCGGAGGTACCACCATGGTGGGAGACCCTTCGGGTAAGACGGATATGCGCAAAATGCTGTCCCAGGAACAAATTCAGCACAACGCCGAAAAGTTCAAGGTTCAGTTTTCCCGGCTGATAGACTTTAGTGACGGCAAAGCAATAATGGTTAACAACGCCGACTGGCTGCTAAATCTAAATTACATCAACTTCCTGCGGGATATCGGAAGACACTTTTCTATAAACAGGATGCTTTCTGCGGAATGCTACAAGGAAAGGTTGGAAAGAGGGCTTACCTTCCTTGAGTTCAACTACATGATAATGCAGTCCTACGACTTCCTGCAGCTTTACAAGAAGTATAACTGCAAGATGCAGATGGGCGGAAGCGACCAGTGGTCCAACATATTAGGCGGGGTTGAATTGATACGTAAAGTGGAGGGCGGTTCGGCCTATGGGCTTACCTTTACGCTGCTTACCACCAGCGAAGGCAAAAAAATGGGCAAAACCGAAGCCGGTGCCATATGGCTGGACCCTGAAAAAACGTCGCCCTATGACTTCTACCAATACTGGAGGAACGTAGACGACAGGGACGTTGAAAAATGCCTTGCCCTACTTACATTCCTTCCAATGGAAGAGGTTAAAAGGCTTGGTTCGCTGGAAGGGTCAAGAATTAATGAGGCCAAGGAAGTGCTGGCCTTTGAACTAACCAAGACAATCCACGGCGAGGAGGAAGCATTAAAAGCCCAGGCCGCCGCCCGGGCGCTGTTTTCCAGCGGCTCAAACCTTGAAGCCGCCCCTACCACCGAGATTTCCGGGGCGGAAATGCAGCAGGGCATCAATATACTGGACCTTCTGATGAAAACAGGACTTACCGCATCCAGGGGAGAGGGAAGGCGGCTTGTACAGCAGGGCGGCCTGTACATCGGCGAGGAGCGCGTTAACGATACCGACCTTGTGATAACGGAAGAGAGCTTCTCGGATGGCACCCTTTTACTGAGAAAGGGTAAAAAGGTATACCACCTGGTAAAACTGGTATAGCAAAAAGGGGCCCCCAGGGGCACCCTTTTTGCTTTTCGAGGTATTATCCAAGCTTTGCAAGCACAAGGGAGCTTATCAGCCCAAGAGCAGCTATAAAACCCACGACAGGACCTCCGTCTTCATAGGCCTCCGGCATCATTGTGGATGAAACCATTGCTACCACCGCACCTGCCGAAAAAGAACTAACGACAGCGGCCAGACCTTCGGGCTTATCCCTCAGCATGGTATATCCCGCCATAGAACTTAAAACCGACAGGGCAAAAACCGACAGCCACAGCAGTTGAACCTTTGCCTTTGAATACCCGTCTTTCAGAAGCCCTACGCTGCTGGACAGCCCTTCGGGAATGTTGCTGATAAATACGGCCGCCATGAGCAGCCAGCTGGCACTGCCGCCGTCCGCGAAACTTACGCCTATAATAAAGGACTCAGGGATTGAGTCCAGAACGGTACCTATAAACAGTGCCAATCCCGAGCCCCCTTCCGGCCTCTTCCTTGAACGTTTTCTCTCTCTCCCTCCCTTTTTGGATATAAGCAAATCAAAAAGAGTAAATATTATTGCCCCAAGAATAAAGCTTAGGACCGTCAGCTCCATGCCTCCGTCCCTAAGGGATAGGATCAGTAGTTCAAAGGTTGCAGCACCTATCAGCACCCCGGTGCCATAGGCCATAATATAAGCGATTATACTTCTTTTTACTTTAAGATAAATCCCGGCCAGCGCTCCCATTAAGACCGCCGAACCGGCGATACCTCCCCACAGGGCTGTCTCCCACATACACCTGCCCCTTCCGGTATTTTAGCCGCACACTGTTATTATCCCTCCCCAGCTTAACAAAAATACCCTAAGAGGTACCATAAGGAAGCACACTCTTAGGGCTGCCATAATCAAAAAGCGTAATGTACAGGTTTCGAATACAGTATGCTGTCCCGGCCCGGGACCTTTATATCCCTCACCCGCTGCTGCAGGAAGTACTGCTGCAGGTGGAGCAGCTGGACCCCCCTGCTCCCTTTTCCCCGCTAAATCCAAAGACAGAAAAAATCTTCTTTACATCACTGCTTCCGCAGTCGATACACTCCACCTTCTTGTCCCCTTCGGATATTTTTACAAGTTTTTCAAACTTACTCCCACATTTTTTGCAGTTATACTCGTATATAGGCATTATATCTCTCCCTTCCAGCGTACGAGATATATGGGTATGGTAACATTATACCACTATTTTTATCGATATAAACAGGTATATAAGCCCTTAGGCTTGACACCAACAGTATTGCCCATCCCGTAAAGCTCACGTACAGTATTTATAGGAAGTTACCGGCTTTCCAATTTCCTGAACAGTATATAGGAATATACAACCGGGGAAAATGTAAGTCCTAAAAGCAGTATGAGAAACACTATCCAGTTGGTTATAAACCCCAAAAGCGCGTTAAATATGAATAATATTCCCAGTATCACGAAAATCCTTCCGCCAAACCGGTGGGTTTTATTCCACACCCTTTCATCCGACAGGGTCCAAGGCGTTTTTATCCCCATATACCAGTTCTGTTTTATCCTGCCCATGTAGTTTCCCAGTATTATAAACAGCACCCCCACCATTGCGTTGATCCAAAGGACGATATTAACCTGCCTGCCAAAGGCTGCCATAATAGTTATTATATAAATCATCGCCATGATACCCATTATGGCTTGCATGAGCAGAAGATACTCCCTCTTGAACCTTTCATAATTCCTTCTTTTTGGGTCCAGGGCAGGCATCACAACCGCCAAGACGTATATCATTATCGAAACTATCGGCCCGATGGATACGGCCTCAAGCTTGGAACCGTACCGGTCCGGCTGCCCGCTAATGTTCCAGTGCACCGGATAACGTTCGTCTGCGGGAAGCTTCACGTAGGCATAAACGGCGACGGCACACACCACCAGCAAAATAATAAGCATTATCGGTTTACTGCGTATCTTGTTCAACTAGTCCGCCTCCTTTTTTTTAAAATTTACCAGCCAGGCCAATAGGTCCTGGAAAACCGTGGTATTTAACGAGTAAATGTTGTTCTGCCCCTGCCTTTCCATGGATACAAGATTTGCATCCCTCAATATTTTAAGATGATGGGAGATGGTGGCATGGGTGGTTGAAAAACTCTCGGCTATCTCCCCGGCCGTCATGTCGCTTTTTCTAAGCATCATCAGTATTTCTCTTCTTGTTTCGTCCGAAAGGGCTTTGAAAGTATCTCCCAGCAAAACACTAACCTCCGTTCGGATTCATGAATATTTAGATATCTATCTAAATATTATACGAAAAAGTCTCCGATGTCAATACCGGAAAGGCCGGGACAGCGGTTTACTTCCGACCGTCCCGGCCCCTTACCGGTTACCTGTATTCCAGTATCCTTTCCAACACTTTATCTTTCAACCTTTGCGTGGCTTCAAAGTCCATATTTCCGGCATAGTATTTCTCCAACAAATCGTGGGTTTTTTTCGCATCCAGGATGGCGGATACCGCCTCGTTTATTATACGCTCGAATATGTCCGTATCCCTTTTGACCTGCTCCATGACTTCTTCCAGTTTTGCTGTATCCAAAAACAGGTTTAGGTCCACCATCCGGTCCGCCCTTTCCTTGGCCTTCGCGCTGCAGGTCACCGCAATGCCAAGCTCTTTCATGACCACCGTGCAAAGCTTGTGCGGTTTTAGCGGGTAATGGAAGCATTCAACGCTTACACCCCTATCCACTGCACTGCTTGCAAACCTCTCCAGCAGGCGGGTTTTGCCGGTACCGGGATGTCCTTCAACGTAATAGACCCTCTGCATGTATTCTACCAGGGTTTCGGAATAATCCACGTAACCGCCCGGGGTGTAGGCGCTTGCAAACAGGTGCCGCTCCCTGCCCGGTACAGCCGTTACCGGCCATCCGTCGAATATCTCTTTGGCCAATTTTTCCGCAGCCAGGTTTACCCTTCCGTAATCCATGCAGCCGCCGTATTTTTCCTCAATATCGTCCATAACGGGTTTTGCCGCCGCAAGCAGTTTATACGCCCGGGCGAAATGACTGCTTACTTTTTTACTGCATTCTATTATTTCTTCCCTGTTTTTCTCAAGTTCTTTAACGTCCCAATACTCGCCAAGGTTTATTATTTCATCAACGGCTCCCGGGTATTTCGGGTCTACTACATGAGGGGCCGTACCGTCCATCAGGGCTACCTTCAGCTCTTCTATTACAATCGCATCCAGGGAATCAAAATCCGAAGAGCAGTAGTGCAGTTCTACGTCATAGCCCAGGTCCCTCATTTCCCGGGCTATTTCCTTCATGAAAACGGATTTGCCCGTCCCCGGCCCCCCTTTTATTATGAAGATACGTTTTGCATCCTCCGGCAGTATATACCTGTAATATGAATAAAATCCCTGGGAGGTATTGCCTCCGGGAAACATTTTTCTTACCCTTCCTTTCATCAAAACCATCCTCCCATCTAACAGTCTTTTTTCTCATACTATTAGTTTATTAGAAAAAAATCATTATGTGCGCGTGTTTCTAATCTCCATTCCGGCTCTCCTACCATACTTGACAGAAAATCGAAAAAAATTAAAATTATTTCAAAATCTACTAACATTTTTCGCTTATTTTGTCGATTATGCAATTAGAATATGTTCATTTACGCGCCCTACCATACAATACCGGACATCGTTTCTTTTTCAAATGAATAGCCGGTGCTTCCACGGCGCCGGGTTATAACAAATATAAATATAGTATTAGCAACTTCGGTGCTATGATGTATAAACAAAAATTATCAAGGAGGTATAATTATGACAAAGCTGATAGGACTTGATGTCGGCTACGGGTTTGTTAAGGTTACCGACGGAAGAACCGGCTATTCCTTCCCGAGCGTAGTTGGAGAAGGACACAATAAACCCACCTTTAACGTATTGTCCGATGAGCTGTCGGTGGTTGACGATCTGAAAATTGGTATTGGCGGTGAACTGTTTTTCGTAGGGAAATCTGCGATCAGGCATTCCAAGTTTGCCCACAGGGACCTCTCCTATACCAGGGCAATAAGCGACGACTTGGAAACCCTGTTTTTCAGCGCCCTCAGTCCTTACTGCACAGAACCGGTAAACAGGTTTAGGGTTATTACCGGCCTTCCGGTGGAAAGAATGCACCTGGCTTCCGATCTGGCTGAAAGGGTGAAAGGGGAAAAGCTTATTACCATCTACAGTGAAGGCAGTCCCCATGAAGTTAAGATTGACATTGATGAAGTGGAAGTAGTGCCGCAGCCCCTTGGCACTTACTGGGCGGTACACCTGAATACGCTGGGCCAAATAACCAATACCCTTGAGGGGCGGGTAGGGATAATAGACGTAGGTTTCAGAACCACAGACCTTGCTGCTGTTGAAGATTCCGAGTACATACCCGAAAAGAGCAAGACCGTTCCCCTGGGCCTGGTGACCGCCTATGGCGATATTGCTTCGTACCTTGCCACCACCTACGGGCTGGAAAAGGAAAGTTATGACCTGGACAACATAGTGATAAAAGGCAGAATAAACGTGGCAGGGGAAACAATTGATATTACCGAAGTAATAAACAGCGCCTTTGAGAAACTGGCCATAAACATACTGGTGACGGTTAACTCCAACTGGAAAACCACCGATTTTGACAAGTTAATCCTAAGCGGAGGAGGCGGCCAATCGGTCAGCACTTACATATTGCCGCAGCTGTCCCAGGCCCAGCTTACCAACGACCCGATTACGGCAAACTGCCGCGGATACCTCGCCTGGGCAAACCGTTACTGGGGTTCGCTAAAAGAATAGCTTTTAAGCCCATACCGGGTACACCCGGCATGGGCTTAATTTTTTTATTCCTTAACCGGTGCTCTTCGTATAGGTATATAACACAGCACCGCAAGCACCGCCGCCGCAATTAACAAGCTCAGGAACCCTATAAACGGGCTACGGCCGCCGGTTAAACCCATAACCCTTCCTATAAAACCTATGACAGTCCTGCCCAATTGACCGCCCGTTTGCCTGTCTAAAAATGCAAATATTATACCGGCTGCCATCGGGGTAATGAAAACAACCATCTTCATGACACCATCTGCCCTATAATACAGCATGGAAATAAACCAGCCCATACATGCGGCAAGCGTATACAACCCAAAGGACCACAGGTATTCTGCAGTGTAATTGCTAAACCCGTACAATTGCCCAGTCAGGCTCTGGTATCGAATTACAGAGCTTAGTATCGCGCTTAATGCCGTATCCGCCAGCGCCATAAAGGCAGCCAGTACCGCCAGTGCAATCAGGTTGCCGTAATAAAACCTTCTTCTGGATACGTTATTGGCCATCATAAACTTAAAACCCGTTTTAAAGCAGTCCATACCTGCGATTGATATGAATATTATCGTTGCCGTTCCAAGGCCTCCGAAACTTACCTCTTCCGTTGCCTTTACTGCCAAGGCTATCGTTCCCAGCGATACCATTAAAATTATGATGTAAAAAACAAGTACAGCTTTATAAAAACTGTAAAGCTGGTATTTGGTTACCTTCAAGGTGGTTCCCATGGTTTTCCCTCCCCCTAATTAGTCAGGCTAATAAACAGCTTCTGCAGTTCTGTTTTGGAAAAGTCTATCCCAAGTTCCTTTGCCAGACCGGTGTTTCTTTTCTTATTATCCTCCAGTACTATAACGCTTTTCAGATTGCCAGTCTGTTCGATTCCCGTATACTTTCTGCCCTCAATGTATTTGTCAATTTTAGAGACTTCCCCTGTCGCGGTATAGGAACAGGCAAGCAGCTCTTCCACCGGACTCTTAACAATAAGTTTACCCTCTTTTATTATGATGACATCTTCCAAAACCCGAGCCACTTCTTCAATAAGATGGGTGGATATTATTATGGTCCTGGGGTTTTGCGCATAATTAGCCAGCAGTTCCTTGTACAGCATATCCCTGTGGTTTGCATCAAGCCCCAGTACCGGTTCATCAAACAGCATAATATCAGCATTTGAAGCCAGGGCAGTTACTGCTTTGAATATGGAAGTATACCCTGTGGACAGGTTCTTTACCTTTTTATTAGTGTCCAACCCGAACTTATCCGCCAGGTCCCTGGCGTATTCCATGTCAAACTTTGGATAGAACTGGCGACTCCACTTGAAAATGTTCTTAACTCTTTCCTCAACTGGATAAAGGTTCTTCTCGGTCATATAGAATATGCTGCCAAGCACTTTGTCGTTTTCATGTACGTTTTCACCGTCAATCCTTATCTCACCTTCGGTAGGGAATATCCTGCCGGTCATCAGGTTAAGAAGGGTGGTCTTCCCCGCTCCGTTTCTGCCCAGCAGCCCGTAAATTTTACCCGGCTCTATGGTAAAATTTAGGCAATCGAGAGCCTTGTTTGTCTTGTAATACTTGGTTAGTTCTTTTACTTCTATCGTTTTCATATCTCTTTCCTCCCCTCTATCATCCCTATTATTTCTTCCTTCGATATCCCCAGCTTAAAAGCCTCATCCATCAAAGGCAGTATAAAGTCCTGTAAAAAGTTTTTCCTGCGTTTTTTTAGTATCCTTTCCCTGGCGCCGGTGGAAACAAACATACCGACACCCCTTTTCTTGTATAGGATTCCTTCATCCACCAGCACGTTTACTCCCTTGCCTGCAGTTGCAGGGTTTATCTTATACTTTACCGATATCTCGGTGGTGGATATAATCTGGGTCTCCTCTTGGAAAATCCCCTTCAGTATATTGTCCTCGATGGCCTCCGCCAATTGAAGGTATATCGGCTTTTCGCTGTTAAAATCAATAAGCAAGGATGCCAGCCTCCCTTGACCATTAGTTAACTACTTATGTAATTAACTATATAACCTATGCTTCCAAATGTCAATATATTTATTAACTTTTTAATAAAAAAACATCTATCCTTTGCAGATAGATGTCCTTACTAAAGTATAGTATGTTTATCCGGTTCTAGTAGTCCGGCCTTCCCATAAGACGGTAGGTAATCCTCTTGCCCTCCTCCACCGCCGGCTGGTCAAAGGCGTTTATTCCCATTAGCTCGCCCATGTAAGCGGTCATAAGCATGTAGAAGAATATGAGCTGGCCCATTGTATAGGGCGATACCGTCGGCAGGGATATCCTAAGGCACATCCTTCCCCGTTTTGCCAGCACGCTCTCGGTGGCCTCCAACTCGGATGCCAGCAGTTTTTCCAGTGTGCTGCCGCCCAGATACTGCAGCTCATTACCAGCCCCGTCCGGTGGCGGTATGATAAAGGAGTTTTGCCTTTTCTCAACCCTTAACAGTGTAAATATTTTATCGTCAGGCCCGTCCAGGAAAAGCTGAAGCAGTGAGTGCTGGTCCCTTGCCCCAATGGCCTTAAGGGGTGTCTGTCCCACCGGTACGGCGGTGCCGTTCACATGTTTCGTCTTACCCAAACTTTCCGCCCAAAGCTGACAGTACCAGTCTCCAAAATAGTCCAGAGCATCAGAATAGGGCATTACAACCGATATGCTTTTTCCCCTTTGGTAGGCGATATAATGCAGGGCCGCGCCCATAAGGGCGGGGTTCTTGTAAGGGTCATGGGCGGAGCAGTCCTTCACTGCGGTCTCGGCACCCGAGAGAAGTTCATCTATATCAATGCCCGACACCGCCGCAGAAAGGAGACCCACCGCCGACAGCACCGAGTATCTCCCGCCCACATTGCCGGGTATGTGAAACAGCCGGTACCCTTCCTGCCGGGCTATCTCAAGCAGAACTCCACGGGAGGCGTCGGTGGTGGCAATAATGCTCTCCGCCGCCCTATTAGGGCCCACTTCCCTTTTCAGCATATCCTTCAAGACAAAGAAGTTTGCCATGGTCTCCACGGTACCGCCCGACTTTGTAATAACGTTAAACGCCGTTTCCTTGAGGTCCAGCACATCAAGGAGTCCTTTCAAATAATCGGCATCTATACTGTCCAGCACGTAAACCCTTGGGCAGCCTTTTCTCTTACCGGCGGGCAGTTCATTATACCGGGGATGGTTCAGCGCATTATGCAGCATCCTGTTGCCCAAGGCCGAACCCCCTATGCCTATAACCACCAGGTTTTTAAAATTGCCTTTAATGTACTCGGCGGTTTGCTTAATGGCTGCGGCACCTTCCTTATTAAAGGGAAGGTCAAAAAAACCCAATAGGCCCTCTTTCCTCTTTGCGTCCACCGCTTGGGCGGCGGCTGCAAGATCCGAGCGGTTGCTTTCAATTTCCCCTTCAACCCACGCAGCAGCCTGCAGCGCCCCGGAAATATCCAGCTTGATTTTATCGTTCATATACACTTCCTCCCAGTATTATCGGCAGCCGGTATCCGACAGCCGTAAGCCCCTAATCAGCGCAGTGCCCGGCAGTCCCACTGCCGGCCCTTACAAACTGCCGATTACCGGCTGCCAGTACAAGCTACGAATCAATAACTTTTTTAATAACCCTATCCAACCTTTTCTTAAGCCTTTCCAACCTTTCCAAAGCCTCTTCCTTACCCCGGGCGACCACCGAATAATACAGTTTGAGCTTGGGCTCGGTGCCGGAGGGGCGTATGCATACCCACGAACTGCCCCCCAGGGCAAAATACAGCACATCCGAAACCGGAAGGTCAAGGCTGCCCAGTTCTGCTCCTTCTTGGTCGTATCTTAAACCGCTCAGGTAATCCCGGGTCTCCTGTACCGGCTCCCCCAGCAGCTTTCCTATACACGCCCTGTTTTGCCTGAAATGCTGCATTATTCTTCTTGTCTTTTCCAAGCCCTCGCAGCCCTCCAGCCTAATGGAAACGACGTCCTCCAGGAAATAGCCATGCCGCCGGTACAGGTCCTCCAGCACTTCCGACAGAGTAACACCCTTGAGCTTATGGTGAAGGGCCGTCTCGCAAATCAGCAGCGCCGCAATAACGCCGTCCTTGTCCCGGACAAAATCCCCTGCAAGGTATCCATTGCTTTCCTCGTAACCGAATATGAAGTTCTTCTTACCGGTTTTTGAAAACTGTTCAATCTTCTCTGCGATGTACTTGAAACCGGTCAGCGTATCCAGCGTTTCCACCCCATAGCTTGAGGCAATTGCTCTTCCCATTTCGCTGGTGACTATGGTCTTTATTATTACATCCCGTTCGGAGCTTAAGCCCTTACTGTTCCTGCTGGACAGGATGTAATCGGCAAGAAGCGCTCCTATCTGGTTTCCGGTGAAAGTTTCAAACGCACCATCCTTTGTCCTTGCGGCTATACCTATCCTGTCCGCATCGGGGTCGGTGGCCACCACCAGGTCGGCATCCTCCCTTTGTGCAGCAGCAATAGCCATCCCCAGGGCTTCCCTGTCCTCCGGGTTTGGCGATCGTACAGTAGGAAAGTCCATGTGGGGCTCTTTTTGCTCCTTAACCGTTTCCACCCTTGAAAATCCTGCGGCGGCAAGGACTTTTGTCACCAGCCTGTAACCGGTACCGTGAAGCGGTGTATATACTACCCGCAGCCTGCCGCCATTCTTTTGTACCATATCCCTGTCAAGGCAAAGCGACTGAACCTTGTCGACATATTTTTGGTCAATCTCCTCCCCCACCTCTACAAGCAGTCCCTCCCGCAGGGCCCTTTCCCTGTCCATTACCGGGACCCCGCACGCGTCACAAACACCGTGAATTTCCCTTGTAATCCATTCCGCCCTTTCGGAGGTTACCTGCCCCCCGTCCTCCCAGTACACCTTAAAGCCGTTATACTCCGGCGGATTGTGGCTGGCAGTTACAACTATCCCCGCCGCCGCCCAGAGCTCCCTTACCGCAAAGGAAAGTAAAGGCGTGGGCCGTATATCGTTGAAAAGGTATGCCTTAACACCGGCTGCACACAACACCAGCGCCGAGCGCAGCGCAAACTCCCGGGAAAAGCGCCGGGAATCGTAGGCTATCACCACTCCCCGGGCGGCATATCCACTGCCCAGCGCGTTTATATGGTTTGCCAGGCCCCGGGCGGCTCTACCCACCGTGTACACGTTCATCCTATTTGTACCCGCCCCCATAAGGCCCCTGAGGCCCGCCGTGCCAAACTCCAGGTGCGAACAAAACCTTTCCCTTATCTCCGCCTGGTTGTCCTCGATACCCAGCAGCTCCACCTTGGTGTCCTCGTCTATATAAGGGCTGTTTACCCAGTTCCTGTACTCGTTTAAATAATCCACGTCCTCACCTCAAAACAGGTTTTATGTTTCCCCTCTTATGCATGATATCCCGGCTTTTCCCCTAGGGTTACCACAACCGTATGCCTTTTGCCGTCATCCGAAAGGGGTATGTACCCGTCCTCCATCACCTCGGAATCCAGCATAACCTCCCTCACACCGCGGTTTACCCGGTCCGGGTTTTTTACGGTTATTTGGTACACCGAGCTTTTATACCTATACTCTATCGAGTATTCGCTCCATTCCCTTGGTATGCAAGGGTTTATCACAAGCCGGTCGCCCTTCTTCATGAAGCCCAGCATGTACTCCAGCCCGACCCTGTAAAGCCATCCGGCGGCACCGGTATACCAGGTCCAGCCCCCCCTGCCGGAATGGGGCGCCACCGCATATACATCGGCCGCGGCAACGTAGGGCTCCACCTTGTATGTGGCACATTCTATCATCGTCCTCGCATGGTTTACCGGGTTTATCATGTTAAACAGCTCCCAGGCCTTGTCCCCATGTCCCAGCATGGCAAAGGCATTTATCACCCACGTAGCGGCATGGGTGTACTGCCCACCGTTTTCCCGGACCCCCGGCACGTAGCCCTTTATGTATCCCGGCTCCAGTTCGCTTTGGTCAAAGGGCGGCGTAAAAAGAAGGATTATCCCCTCGTCCCTTTTTACCAGGTAGTGCTCCACAGCGTTCATGGCCTCGGAAGACCTCCCGGGGTCCCCCTGCCTGCTTATTACCGCCCACGACTGGGCTATGGAGTCAATGGTGCACTCGGTATTCTCTGAGGAACCAAGGGGGGTCCCGTCGTCGAAGTATGCCCTCCTGTACCATGACCCGTCCCACCCGTTCTCCTCTATGGCCCGGGATATGTCCCCGATGGCCCTTTCGTACCTTTTGCTGCGCTCATAGTCCTTCATGTACTCGCAGGCGGGTATAAACTTCCTGAGCGTGTCACATATGAACCATCCAAGCCATATGCTTTCCCCTTTGCCTTTGCGGCCCACCGCGTTCATGCCATCGTTCCAGTCCCCGGATCCCATCAGAGGAATGCCGTGCTCCCCGAACCTTAGCGCCCTTTCAATGGCCCTTATGCAGTGGTCGTACACCGAAGCCTTTTCTTCCGATATACGGGGGGTGCCATACCTTTCGTCCTCGTCTTCGTCCAGCGGCAGGTCCTCCAGGAAATGCACCTCTTCGTCAAGAATTCCGTAGTCGCCGGTCCTTATAATATACTCGGCGGTGGCGTAGGGCAGCCACAACAGGTCGTCGGTAAACCGTGTCCTTATTCCCTTTTCCTGTATCCCTGGATGCCACCAGTGCTGTACATCCCCCTCGACAAACTGGTGCGCGCAGTGGATTAAAATCTGCCTCCTGGTTAACTGCGGCAGCGCGTACACCACGTTAACGGCATCCTGAAGCTGGTCCCTGAAACCATAGGCGCCCCCCGACTGGTAGAAGGCGGTCCTTGCCCGGAGCCTGCAGGCTATGGTCTGGTACATAAGCCAGTAGTTCAGCATTAGGTCCATTGACGCGTCGGGCGTCTTAACCTTAATAACTCCCAGCACGTCCTCCCAGTACCGTGTAACCCTGCCCAGGGCATCGCGGCAGTTTTCAACGCTTTTGAATTTGTCCACTATACCCTTTACTTCGGCCACGTCCTGCGTCTGCCCCAGCAGCAGTACAATATCCTTTTCCTCTCCCGGGTACAGCTCCAAATGGGTCTGTATTGCCGCACAGGGGTCATAGCCTACACCTACCCTGTTGGAAAGGCCCTCCCTTGAAAGGGCCTTGGGATTGGCCAGGTCCCCTCCTATCCCCAGAAACTCCGTCCTGTCCCCGGTGTAACTGCTTATTTCCCCGGAAGCCGCAACAAAGGCAGTGCGCCCCGGGAAGTCATAATTGAACGGGTTTTTTATAAGCAGCGCCTTATTTCTTTCATCATAGGCCGTATGGATGTGCTGCTGCGTCAGCTGCTCGCTTATACCCATCACCGGCCTTATATAATAAGTAATGCTTAAGTGTCTTTTCTTGTTACTGTAATTCTTAAGCCTTATATGCGATATCTTTACCGGCTCCTCCTCCGGTACGAACACGGTAAGGCTGTGGTCTATGCCGTGGCTCCCGTGCTGGAATACCGTATACCCAAACCCG
Organism: Clostridiales bacterium; assembly: GCA_012728565.1. GTDB lineage: Bacteria > Bacillota > Clostridia > Ch29 > Ch29 > JAAYEV01. Next base: position 14,866 of record JAAYEV010000057.1, read on the forward strand.
TGCCTTACGGTATAGTCGCCGTCGTCTCGTATGGGAAGCGGGGTTATAGACCATACATCGCCGTTTTCCTCGTCCCTTAGGTAAACAACTTCCCCCGGCGGATCGGTCACCGGGTCGTTGGACCACGGGGTCAGCTTGTTCTCCCTGCTGTTTTCCGCCCACACCGACCCCGAACCGTTTTCGGATATCAAGAACCCGAAATCCCCGTTGGAAATAACGTTTATCCATGGTGCCGGGGTATGGCTGTTTTCCTTGAGTTTTATTATATATTCTCTTCCATCCTTGGCAAATCCTCCATAGCCGTTGAAAAACGCAAGGCCCACCGGATAGTCCCTGGCCTCGTACTTCATTTCATAACGGTTGAAACTCTTCTCACCGGGATAATCCTCCTGGTCGGGCTGTTTAAGCTGAAGGTCAATGGGCCCGGCCCCTCCCCTTAGGATTATCCTGGCAGCGGCATGTACCAGCGTTATATCCTCTTCCGGCATTATACTCGCGTCAAGGACGTGTACCCCTCCCGGTTTGTCGACAACATCCCTGCCGCTGCTGGAAAGGACAATCTCATTTACCAGCTCCTTCAGCGGCTGCAGGTACTTGCTCTGGTCACGGTTTAGTATCACAAGGTCCACCGGCAAACCTTTAAGCCTCCAGTATTCATGGGCCTTCAGGCACTCCCTTACCAGCTCCGCATGCTCGGTCTCATCTATGCTGACCAGCACTATGGGCAGGTCCCCGGAAATTCCATAGGACCACAGGCCGGACTGGCCCTTCGAATTTTTAGCAATAATATCCTTGTGTTTTTTCCTGGCAGGGCTTAAATACACAATCTGCGAAATCATGTTCTGGTAGGTCTTTATCTCGCCCGCCCGCAGGTTAAGGTAAGTGGTTTCCACGCGGCTTCTTGTAAGGGCCAGGTCAAAGGCCCGGTCTATGGAATGGGGGTTATGGTACTTGGCTGCCAGTGTCACCGCTTCATCCCTGCTGTCAGCCAGCCCCGTCATAAAGCTTACCTTCACAATCTTGCCCGGCTCAACCCTCACCCTTCTCCTCAGGCACATTATTGGGTCCAGGACTATACCGACAGTGTTGGTAAGGGGCTGGGTCAGCCCTGCGGGGTTCGCAACATCCCTGCCCCGGCCTATGAAATTCCCCCTAATTGTTTCGTACTGCAAGCTGCCGGCGGTTTCACCCTCCACCGTAATGGTATGCACCATCCATAGGGGACTTTTCCCAGTCTCCCTCGGCCGCCGTGAGGCAATGATGCTGTCGTACTGCGATACAAGTTCGGTCCTTACAAACAGGTTGCTGAAGGCAGGATGAGCCACATCGGCGGACTGCGGGGCCAGCACCGGCTCCAAATAGCTGGTTAGCTCCACAACCGCCGGCTCGCTGCCGTGGTTTGTCAGGGAAATCCTCCTTATCTCTGCATTGTCCTCGGTGGTCACCACTATTTCGCTGTGGGTGTCTATATTGTCATCCGTCCTGTAGTATTCAGCCTTGTCCTGGGAAAATACCACCATGTACCCGTCGGGCCGGCCGCCAAGAGGCTCATAGGTACTGCTCCATATCCTCTTGGTACTCAAATTTCTCAGGAATACAAACATGCCGTAATTGCCTTTTAACGCATCCTCCCTCCAGCGGGTGACCTGTAGGCCGTCCTTCTTGCTGTAGCCGCCGCCCCCGTTTGTCAGCATAACCGAGTAGCGCCCGTTTGAAAGCAGGTGGCACTGGGGGATGGGCGTATCCGGCACACCGAATATCCTTATAACCTTTACCTCTTCCCTGTCTATAACTTCCAGGGGCTGTACCCTCTCCTTGTACTCCTTTGTTATGATAACCCTAAGCGGTATTTTCTCCTGCAGCAGTATTTCCGCCGATTTCATCACCGGGTCGCTGTGGAACCTGTTTTGGATAATGCCACGGTTTATATAATTGTTAAGGGAAATTAAGCCCATTCCCTGGTGGTGGGCCATATAGCTCTTTACTATAACCTTTCTGCTGCCCCGGGGCAGCCGGTCCGGCGTATAGTCCACCGCTTCGTACAGGCCGTATTCACCTTCAAGGCCCTCCTCCTTCAGCCTTTTTATATTTTCCACCGCCAGCCTTGGATTTACCATAAGTGCCAGCAGGGTTGAGTAGGGCGACACCACCATGTCCTCCGCCAGGCCCCTTTTCAGCCCGAAATCCGGTATCCCGAAGGCCCTGTACTGGTAATTCAAAAGCATGTCAAAGGCATAGTAACCCGACTCCGACACCCCCCAGGGAACGTTCCTTCTGTCCCCGTAGCTTTTCTGGGCTTTGACTATGGTGCCGTAGGTCTCGTCCATCAGCGTGTTCCTGTAGCTTTTAAGTACAAGAAGGGGCATCAGGTATTCGAACATGGTCCCTCCCCAGGACACGAGGCCCCTGTACCCGTCGGCCACCGAAAGGGCTCGGCCCAGTTTGAACCAGTGTTTTTTCGGCACCTCTCTCCGGGCAATGGCAATGTAACTGGTTATTCTCGCCTCGGAAGCCAGCATGTCATAATAGGAGTTTAACAGCTTTTCCTCCCCGACATTATACCCGATGGAAAAAAGGTGCCTTGTGGTATCATAAAGCGGTTTGAACTCGGTTTCATCTATTATCCTGCCTATCCTCTCAATAAGCCGGTCCATGCGCTCAAGAAGGTCCGCCGTGTTTGCCCTGCACCTTACCACTTCAACCCTCAACTTTGAAATATAGGCGTCGGCGTCGGCCTGCTTAAGATTTACCCGCTGCAGCCTGTCCATCTCTTCCACCAGCGCGTCGTAAGTTTCCTTAAGCTCTGCCGGCGAAATACCGCCGTTAATTCTTTCAACCAGGGCCAGCATCCCGGCATAATCCTGCTGCCGGTTTTCAAAACCAACCACTTTGTCCATTAAAGACCCGTCGGGAAACAGTTCCCGGGTTTCTTCAATAAAGGAAACAATGGCTTTCCTGAGTTTTATCATCCAGCTTTCGCTGCCAAGTGCAGCCTCCTTCAGCCTTTCAAGCAGCCGTCTCCATTCCGGAAGGTCTATGCGGCACTCACCCAGGGCCCGGTCCAAGATGTCCACGGGGATTTCCGCGCTGTCCCCCGCCAGCAGCCCGGTATCAAGAAGGCCCCTTACAAGGGACATATCCACGATGGGACTATTGCGGTACTCCTTAAGTCCCTGTCTCAGGCATATAAGGTACCCCACCAGGTTGCCGCTGTCCACCGTTGAAACAAAATAGGGCCTCAACACCTCCAGCGTCCGGGTATCGTACCAGTTGTACAGGTGGCCCCTCCAGCTTTCCATTTTTTCAATGGTGGTAATGGAGCGGTCTATCCTGTTCACCAGGTCGGTAGTGGAAATGTACCCAAAGTCCCTGGCCGACAGAATTGATAGAAGCATGAACCCTATGTTTGTCGGGGATGTCCTGTGGGCCACCCCGTTGGGCGGGTCAACCTGCACGTTATCCGGCGCAAGGTAATTGTTCTGCTCATCGGCAAAGTCCTCGTAGTATGCCCAGGTTTTCCGGGCAAGCGTTCTCAGCTGCTCTATGGCTTCCGGGCCGACGTCCTCCGGTTCTGTCTGCTCCAAAACGCTAACCCTGTGTGCCACCCAGGGGGATAAGGCCCATAGGGCTCCCAATGCCAGGGCATAGGGCAGGCCGCCCGGCTTGAGGGGCAGCGCCGACACCAGCAATAGAACCGAAACCCCCACCGGGATGCCCATTTTTTTTACAAAGCCCGACCGGCCGTTCTTGCAGACCTTTTCCGCCTCGGAGGCGGTAACCCACTCCAGCATATTCCTGCCGGATACGTACACCCTGTACAGCGTCCGTATTATGCCGTCCATGGTTACGTAAGCATTATAGGGAAGGAAAATAAGCAAAAGCAGCGCCTGGTACGCAGAAGCCCTCAGCCCGGGTATCACGTTGCCGTGCAGTTTATCACCGAAACCCGGATGGGACCCCAAAAATACGGTGTCCAATATGTCCAGCAGCAGCCAAAATCCGATCGTAAAAACCGAAAACAAAACCCAAGGGGCCGCACTACCGGGCAGTATAGCCATTCCCAAAAATATCAGTAAAGCCTGGGATACAGGCACAAGACTTCTTCTAAGATTGTCAAAAATCTTCCACCGGGACAGCAGCGACAGCGGGTTTTTACGGACTCTGCCTTCCCTGTCCCTTATCCGGGGATAAAGCCACCTTATAAGCTGCCAGTCCCCCCTAACCCACCGGTGCAGCCGCATCATGTAGGGGCCGTACCCCGAAGGGTAACCGTCGATAAGCTCTATATCGCTTGCAAGGGCGGTGCGGACAAAACTTCCCTCCAGCAGGTCGTGGCTTAGCACCGTATTGTCCGGGAAAGCATCCTTCAGCATCCTGTTAAAAATATCAACGTCGTATATGCCCTTTCCGGTGAATATGCCCTCCCCGAACAGGTCCTGGTATATGTCCGAAATGGCGGTGGTATAAGGGTCTATGCCCCCCTGCCCGGCAAAAATACGGGTGAAGGCCGACCTGTTGGCGCTTTCTATGTCTATTCCTATTCTCGGCTGGATTATGCCGTAACCGTCCCTTATTACACCCTCATCGCCGCCGAATACCGCCCGGTTAAGCGGGTGGGATATGGTACCGATAAGCTTTTTGGCGGTATCCATTGTAAGGTTTGTATCGGCATCCAATGTAATGACATACTTTACGCCCTTAAGGCGGGAGGTGTCCCCCGAAACCGTTGAATAGGAAGTATTTTTACTGCCCTTCAGCAGCGCATTAAGCTCCAGTATAGCCCCCCTTTTCCTTTCCCAGCCCATCCACTTGCCCTGCTTTTCATTATACTGCCGGTGCCTTACAAAGAAATAAAAGATATCACCCCCTTTGGAATACCTTTGGTTAAGCAGCTTCACACCCTCAAGGCCTTCGTTTATTATCCCCTGGTCCTCCGGCATGGTTTTTTGGTCGGAATCCTTAAAGTCCCCGGCCAGCGCAAAATACAGGTTATCCTCCCTGTTGGCATGATAATATACCTCCAGCCGCTCCAGAAGGTTCCTTACCCCTTTTTGGTCCACAAGAAGGGTGGGTATAACCACCAGCGTGGCGGCTTCCTCGGGTATACCGTCCCTGTATTCCAGCTTGGGCAAAAATGTGGGCGGGGTGGTATGCGTAAAAAACCAGTTGACAAGGTTTATTGCCACTTCACTGGCCGGTACCAGTACGGCAAGTACCACCAGCACATTAGTCAGCGTACCGTTTTCCCCGGCCAAGGAATATGAATAGTACAAGAAGCCCGACACAATTATCAGCGTAACAAGCGCAACAGCGGCAAGGTAACAGGGTACGCTGTGGTTGTGGAACCTGTCCCTTGCGGCCTTGGCTCCCAGCCGCCCCAAAAGCTGCGTCCTGCCCCCGCCGGCAATATAATAGCCGATGTGGCGCTCCCTTTCACCGCTGCCCTCTTCAGCGGCCTGCCGGGCACATTCAACAGCTTTCCGCGCCACGCTTATCTGTGGAACCCCGGCCTTTCGCGCTATTTTTTCCACCAGTTTCCTGTAATAGTCCCTTGACTCGAAGTCCATCAGTGGGTATACGCCGGCCGGGTCCTCCATCAACATTTCATGAACCGCACAGAGGGACTCGAAAATATCGTTCCAGTCCAGCACCGCCACCACGTTGAGGCTGGTTATTGAATTGCCCACCGATATTTTCCTGGCCGCCTGCTCCTTATGCTCCTGTTCCACCAGGTCCCTTACCGTCATGCCGTAATCGTACAGCTTATCGTCTATAAAATCGATAATCTCCCCGCTGTCTATCCCGTCCTTCCTGAGCCTTCTCAGCAGGTGTTCTACAAAGGAAGGGCTTATACCCTTTTTGTCCTTCACCAGCTCCTTTAGGGCGGGCAGCAGGCTGCCTTGGTTTTCGTCAACAAACTCCCCGGCCCTTTCCCACTGCTGCTGGGTCCTATGTATCTTCTCGCAGATATGCCTAATGTTCTCGATAAGGGCGAGCCTGGTCATCAGCGACAGGGACCATACCTCGGCGTTGGACAGTTTGCTGTACCTCTGGTAGGCTTTTACAAAGTCTACAATAAGGTTGTGTTCCAGCCTGCCGTCGGTATGGGAAATAAGCTCAAGGGCTATGGCATACACCCTTGGATAGCCCTTAAGGATACCGCTTGTTAGAATATTCAGCCTGCGCAGCCTCTCCCTGGTCAGGTTCTGCTTTACTTCCTTGACCTGTTCCTCTATTTTGTAATAATTGTCCAGCAGCCATTCGGAGGCGGGGGTAAGGTCCCTGCCCCTTTTGGCATGGGAGTTTATGCTTTTGTATACCTCGGTTATTACCTTGAAATTTTTGTCCAGCCGCCCGTGGAGGGATTTTATATAGCCCGGCCGCCCGGATACGGTATGTTCCCTGGCTATTTGGGCTGCATGGTTTAAGAGCTGTTCTGGCTGGAGCAGTACGTCCTTTATCGACCCCGCCTCTTTTTCGGCCAAGTTTTTGTACCTTCTGAATGCCGCAAGCAGCAGGCCCACAATCAATACAAACAGTATAGGTTTCATATCTGTTATGTCCTTCCTCCCCTACGGTGTGAGGCTTTCCCTTTTTTCCATAAGCTCCTTTACTTTATCGCTTAACTCCGCCGAAAGCTCGGCGGCATATTCCTCCGAAGGTCCTTCGGCGTATATGTTGAAAACCGGCCTTTCTGAATCCGGCAGCACCAATGCCCATCCTTCCCCAATCTTTATCTTGACGCCTTCGAAAAGTTCGAGGTTTTTATCCCGGTGCCGGTGTATAATCTCCTTTATTATCCTTCCCTTATCTTTCCAGTCGCATTCTATTTCCCTTTTTACATAATAAAACTCCGGCAGCTCGTCCACCAGGTCGCTCAGCTTCACCCGGTTGACTGCCATGAAATTTATTATGCCACCGGCACCCCAAACTGCATCAAAATTAAGCGCATACTGCAGCCTGGCTCCGTCCCCCTGTCCACCGGCTTTTAGCGTTTCATTCATCCAGCTTGAGGGGTTGGTCTTGGTTCGTATTACATCCACTCCGTATTTTTCGGCCATGGCTTCTATGGTTGCGGAAGCGGTGTAGGGAACCACAAGGCTGCCTGTAAGCCCTGCCTTTAGCACAATCAGCGACACAAGGGCGGTGTATTTCTCGCCGTCTATCACCCTGCCCCTGTCGTCAACCAGCATGAGGTTTTCGCCGCTCTCGCCGAAAACTATCCCCATCTGATACCTGTCCGTAAACACCTGCCGGGACATGGCCTCCCTGTAACTGGCCGCCGACGGGTAGCCGCGGCCGGAGTAATCCACCGTCACACTGCATCCTATGTATTTTAGAAACTGTTCAGCCAGCCCAAGCACCGTGTCCGACCTTGAACTTATCAATACTTTTGGGCTTTTCATTTTTATGTCCCTAAGGTTTCCCAGCAGCGCGGCGCCGTTTTTCAAGTATATAGACGTAAAATTCTCAACCGCGACCGGCTCACTGATCCGGTCGGCATTACACCGTTCAAAGTCATCCCTGTTGAACAGGTTCTCAATTTTTCTCTCCAAACTCCTGTCTATATTGGCGCCGTTATTCCCCAACAGCTCTATATGCACCAGGTTTTGGTCCGCCAGGCTCCCCCGGACATGCACGCCTCCGTCCGCCTTGTAATAGGTCACGGCAAACCGGTTGACCGGTGCCGGGGCGTTCTTTATGTCAATCACCGAGGCTCCGGTGGATATTATCCCGCACACTGCGGAATCCTTCACCAGCCTAGACTGTCCCGTACCGTCGCAGCTTACCACCATTACCGCATCGTCTTTTAAAAGAGTGGCAAAGGCCGCACCCAGGCGCGATGCGAATTCGGGGGTAATATCGGTGTTTACGGCGCCCCTGATATCCCTGTGACCGAACAGGGTTTTTGTCCCCCTGGTGCCCCATATAAGGTTTTGGGTGACCACCGTTCTCTCCTCTATCCTCTTGTCCGGCCATATTTTTATGCCCGGTTTCACCGTTGCATTGGAATCCACCCTGGTGTCCCTGCCCACCACCGAATTTTCCAAGAGACTTACCCCGTTTTTTATATGGGCACCGGTGCAGACAACCGTACCCCGCAAATGGCAACCGCCGCCCACCCGCACATTCTTCCACAGGATACTCTTCTTAAGCGTGGTGTTGCGGCCAATAGTACACCTTTCCCCGATTATTGTATAGGGATGGATGCTGCAGCCGCTTGCTATGCTGCAGTTTTTGCCCAAAAACACCGGCGGGGATATGGCAGCGCCGCCGCCAATCTCCACCCCCTCCTCCAGCCAAACGCCCTTTTCCACCTGCCGTGCAGTGATATCCACTTTCACTTTGCCATCGAGTATGTCAAACTGGGTCTGCTTGTAGGATTCCAGGTCACCTATGTCGCACCAGTAGTCTTCGGTTTTGTAGCCGTACATCGGGACCCCGTCCCGGAGCAGTTTCGGGAAAAGGTCCTTGCTGAAATCAAAATTCTCACCCCGCTTGTAGTAGTCCAGCACCTCCGGTTCCAGTATGTATATGCCGGTATTTATTGTGTCACTAAACACCTCGCCCCAGCTGGGCTTTTCCAGGAACCTTATTATCCTGTCGCTGTCGTCGGTTATTATCACCCCGTATTCCAGCGGTATGGTTTCCCGTTTTAACACCAGCGTAGCCTTTGACCCTTTCTGCCTGTGGAATTCCACCGCCTTTTCCAGGTCCAGGTCGGTCAGTGCATCCCCGCTTATCACTATGAATGTACCATCCAAGCTTTCCCCCGCGTTCTTAACGCTCCCCCCGGTGCCAAGGGGCGTCTCCTCGATAAAATAGTTTAGGCTTACCCCCCATTCCTTTCCGTCTCCGAAGTATTCGGTTATTACAGAAGGCAGGTATGCCAGCGTTACAGAAATATCATTTATGTTGTGTTTATTAAGCAGCTTAATGGTATACTCCATAACCGGTCTGTTGAGTATGGGAACCATCGGTTTGGGTACATCGCAGGTTAGAGGTCTTAATCTTGTCCCCTCGCCGCCTGCCATTATTACAGCTTTTATAACAATCACTCCTTGCCTTTGTGATAGAGCGCAATTGAGATAGTCAAGTCCATATTAGTGTGTAATTTCCTCGGTAACACTTTTGCAAGTCCACGGTTTAGGGCCTCGCACTTTCTTAATAGCATAATCAGTAAGCGTTTATGCCGCGAAAGCCGGGTTGATTGGTGAGATGGCCGCATGG
>JAAYEV010000058.1 GCA_012728565.1 Clostridiales bacterium
GATGTGATGATTACAGAGGTGGGCGGCACCACGGGGGACATCGAAAGCCAGCCGTTTTTGGAGGCAATCCGCCAGGTTTCCCTCGAGGTGGGCAGTGACAACTGCCTGTTTATCCATGTGACACTGGTTCCGTACCTGAGATGGTCCGGGGAACACAAGTCAAAGCCGACGCAGCACTCGGTTAAGGAGCTTCGTTCCATGGGCATATCGCCGAATATTATCATTGCCAGGGCCGATGACCCGCTGGATGACGACATTAAGTCAAAAATATCCCTGTTTTGCAACGTAAAGCCCGACTGCGTCATAGAAAACCTGACGGTGCCGTGCCTTTATGAAGCGCCGATTATGCTGCACCGGAACGGGCTGGACAGGGTTGTCTGCCGTGAGCTAAATCTTGACGTTCCCGAACCGGATTTGTCCGAATGGCAGAACATGCTCGCAAAAATAAAGACGAGAAAAAAGAAGGCTACCATCGCCATCGTGGGCAAGTATGTAAGGCTCCACGACGCTTACCTTTCCATCATGGAGAGCCTCAGCCACGCGGGTTTTGAGGCGGGGGCGAATGTGAATATTCTCTGGGTTGACAGCGAGGATATAACAGAAGACAGCGTGTCGGAGCTGCTCAGAGGCGCAAACGGTATTATTGTACCGGGCGGTTTTGGCAGCCGGGGCATCGAGGGAAAAATCACTGCCTGCCGGTACGCGAGGGAAAACAGGGTTCCTTTTTTGGGTATCTGCCTGGGGCTCCAGGTAGCCGTAATAGAGTTTGCCCGCAATGCTGCGGGCCTTAGGGACGCCAACTCCGGCGAGTTCAGCCGGACCGCCGGGCACCTGGTTATTGATACCATGCCGGAGCAGGTTGGTATAACGCAAAAGGGCGGCACCATGCGGCTTGGAGCATATCCCTGCAAAATTGTGCCGGGAACTTTAATTCACAAGCTGTATGCCGCCAGTGAAATCAGTGAACGACATCGCCACCGTTACGAGGTGAACAACCATTACAGGGATGTTTTGGCCGAAAAGGGGCTGCGGATATGCGGCACATCGCCAAACGGCAAACTGGTGGAAGCGGTGGAGCTGCCGCAGGATTTGCACCCCTTCTATGTGGGCGTACAGTTCCATCCCGAGTTTTTAAGCCGGCCCAACAAACCCCACCCGTTGTTTTTGGGTCTTGTAAAGGCGGCGCTAAACGACGCCGTCATTAACAAGGGCGGCAGAGGGTGAGGTTCTTGACCGGGGGCCGTCTTTTCTTTCACAAAACCTCCTTATGGGCATATATTGGTACTAAATTATTTGTAAGGAGGTCAACATATTCATGGTTGAGCTTACTTTGCTGCACTGGATATATACCGTTATGGTTGTTGTGATACTGGCAGTAATGATAACCCGAAGGGATACCATAATACCTTGTATTATGGGTATTTTTTTTATTGGACTTGCCGCAAAGGGTTCGGTGACCGGTGCAACCCGGGCAATATTTGATTCCCTTGTGGTGGCGGGCGTAGAGCTGTTTGGGGTAATACTGGTTATTTCGCTGATCGTGGCCATGTCCAAAATGATGGAAGATACCGGTGCCAATATGCTCATGGTTAAGCCCTTCTCCAGGCTGATAAAGACCCCCGATATGGCCTTCTGGTTCATAGGGGTTATAATGCTCATGGTGTCATGGTTCTTCTGGCCATCCCCCGCCACCGCGCTGGTGGGAGCGGTTCTGCTGCCGGTGGGGCTTAAGGCGGGCCTTCCCGCCATAGGAGTTGCAATGGCCATAAACCTGTTCGGACACGGGATAGCGCTTTCCAGCGACTACATCATCCAGGGCGCTCCAACCATAACCGCCACCGCAGCGGGAGTGGAAGTGGTGGACCTGATGGTCAAGGGTATACCCCTTGTGGCGATTATGGGTATCACCACCGTAGCGGCAGCCTATGTATTCCTGAAAAGGGATATGCGCCTCGGCAGGATTGGGACCGCCGTGGTGGAGGAGTTCGGTGAGAAAAAGAACGTAAAGGTCACATGGGTGAGCAGGCTGACCGCCTTCCTGGTACCGGCGGCGTTCATGCTTGACGTGGTAGCCATGTCCGTCTTCCAATTGAGGGGAGGGGACGCCACCGCCCTGGTGGGCGGGACAGCGGTGATACTGATGATAATTGGAAGCATTTTGCAGTACAAGGGAAAAGCCCTGGGCAAGATTGCACAGTATATGGGAGACGGCTTCAAATTCGGCATGGAGATATTCGGACCGGTTATCCCGGTGGCTGCTTTCTTTTACCTGGGGGAAATAGCGCCCATACAGTCGGTGCTTGGCGCAGGCGTGCTTCCGGCCGGCTCCGAGGGTATACTGTCAGACATGGGCCGGTCCCTTGCGGCCGCCGTCCCGGTTAACAAACCCATGGTGGCGACGATGGAAACGGTTGTTGGGGCGATAACCGGCCTGGACGGGTCCGGTTTTTCCGGCATGTCGCTAGCCGGGTCGCTGGCCAGGGTTTTTGGCACCGCCGTTGACGGGTGTATAGCAACCCTTGGCGCCCTTGGCCAGATCGGCGCTATCTGGGTAGGCGGCGGAACGCTGATACCCTGGGCAATACTGCCGGCCGCGGCCATATGCCGGGTGCTGCCCATAGACCTTGCAAGGCGCAATTTCAAACCGGTAATGATCGGGTTAATTGTAACTACAATTGCTGCTATGTTTCTGATTTAAGATGGACCCCTGAATCCGGCTGCTGTTTCTGCTGGAAATAGGCGCATTTTGTGCTGCCTATGGCGGACACTATTCCCACATGGGTAAGCTGGCACTTCCCGTTTTTCTGATGCCGGCAGGCTTCGGAACAGTTGATGTTGGTCAATAAAATCCACCTCCGAGTATTAGATTGCCCATTGTTTGCAAAAAAAAACTAAGGCTCCGTTAAGTCGGGGCCTTTGAATAATATTGCCGGTTATTTCAAAACTTAACATGGGAAAAGGCCAAAACAAGGAGGTATGCTATGTATTTTCCCGATTACAGCCGGACGGGGCTTGTCTATCATGTTGTGTCGCTTAACGACCTGGCCAAGGTAAAGTTAAGGGGCATAAGGTACGATGACAAGTCAACCTACCAGGAGAAATACAGGGAATTTCATATTTTTTTGAACAAGTATAGGGCCGGCAGGGTGCCCGGCTGGGTGGACAGGACTAAGGCCATATTTGCCAGCATGAACTTTAAAAAAGACCACGCCTTCCACTCCCACAGCATGCTGCTGGCCTTCAGGGTTGACCCCGCGAGGTGCTGGGTGGCAAACGAAAACAGGGCTAACCAGCTGTATGAACCCTTTATACTGAAGGACGTTGATGGGTTTTACGGTGCAAAGGATTACTTGGAAGGCAAGGGAAAGGTCCTGGCGGAGCAGTACTGGGAGACCTCGCTTTCCTTTACCGACAACTTGAAGCTGCGAAGGGACAAGGAAGAGGGTTATGACGCCGAGGTAATGGTGTTCCACGAAATAAGGCCGGAGGATATTCAATACATCGCCATAGTGTCCGACCACAGGGTGATGACGGTGGAGGAATGGAAGAGGACTTTTTGCGGCGGTCCAAATAATGTATAATCATAGCGTGGAGTCACATTACATAATGCAAAGAGGGGATAGGTCATGAAAAGCGGCAAACTGCCATCCGACGTGCTGGAGAAAAGGATACTATCAAGTTTCCGGTTCAAAAGGAAAGAGGTGCTGGTGAGGTCAAAGGTGGGGGAGGACTGCAGTGTACTGGACTTTGGGGAATATGCCTGCGTGGTGTCCACCGACCCAATCACCGGGGCCTCCAATGAGATAGGGCGCCTTGCGGTACACATATCCTGCAACGACGTAGCCGCCAACGGTGTCGAGCCCTTCGGACTTTTGTTCACAATACTTGCCCCCGAGGGTACCACGCTGGAGGTGCTGCAGGACATAGTACGGCAGGCGGCGGAGGAAGCGGCTTCGCTCAAGGTTGAGATAATAGGGGGACATACCGAGATAACCCCGGCGGTTAACCGCATCGTGGTGTCCACCACGGCTATTGGAAGGGCCGCCAAGGATAGGGTGGTAACATCGTCCGGCGCAAAACCGGGGGACTATATAATACTTACAAAATGGGTCGGGCTTGAGGGCACGGCGATTATTGCCCATGACTTTGAAAAAAGGCTGCGCGGCAGGATGGATGATGCCCTCTTGGAAAGCGCGCAGGCGATGATGGGACATATAAGCGTTGTGAAGGAAGGAATGATAGCGGGGAAAATGGGCGCTACTGCGTTGCACGATGTAACCGAGGGCGGGGTGCTGGGAGCCCTTTGGGAATTGGCGGAAGCATCGGGGGTAGGTCTAAGGATATACGAGGACAAAATCCCGGTAAGGCCGGAGACCAGGACCATATGCGAGGAATTCGGTCTTAATCCCCTTAAGCTCATTTCCAGCGGCTGCATGCTTATAACCTGCCGGGACGGTCAAGGGATGCTGGAGGCCCTTAACAGGGAAGGCATTCCCGCTTCCATAATCGGGGAAGTGGTGGAGGAAGGCAGGACCCTTGTGTCCGGCGAAAGGGAAGAGCCCATTGACCCGCCCGAGAGCGACGAGCTGTATAAAGTGCAGTAATAGGGACGGTGGGCGGCCTGTGGCCCGCCGATGAAAAGATGTCAGTGTTAGCCCCTTCGGGTTGTGCCGGAGGGGCAGTTTTTTTGGAACATTTCACTGTCGATTTTAGTCAAATATTAATAGTTTGGGTTGTGGTTGGCTGCGGGCAGGCGTTGGGATAAATCCCGCGGTCCGGTGTACCGGACAAGGAATAGGGAGCTTTATTACATAGGCGTTACAGCAATATTACAGGGGCATTAAATTTACATAATTGGACTAAATTCAGCAAAAAATAGGGGATTTTTATGGTATAATAAGTCGAAAACATACGGTCAGGTATCAGGCACCAAACGAAGACTATACTGTATCATTTCACAGCAGGGGGTTATCATGTTGAAAAAGGCGGCGGCATTTATCCTGGTTTTGGCAATCCTTTTGTCGGGTACAAGTGCGTACGCGATGAAGGAGCAGCAGCTTATTCTACATATGGACGGTAAACAGATTACATATAAGGCTCCACCGGTTACGATAAAACTGAACGGAAAAGTACTGAACTCTGATGTCCCCGCGGTAATCATAGACGACAGGACACTGGTGCCGATAAGGGTAATAACCGAGAGCACCGGTGCCGATGTGCAGTGGGACGGGCAAAACTACGAAGTCACTATAAACACCGGTGACAAGAGGGTAAAGCTAAAGATAAACAGCAGCGAGATGGATATAAACGGCAAAAAGGTAGCCCTGGAGGTTCCCGCCAAGCTTATTAACGACAGGACCATGGTCCCGGTCAGAGCGATAACCGAGGTGCTGGGGCTTGAGGTGGGATGGGACCACTCAACATACACGGTGCTCCTTACTTCACCGGGGGCAAGCATACTGGGCCTTGAATACGACAGCGAAAAGGATGCGGTGGTGCTTAAGACCACCGGCAGCGCCATGCACCGGACAATGTTTCTCCAGGAACCGGACAGGCTGGTCATAGACTTTTTGAATACCGTATTCCGGTCGGAGACTAACAGGATAGAGGTAGGCAGAGGCAACATAATAAGGGTGAGGGCGTCACAGTTCGAGGTAAACCCGAACATTTCCAGGGTTGTGATAGACCTTACAAGCCCCTCCGGGTACAGCATTGACTACGATGAAAACAAGAAGCAGATTGAGATTAAGACGGTGAATACGGTAAATGGAATATACTTCGATGACGAGCACAAGGACCGGAGAAAACTTGTGGTGGAGGCCACTTCAAGGCTTGACTTTGAAACCATGACCCTGCAAAAGCCGGACAGGATAGTGGTGGACATGTTCAACACAAGGCTGGGGAACATGAAGGACAGTTCGGTTGCCATCGGAAGGGACGGCGTAAGGTCCATAAGGTTTTCACAGTTCGAGGAAAATACCGTAAGGGCTGTGATAGAGCTTGACCACGCCCTGCAGTACAATATTGAAAGCAGCGAAAAAGGGCTGGAGGTGCTTATTGACGGCTTACCGCTTTCGGCGATTGAGTACGTCGGCACCGGCTGGAAAACCGGTACCCTTACGATAGATGCCAAGAAGAGGGTGGAATACGACGTAGAATACGACAAGGATGAAAAGACCATTACCATTAAAATACCCGACAGGGACGCCTTTATCGAGGAAGGGGAAGTGTACATCAACAACGGCGTGGTGGAAAGAATAGTATCAACACCCTATGCTTCTTCCAAAAAAGCCGGTTTTATAGTGGTATACCTTAAGGAAGAGGCCAGGTACAAGGTAACCTCGTCGGAAAGGGCCCGGGAAATAGTACTGGAGTTGTCGGCGGTACCCTCCCTTTACCAGGATACGCTTATAGTAATCGACCCCGGCCATGGAGGCGAGGACCCGGGGGCCAGCCACAACGGCGTTAAGGAAAAGGATATTAACCTGGACGTATCCCACCGTTTGAGGGCGCTGCTGGAGGAGCTGGGCTTCAGGACGCTGATGATAAGAGAGAAGGACACCTTCGTGGACCTGTACGAGCGGGCGGCTATTGCCAACGCCGCCAATGCCGACCTGTATATAAGCGTACACTCAAACGCCCACGAAACCGACAGCTCCATATGTGGTGTGGAGACGCTGTACTATCCCTCGGAAAAGAGCGAGACCGACAACAGGGACAACTACACGCTGGCAAAGATAATACAGCAGGCGCTGCTCGCGGAATTAAAAACCATAGACAGGGGAGTCATTCCCAGGCCGAACCTGGTGGTGACGAGGGAGACAAAGATGCCGGCGGTTATTGCCGAGCTTGGCTTTATTACAAACGGCCAGGAAAGGGCGCTGCTCCTTACCGAAGAGTACAGGCAGAGGTGTGCCCAGGCGCTGGCAAACGGAATAGTGCGTTATGTGAATGATATACTGCTGACCAATGACTAGGAATAATTTCGCAAAAAGGCCGGAGGGTTTTCATTCCCCGGCTTTTTTGGTGTTGACTTTATGAACAGGAAATAATAGTATTTTCAATGTATATTAAATAATAAGAACACAATTTTTAATACTAATCCTATGGAGGGTATCATATGGGTATTGTGCTCAATTTCCTATTTATATTTTTTGCCAGGGTGGTGGATGTATCCCTGCTAACGGTAAGGATGCTGATGATAGTGCGGGGGAAAAAATACCTCGCGGCAGTCCTGGGTTTTTTCGAGGTTACCATTTATATCGTGGCCCTGGGCCGGGTTATGACTTCTTTGGATAACTGGGTAAACATACTGGCGTATTCCTCCGGCTTTGCCGTGGGCAACATTGTGGGAAGCGTTCTTGAAACCAAGATGGCCATAGGAACCATCATGGTGCGAATTGTCCCCAAAAAAACGTGCGACGAGGAGTTGGCCAATAAGCTGCGAAGCATGGGCTTTGGTGTTACAATGATCGAGGGCATAGGCAAGAACGGGCCTGTTTGCCTGCTGGATACCACGCTGAACAGAAAGGAACTGCCGGTGCTCATGGAATTTCTTAAAAAGACCGATGCAGAGGCCTTTGTTACCGTGAGCGACGCCCGGGAGACCAGGGGCGGCTATATAACCAGGATCAAGAAGAAATAAAAAATCATAGCGTCCATTCCTCCCTAATATATTTTATAACGGGGACATACAGGCGTTCCCCGGCACCAATCAAAGAAAATTGGGGAGGAATTGGGATGTATAAACGCGTTTTAGCGGGAGCAATAATAATCTGCATGGCTTTCCTTGTGGTTGGCTGTGAAAACCCTGTCCGGATGCTGCTGAATTGGATAACCGGCGGTGAACAAGCCCCCGGGGAACCGGATACGCTTCCGCTGCAGCAGGAAAGCGCCGACACGGTGTCGGATGCAAGGATGAGGGAAACCGTGCTGTATTACAGGGACAGCGATGGATATCTTGTTCCCGTTTCGGTTGATATAGAGTGGGAAGAGGGCATAGCCCGGGCAGCGCTGGAAAGGCTGATATCCGACGACGAGCTGTCGGTAATGGCACAGAGCACGGGGCTCTTTTCGCCCGTCCCCGCCGGTACCCGGGTGCTTGGCCTTACCATAAGGGACGGGCTGGCCAAAGTGGACCTGTCGCAGGAAGCATTGGATTGCGCTTCGGCGGAGGAAGAGGAACTGATGATTAAGTCGGTGGTCTACACGCTGACCGAGTTCAATACGGTGGACAGGGTACAGTTCATGTTTGAGGGAGATGTGCCGGAGAGCCTTCCATACGGAACCCGCACCGGAAGCCCCATATCCAGGGAGAATATAAACAGGCTGGGCGGCACCGGGGGTTCCAGCGTCACGGTATATTTCCACAGGGTGAACGAGAAGGGCTTCGAATACTTCGTGCCGGTTACGCTGGGGACCGGGACCGCGGGGTCCAGCATGGACGTGGCGATAAAGTGCCTGTTGGAGGGACCGCCGGAGGGCAGCGGCCTGCAGTCGGCCATCCCGGCGGATGTTAAAATAAACGGAATGGGGACAAAGAACGGCATAGCATACCTGAACTTTGAAAGGGGGATATTCGACTACGAGGGGGGCGACGCCGTGGGCGAGAGGATTGTAAAGGCCATTGCCCTTACCCTTAAGGAATATCCTGCCGTGATCGGGGTGGTGTTCCTGGTGGACGGGCAGCCGGCGGTACTGCCCACCGGAGTGGTACTGGAAAGTGTTATAGATGTACCGGTGTTTGCAAACCAGTACAAGTAGGCATAAATTGTGATATGATATAAGAAGTTAACCCGGGCGGCCCGGCCAAAGGCGAGGCAGCGGGCCGCTTTTGCGGGGGAAGGAGTTGAATGGGCTTTGAGAACGGATGGGAGGCAGTTTGACGAGCTGAGGCCGGTAAGGATTACCAAGAATTTTACCAAGTACGGCGAAGGGTCGGTGCTGATAGAAACCGGGGACACAAAGGTGCTGTGCACCGCGTCGGTGGAGGAAAAGGTGCCCCAGTTCCTGAAAGGCTTGGGCCAGGGCTGGATTACTGCGGAGTATTCGATGCTGCCAAGGTCCACCGCTGTAAGGAAGGTGAGGGAAATAACCAAGGGGAGACCGGAGGGCAGGACCCATGAAATTCAGAGGCTTATCGGCCGGTCCCTTAGGTCGGTGACGAACTTGGACAAGCTTGGCGGCGAATACACCATATGGATAGACTGCGACGTGCTGCAGGCGGACGGCGGCACAAGGACCGCGTCCATAACCGGGGCCTACGTGGCGCTGGTTGACGCGCTGGGTTACATGAAAAGGCAGGGAATCATAGGGGAAATACCGGTTACCGACCTGGTGGCGGCGGTCAGCGTTGGTATAGTGGACGGCGAGGTTTTACTGGACCTGTGCTACGAGGAGGACAGCAGGGCGCAGGTGGATATGAACCTGGTGATGACCGGCTCCGGGAAAGTGGTGGAAATACAGGGCACCGGTGAAGCCTTTCCCTTTTCGCTGGACAAAATGTACAGGATGGTTGACCTTGCAGCGTCCGGTATAGGCAAGCTGGTGGAAGTACAAAAAAGGGCGCTGGAAGACGTATTGCCGGGAGGTTTGAGAAATGACGGAAAAGATAATGGTGGTTGCCAGCAAGAATAGAAAAAAGGCTGTCGAGATGATGGAGCTTTTAAAGGGCCTGGGCTGGAGAGTACTGTCCATGGTCGAAGCGGGGGTGGACATTGAAATCGAGGAGGACGGGCTTACCTTCGAGGAAAACTCCTATAAAAAAGCCTTTCAAGTGATGAAGGCCACCGGCAAGACCGCCATCGCTGACGATTCGGGGCTGGAGGTTTATGCCCTGGGGGGCCGGCCGGGCGTGTTTTCCGCCAGGTTTTCAGGCGAAGGCGCCACCGATGAAAGCAATAACCGAAAGCTTCTTGAAATGATGAAAGAAGTTCCCGAGGACGAGCGGGGAGCCAGGTTTGTATGCGCAGCGACGGTGGTGTTCCCCGACGGGGCTCATTTTACCGTGACGGGGGAATGTGAAGGGCGAATACTGTTTGAGCCAAGGGGCACCGGCGGTTTTGGTTATGACCCGCTGTTTTACGTGCCGGACCTTGGCAAAACCTTTGCGCAGCTGGACGCCGGAACAAAAAATTCCATAAGCCACAGGGCAAAGGCGTTTCTTAAGGTAAGGGAGCTGCTTTCCTGTGCCGGAGGGAACAAGGCATGAAAATCGGAATAATAAGCGACAGCCATGGAGACAATAACGCCGTCGAAAAGGCAGTAAAGCTGATGGCCGGCGTGGATGCCATTATTCACCTAGGCGACTATGCGAAAGATGGCAAGTATATAAGGAAACTTCACCCGGGCCAATTATACGTGGTAAGCGGGAACTGCGATTTTTTTACCGATGCCGGTACTCCTTCCGAACTTGTGCTGGAGATGGAGGGCAAAAAGGTTTTTGTCACCCACGGGCACAAGTACAGGGTGAAGGATGGGCTAAACACGCTGTATTATAGGGGACTGGAACTGGAAGCCGATATAGTGCTGTTTGGCCATACCCACAGTTCCCAGATAGTGAAGGTGGAAGGAATGGTACTTTTAAACCCGGGGAGCGTTTCAAGGCCAAGGAATACTAAACGGCCCACCTATGGAATAATTGAAATATCAAAGGGCAATATTAAACCCGAGATAAAAGAATTTTAGCCATATTGTTTCTTGACCCGAAGCCGGATTTGGTTTACAATAATATCACTGCTTCATGCGGGCAGGCGGTAAATTTTGAACATTGACAGTCAAATACCGGTTTGCTATAATTATTAAATGTCGGATATGTGCGGGTGTAGCTCAATGGTAGAGCCCTAGCCTTCCAAGCTAGTCGCGTGGGTTCGATTCCCATCACCCGCTCCAATTTTGCGCCTGTAGCTCAGGTGGATAGAGCAACGGACTTCTAATCCGTGTGCCCGGGGTTCGAGTCCCTGCAGGCGCACCATTTACGTGGTGGGTATAGCTCAGTTGGTTAGAGCGCCAGATTGTGGCTCTGGAGGCCGTGGGTTCGACTCCCACTATCCACCCCACCATATTATTGGGGCGTAGCCAAGTCGGTAAGGCACCAGACTTTGCCTCTGGCATTCGCAGGTTCGAGTCCTGCCGCCCCAGCCAACTCGTGCCCCATTAGCTCAGTAGGTAGAGCACCTGACTTTTAATCAGGGTGTCCCGCGTTCGAGTCGCGGATGGGTCACCATGTAATTTGCGCCGATGCAGTGGCGCATAAATATGCGCCCTTAGCTCAGTTGGATAGAGTCGCTGACTTCGAATCAGTTGGTCGGGGGTTCGAGTCCCTCAGGGCGCACCAAATTTAAAGCCTTGCAAATACTATGTTTGCAAGGCTTTGTTGTTTTTTGATTATTATTTACATAAATGCTTTCATAGGATTTCCGTGTCCTCTTTGACGAAGGCTTGTTCTAAAGTTCTTGCAGCTGCCTGGTACTCGTGCCCATTTATTAAGCTTTCTATATCCTTGCGCATAAATCTCCATTCTCTACCCATTTTTACGGCTTTAAGCCTTCCATCTTTTATCATGTTATATATTGTTTGTGAACTTACTCTAAGAAGGTCAGCAGTTTCTTTGACATTTAGCAGTTCCGGTTTTTCCTTCTCATCCAGCTCAGCCAGCCCTCTGCATAGGTTTTGTATCATCCCTACTTCTTCATCTGAATATAGCATTTCACCACATTCTGGACATTCTAATGCTTTTACACCATCTATTGTTACTCTGTATTTTCCCCACCCGGTGTTAATGGATGCAGTAATTTCTTTCATAGCACACCCGCACATAAAACAATTAATACTCACCTAGTTCTCCTCCTTTTTAATACTCCACCAATACACTCCCAAACTTCTTCCATTGTATGACAGACTGTGATGACATGGGGTTTAGGATAGCAAGCTGCAACAACCACATAGAATTCTGGTGTTTCGCTTAACTTTAATAGAAACTGGCAATAGCTAAAAAACTCTCTTTATATGGATGTTATTAATAGGTATGAGCAGCTACAGAATGGGCTACATATATTTCCACTTATGTATTAACTTGTACATGAAATTATACCAAAATTAGGCATGAAGTGTAAAGTTATGACACACTATTGCAAATTAAAAAAGCTCTTAAATGTTATCTCATCTGTTCTATCTTTTTTAGAACATTCCATCTTCCTGGTATCTTCCTCACATAACAATTGTTTTTATAGTCATAAGGTGATAAACACATGTAGGGCAAAGGTGAAATATCCGGTCCATTGGGCGGTATGCCATAAACGAACAATAAGGAAATGCTTGTTTTACCCGGAAAGGTTATCTTATAATAGGGGTTGAGTGGGCTCCGCGAGGGGGGATGGCATTAAGGAGCGGTACATTAGCCCGGCATAAAACGGGAAGCCGGGCATACAAGACGAAATCAGCTAATACATAAGGGGGAAAAGAATGGACTTATCAAGTTTTGCTTTTGTACACTGGTCATATTATGAAAGAATAAAAGAAACAAGTAACAGCAGCGAAACAATAGAGAATATTAAAGGAACTGTTGAAAAGGATTTTAGTGAAGCTTATGAAACCGGCAGTATCGGTTACTCCAGCGCAAGAAAAATTAATGTAAACAGCGGCCAGGCTGATTTCGCATGGTTCAAAACTACATACAAGAATACTGACGGCGAATGGTTGTGGCTGAAATTTGAAAAAAATACGAAACAGAATGCCCAGGAATGGTTCTGCGCCAACCTGCTTGCACAGAAAGAAGCATACCGTGAACTCATATGCTCACAGTATTACGTTATTGGAGAGATTGTTTTTCCGGACGCTAACCAGGGATATGACTTTCTTGAGGAATTACAATCGGTTGCCCAGCCGGAAGAATGGAAATATAAAGACTATACTTCTCCAACCAATTACCCCATCCTCAAATCATATATTGAGCATACTTACAACCGGTTAAAAGTTGAAGGAAAGATCCTGGAATCAAACGATGGAAAACAGTATCTGTTCAATACCGGTCTCCTTGACAGGGATTTTTTGCTGGACGTTTATGTCCTTTGTTCAAAAACTGAAATCGACATTTTCGGGGATAAATATGTCTGTTGTGCCGGTCCAAGAATTGTCCTAGAAAACGATATGAGCGTGATACGGGGTTTCGGAGGAAGAACCCCGGAAATCGCCAAGTATTTTACTACCATCGACCAGGTAATATTTAACCCGGACCTTGAAATTAACATGAACTGGAGACATATTTTCATCGAGCGGGTGGACAGGATACCTACTGAAATACGGGATGGAAAGATTCCGATTAAGGAAATAGTACAAAAGTTCAAGGGGAACGAAGAAAATATAAAAAAGCTTGCCAAAAGAAATTACAAAATGGTGGTGCCGCAGTACTACAACAACAGCATTCAGTTTCTGATGCCCATATACCTGGGAACGGAATTTATCGGGAAGCCGGATTTTGCCTTGGTCCTGTCGATGGACAACTCTACACAGGAGCCCTTCTACCGGGGTACAACCATCCTAACGGTTGAAATGGCTTATCAAAACGCAAGGCTGTTGGCAAAACCCGACAACCCATGGCTGATTTCCAGCTTGGAAAAGTAATGACAGTTGATACGAATTCCATAACAAAAGACCCGGTGTCGGCAAAAAGACATCCGGGCTTTTTGTCCGGGATTAATAAAAATGGTTGTATATGGCGGGGCCCGTCTTGTCATGGTACTTATGAACATGCAGCGGGTCACCGGCATGGGCTACATAGCCTTTGTATTCATGGACATGGGAGTTGTCCCTTGAGTATCTGGCAGGGCCGGTATAATCTGTATACAGGTGGCGGTGGCCGTCGTCAAAGGAAGTACTGCCGCATAAATAGTGAATGTGCGAATTTCCAACCTGGACGACAGGGCCGGTTACGCCTTCCATGCGATGCCGGTGCCTGTCATCCACGCTTGTTTCATTTCGATACTCGTGGACATGGGGCCTTTGGTCGTAGTCGTGGTCAGGTTTCTTATCTCGGGCATACACGGTTTATTCCCTCCCTTCTCTTTTCTCCTATCCGTTCAGTTCATTATATTTACGAAACTGGATAGGTGTTAATGAGCAAGGGAATAGTGCAATAAGAAAAAGCGGCCGAAGCCGCCCGTGTATATCTAATCAGCAAAAAACTCCTTGGTATAGACATAAAGGGCGGGTGAGCCGCCGGTGTGAAGGAACAGAATATTCCTGGTGCCGTCGAAATAGCCCTTCCGTATCAAATCCATCATTCCAGCCATGGCCTTTCCGGTATAGACCGGGTCAAGCAGTATCGCTTCGGTGCGTGCCACCAGCTTCACCGCTTCTATCATTTCCTTGGTGGGGCGGGAATAGCCTTCGCCTATATAGTCGTCAAATACTACAATATCCTCCTTGGCCGGTGCATTTTTAAGGCCCAGCTTGGCGGATAGCTTGCAGCATAGGTCATATACGGCTTCGGTTTGGGGGCCTTTTTTGCGGTTAATCCCTATGCCGGTGACCGGGATAGGGGCGTTTTGCCCTGTAATGCCGGTCAGCACCCCGGCATGGGTGCCGGCACTGCCGCTAGTCACTATTATGTGGTCAATATCTAAATCCATTTCAAACAACTGCTGCAGCATCTCCTGGGCACAGGCCACATAACCCAGGGCTCCTATCTCGTTGGAACCGCCGCCGGGTATAATGTATGGTTTCCTGCCCTCGGCCTTTAACGCGTCCGCGACCTTTTGCATTTCGGCCATCATGTCCGAGTCGCCTTCCACTACGTGTACAGCCTCCACGCCCAGCAAGTGAAAAAGAAAGTTGTTTCCGCCGGCAAAACGGTCATAGCTGCCCGGGACGCGCTGTTCAAGAACAAGCCGGCAGCGTAGCCCCTCCTTTACCGCTGCGGCCAGCGTCAGGCGGCAGTGGTTGGACTGTACCGCGCCGCAGGTAATGACTGTATCCGCGCCCTTTGACAGGGCATCGGCCATAAGGAATTCCAGCTTGCGCGTTTTGTTGCCCCCGCCGGCCAGTCCCAGCAGGTCGTCCCGCTTCATGTAAATATTGGGGCCGCCTAAAATGGTAGAAAGCCGTTCCAGTTTTTCTATTGGCGTTGCATACTGCGTATAACGCCTGCGCGGAAATCTACTTAAATTCATGTAAAACCCTCTTTCCACAAGTATTTTATTTATCAATTCATCTTGCTTTGCTTTTCCTCCAGGTATTTTTGTATCCTCTGCGACGTGGGGGTAATGGACAGGCCGCCTCTGCCGGTGCAGCGAAGCTCGGCCGGCAACGAAAGTCCCACCCTGTACATGGCTGCAATGGTTTCATCCAGCGGTATCACCTTGTCAAAACCCGCCATCGCCAGCTCCGCCATCGCCAGAGCATTGCTGCCCGCCATTATATTCTTGCCCAGGCAGGGCACTTCCACCCGGCTTGCCACCGGGTCGCAGGTAAGGCCGAAGACGTTCTGCAGCGCCATGGACGCCGCGTCAAGGGCCTGTTCGGTAGTGCCGCCAAGAAGCTGCACCATCCCCGCCGCCGCCATTCCCGAGGCGGAACCGCATTCCGCCTGGCAGCCGCCCATCTCCCCGGAAAAAGTGCTGTGCTCTGCGATTAAAACCCCGACCATTCCTGCCGCCAGCATGGCTTTTACCACCGCGTCCTCCGGCAAGCCCAGCGCTTCCGCCGCCCCGATGAGTGTGCCCGGCACGGCACCGCAGGAGCCGGCGGTGGGAGCGGCGACTATTGTACGCATGGAGCTCTTTGCCTCCATCAACAGCGTAATGTACCTTATTACCGAGTGCAGTACACCGCCTGTCGCCATGTCTTTTTCGGGAAGAAGCCGCGCCTGCCGACCCAGTATCCTGTCGGGGTACTCCTGCTGCACCGAAGCGGCGTCTTTTATCGTCTTTTTTAGCACCGCCACTATTTCGGCCATTTTGTCAAAAACTTCGGTCTCGTTCAGGCCGCTCCGCCTTGTTTCGTACCGAACTGCGATATCAGCCAAGGAAAGCCGTTCATGCTCCGCCATTTCAAGTATTTCGGAAGCGGTATTAAAAAGGCCGGAATATTCCTTTTGTGACTTCACCGGCAGCACGGGGGACAGGACAATAACATCCTTCATCGGGAAATTTTTTACGACCCGCCGCAAAAACTCCGCAGGCATTTCCGACTGCCCCCGGCAGTCCAAAATGTATTCGGACTTGTCGTTGCGGAAAAGGAGCAGGTCGTCGCAACTAACGCTGTTTGCATTAATAAAGTCGCGGCATGCGTGCACGATATCCGGCGCGCAGCCGGCAAACAGCAAAAGGGTCTCAAAAAAGCCGCCGTTTATGGACACCGGGATATTGGCAATTTGACGGATTTCAACCATGCCGCCGCCGCAGGATATAAGTTCGGCTTCGACTTGTTTTTCATTTTCATCAATAGCTGTAACCTTAAAGACATTAGGGTGATTGGTTTCAAAATCGGCAATTCTAAACTCAATTTCAATTCCGGCATGTTTTGCCAGCTCCAACGCGTCCACTATGCGCGGGTCGGCGGTATCAAAGCCCAGGATTCCTCCGGCAAGGCCAAAATCCGCTCCCTGGCTGTGATAGGTTTCGGCAATGGAACTGCCTGCGGCGAACTCAAAAACCACCCGCCGCGGACGGCCGCCGGTCATTTGCCTAACCAGGTTTCCTATTCGTACCGACGCCGCTGTATGGGAACTGGATGGGCCGATCATTACCGGGCCGATAACGTCGTTGAAAATGCTTGCCGGGTCCTTCAAAAAAATCACTCCTTCCGAACTTGCGCCGGATAAGGTTTAATTCTGCCCGCCGGAGCAGGATTCCTGCCCTGTGCCGATAATGTTTTGCACTATTTTGCTATTGAAAAAACAAAGGCTATATGTTATCATATCGTTTGTGACCAAAACAACAAAAACATGCGGGAGTGGCGGAATTGGCAGACGCGCTAGACTTAGGATCTAGTGGCAAACGCCGTGGGGGTTCAAGTCCCTTCTCCCGCACCAGAGTTTAAAACCCGGAACGGACTTTGTTCCGGGGTTTCTATTTTTTTCGGGCGTCAGTGATTTTTCCCGAAATTTCGCTTATAATCATAGTGAGCAGGTCGGCTTCCGGGCTGGAATGTGGCTGAACGGCGGGGGCGGTACAAAGGGCTGCCCTTTGAATAAAATC
>JAAYEV010000059.1 GCA_012728565.1 Clostridiales bacterium
CCCCCTTCCAGCGTTGTGGCATAGTTCAAAAACACCCTTGCCGTATCGTTAAGCATGACAAACTGAAATACCATCAAAGCAATCATACCCGCTACTGCCGCCCGAATAATCAGCCTTTCTATTTTTATTGCAAGCCCCGGTTCGCTATTGCTTCTATTCCTGGACATCGGATGACATCACCGTTCCTTTTTTTAGTACTATGTTATGCTTGTTTTCCGGGAATAATTCACCCCGCCTGCAGCTTACTCATCAATACCCACATCCGTAAGGCTTTCGGGAAGCAGTTGGTCAGGCCGCTTTGCAGCCGGCCTGACAGAATTTTGGGTAAAGTCACTCAGCCACATGACATATATCATTCATAAGGTCAAGAACATACCGCCCGTTCCTGTACTCGACTATGGATATTGAGCAGTTGTCTAGTCTGATTTTTGACAAATTGCCGAGGTCTATACCCAGCAGGCCAAAAATCAGGCATTTTAGTGTCACGCCGTGGGATACTACCGCTATCCTCCCGCCCCTGTTCAATTCAACAATGCTCTTCACTGCTTTGGTTACCCGGTTTTGCACCTCTATGAGTTCTTCTGCGCCGGGTATTATGGCTTTATCCGGGCTGCTTAACCACAACCTGTGTATCTCGGTATATTCTCTCTTTATACTGTGAAAGTCCAATCCCTCCCAGCATCCGAAGTTCATTTCCCTAAGACCGGGATGGGTGTGAACTTCAATATTAAGCTGTTCCGCTATAATACGAGCAGTAGTAAAAGCCCTTTTAAGGTCGCTTGAATATACCGTTTCTATCCCTTCATCAAGGAGCCTTCGGGCAAGCCTTTCGGCCTGTATATATCCGTTTTCGCTTAAATCGATATCTGTGCAGCCCTGCGTCTTTTCAAGCCTGTTCCATTCAGTTTCGCCGTGGCGGATTAAGTATAGCCTTGTCATCTTTAAACCTCCATAACGTTCAATAACCGTGGAAGTGCTTCCACGGTTATTGAACACCTATGAAATTAAACTCCGTTTCTATCCTTGTCAGAATATATTCTGAATTGGCCCCATATATCCTCCAGCCGCCCAAATATATTGGTTAGTTTGTCCTTTTCCTTTAAGCTGACAGCTATCACTAGGGCATTAATCAGGCTTAAGGGCGCTACCAGTGAGTCGACAAAGGAAGCCATATTGCTCTTTGCATAAAGCGACAGATCGGCGTTGTTCAAAAGGGGAGACAGGGGACCATCGGTAATGGCGATGGTCTTCGCTCCCCTGGACTTCACGAAACCCAATGCTTCCACCGTTCTTCTTGAATATCTCGGGAAGCTTATTGCTATTACCAGGTCACCTTCACCTATGTTAAACAGCTGCTCGTAAACGTCGCTTATACCCTGGGAGACCACGCGAACATTATTGAGTATCAGGTTCAGATAATAACCTAAAAAGTCTGCCAGTATGGTGGATGTCCTAAAGCCAATAATATAGATCTTTTTCGCTTTCACTATAAGGTCGACTATATCGTCATACGCCTTTGTGTCAATCTCCTCAAGGGTAGCCCGTATATTGTCGATATCCGATTTCATTATATTTCTCAACACGTCGTTTTCACTGGCAAAACCCGAGGTCATTTCTATCCTCTGAACGGTGGTGAGTTTTGTTTTTATCAATTCCTGCAGTGCCCTCTGTAATTCCGGATACCCTTCAAACCCAAGTGCTATGGCAAACCTAACCACGGTGGATTCGCTGACGCCAACCATTTCTCCAAGCTTTGCAGCAGTCATAAATGCAGCCTTATCGTATTGTGTTGTAATGAACTCCGCTATAAGTTTTTGTCCTTTGCTTAGTTCGGAAAAGTTGCTCCGTATCAGTCCGAGAAGGTCTTTGCCTTTTTCCTTCATAGCACCATTCCTTTTTATTAATTGTTACAGATATTTCTTCCTTCTTCCAGGGCTTTTCTGTTAAGGTCCTCGGTGCCCTTGGGCACACGGTTTAGCACCGCCTTTTCCAGCGACTCCGGGGAAACAAGCCCCGTTATACTGTTTATGGTCCCAAGTGCCACTATATTTGCAACCATGGCCCTTCCTACAACGTTTTTTGCGGTATCCAGTATGGGAAGGCTGTGTATTCCCGCACATTTTACATCCGATACCTTCACCGATTGGTCCACTATTATTATGCCGTCTTCTTTTACGCTGCCTACATACTTGTCATAAGCTTCCTGGGTAAGTGCCAGGAAAACATCCGGTTTTCTTACCTTTGGATAGTAAATATCGCCATCGGATATTATAACCTCCGACTTGCTTGCCCCACCCCTAGCTTCAGGCCCGTAGGACTGGGTCTGGACAGCGTTCTTCCCGTCCAGGATTGCCGCCTCGGCCAGCACGATACCGCACAAAAGAAGACCCTGACCTCCGGAACCACTCAACCTGATTTCTGTACTGGACATATTTTTACCCCCTCTTAAAGGACTCTATAATCTTCTTGTACTCTTCGGTATACTCCGGCTGCGGGTTGTTATAAAGCTCTCCTATAAGGAATTTACCTTCCAGCTTTTCCTTGGGCAGTTTTGCCGCAGCGGCTGCATTAACCGCGTGGTCCTTGAGCCACTCCATCAATTTTACAGCGTCGCCTTTTTTGTTTTTCCTGCCGTAATAGGTCGGGCAAACGCTGACAGCATCAATAACCGAAAAGCCCTTATTCAAAATACCGTTCTTTATGAGCTTGGTCAACAGCTGGGCATGGTAGACGGTACCCCTTGCAATATAGGTGGCTCCCGCAGCCTCGGTTAGTTTGCATATATCAAACACCTTGTCGATATTGCCGTAGGGCGCGGTAGTTCCCTTGTCGCCGGTGGGCGTTGTCGGCGAATACTGGCCCCCGGTCATTCCATAGATATTGTTGTTGTATACCACGGTGGTAATGCCTATATTCCTCCTTGCTGCGTGTATCAAGTGGTTTCCGCCTATTGCGGAACAGTCGCCGTCGCCTGTGATAACTATTATTTCCAGTTCCGGGTTTGCATGTTTCAAACCGGTTGCAAAGGCAAGGGCTCTCCCATGGGTTGTATGGAGAGTATTAAAGTCCAGGTAGCCCGGAGCCCTTGATGAGCATCCTATACCG
>JAAYEV010000060.1 GCA_012728565.1 Clostridiales bacterium
AGGGATATGAAGGACCAGTAAGAAAAAATTATTTAAGGGGGTTTGAGGTCCCATGATGGAAAAAGCAAATTTTAATGAACTTGAACTTCTAACCATTGCAATGGCGCTGGAAGACCAGGGTATGAAGTTTTACCAAAACGGTGCCAAAAACACTGAAGGGCAGCTTAGGCAGTTCCTGCTGGATGCGGCGCAGCAGGAGAAAGAACATAAGGAAGTATTCCAAGGATTTTATGACAATATCGTGAAGAATAAGCCGCAAAACGAAGATGATTACCTGTTTGACCCTGAGGTTGCCTCGTATCTAAAGGCCCTGACGGAAAAAGCGGTTTTTGACAGGACGCCCTTTGACAGTGAAGAGGCCTTCAAGGACTTGAAAGGCTCTGTTTCCTACGCGCTGAAGTCCGAAGAATTAACCGTTGATATCTACAGCAAACTGTACGAAAGCGCAAAACGCCAGGATGTGAAAGACCTTCTAAAAAAACTCATTAAAGAAGAAAAGGGACACGCCAAGTACTTTGAGAAGATTTTAAAAAGCCTTTAGCCTAAACCCGGCAGTCCGTTAAAAACCCCGTCGGCGGGCACCACTAGGTGACCTGTCCCCGGGGTCTTTATTTCAGCCTTTCTTCAAAAAACATACCCCCGTTTTCCTGAGAACAATGGATCGGGTATTGTTGTTTACTTTTGCTGCCTGCAATGGTATAATTCTGTTGACAATTTAATAGCATTCGATAGGGGTGCCGAAAGGCTGAGAGGTATATGCCAACCCTTTGAACCTGATCTGGGTAATGCCAGCGTAGGGAAACCAAGAAATGTTTTTTAGGCACTCCTTGTGGGAGTGCTTGTTTTTTATAAATCTTAATAGAAGGGAGCAGTTAAAAATGATTGGCAAGGTGAACGATGACTTCTTTAAAAGGTCCATACTGCCATCCATTGGGGCATCGGCCCGGCAGGTTATAGTGGGACCGCAGATGGGAGTGGACGCAGCAGTATTAAAGGTGGGCGAAATGTACATGGCGATAGCCGAAGACCCGATTTTTCCCGGCCCCACCATGTCACCCGAAGATTTCGGCTGGATCACGGTGCATATAGGGGCTAGCGACGTAGCGGTAATGGGTATTGAACCCCGATTTATGACATATTCGCTTCTTATGCCCCCGGGGACCCCGGAAGACTACATAACCCGCCTTGTACACAGTATAAGCGAATCGGCAAAGGAACTTGGCATTACAATAGCAGGAGGCCACACGGGGTTTTATGGGGCAGTCACCGTACCGACCATAGGCGGGATTACCGTCTGGGGTTTCGGAGAAAATTACGTTACACCGGCCCAGGCAAAGGTAGGCGATGCCGTTATCATAACCAAGGGCGCAGCCATAGAAGCCGGCGCGCTGTTGGGCAGTGAACTGGGAGCCAGCCTGCAGTCGGCGGGAGTTGCCCCGGAACTTGTTCAGAAAGCTGCGGCCAGGATAAAGGAAATGACCGTTGTTGAGGATGCAAGGCTCGCAATGGACAGCGGCGGGGTTCACGCCATGCACGACGCAACCGAAGGCGGGCTTGCCAGGGGTTTGTGGGAAGTGGCGGAAGCCTCAAATGTAGGGCTTAGGATTGAACGGTCTAAAATTTTACTGCCGCCCGATATCAAAGCAGTCTGTGACCATTTCGGACTTAACCCCTATGAAGTAATAAGCGAAGGCACCCTGGTGTTAACCGCGGACAAGAAAGCGGTAGACAAAATCCTCCAGGCCTATGAAAAAGAGGGTATCCCTGCCGTGGTAATCGGCGAAGTGGTTCCAAAAAATGAGGGCAGGTACTGGATTGAGCCTGACGGAAGCCGGAAGGACATTATTCCGCCACCGGTTGACCGTTTCTGGGAAGTGTTCTTTGCCGCCCTGGAACAGGCCGCAAAGGAGGAAGGCCAATGAAAAAGGTTCTCACCATAGCCGGTTCGGACTCCTGCGGGGGAGCAGGAATCCAGGCGGATATCAAAACTTTCAGCGCCCTCGGCACATACGGAATGAGCGTTATTACGGCGGTAACCGCCCAGAACACCCTGGGGGTTAAAAGTGTCCGGGAACTGGACGAGGAAATCATAAGGGACCAGATAGACGCAATTTTTACCGACATTAAAGTGGATGCGGTCAAAATCGGAATGGTATCCAGCAGCGAAATCATTAATACCATCGGCGATGCGCTGCTGAAATACAAGCCGGAAAACATAGTAGTAGACCCCGTAATGGTGTCCAAAAGCGGCTGCCACCTGTTAAAGCCCGAGGCACGGGATGCCTTGATAAAGGTGCTTCTCCCGCTGGCCGGCGTCACCACGCCCAACCTGTATGAAGCGGAAGTAATAACAGGCAGAAAAATAAAGTCCTTGCCGGACATGGAGAAAGCCGCCGTGGACATAAGTAAGATGGGGGCCCGGTCGGTGGTGGTAAAGGGCGGGCACCTGGAGGGGGACGCGGTGGACGTGTTCTATGACGGCGAGAGGTTCCATTACCTTAAAAACGAGAGGATCCCCACCCGTCACACCCATGGTACCGGCTGTACCTTCTCGTCGGCCATTGCGGCTTTCCTGGCCAGGGGCTTCACGTTGGAAGAAGCGGTGACCCGGGCAAAGGAATACATCACGGGAGCCATTGCAGCTTCGTTCCCGCTGGGCGGCGGGGTAGGGCCTACCCACCACTTCCATCTTTATTATAAGGAGGATCGGTAGAAGACTTTAATACAGGAGAGTGAAAACATGAAGTGTGATTACACGCTGTACCTTGTAACCGACAGGGAGATACTTAAAGGAAGGGACCTTCTGCAGGCGGTGGAAGAAGCCCTTGCCGGAGGGGTCACCCTGGTCCAACTGCGGGAGAAGGACGCTTCCAGCCGCGAGTTTTACGAGCTGGCGGTTTCCATGAAAAATTTGACCGCAGGATACGGTGTTCCGCTTATAATCAATGACAGGCTGGATATTGCCCTGGCCGTACAGGCGGATGGACTACATATAGGTCAGGAAGACCTGCCCCTTCCGGTGGTCAGGAAACTAATGGGGCCGGACAAAATTATAGGTTATTCCGTTTCCAACGTCGAGGAGGCCCGCTACGGCGAGAAACACGGCGCCGATTATCTCGGAGCGGGACCGGTTTTTACTACCGCTACGAAAAAGGTCAGCACTCCCACCCTTGGACCGGCCGGGCTTAAAAGAATAAAAGAAACCGTGTCCATACCCGTTGTGGGCATTGGCGGAATCAATCTTGAAAACTTAAAGGAGGTCAGGCGCACCGGCGTTGACGGGGTTTCCATTGTATCAGGCATCCTTGGCAGCGACCGTCCGGGACATACCGCCTTATCAATCCGCCGGGAGTGGGACAATGGCTGAGAGAGGATGAATACAAAGTGCAGAGGATTTTCTTCATAGACTTTGACGGCACCATTACCAAGAAAGACGTTTGCGAAGCGATGGTTGAGAGGTTTGCGGCGGACGGATGGCAGGAGATTAACCTTTTATGGGAAACGCGAAAAATTTCCACCGAGGAATGCGCCAACAGGACCTTCCAGCTTTTCCAGGCCGGCCTTGAGGACCTGGATACGCTCCTTGACACCATAGCCATAGACGAGCACTTCAAGGCCTTTGTTGATTACTGCCGTTCAAAGAACTATCCGCTTTATATATTAAGCGACGGCTATGACTATATAATTGAATATATATTGAAAAAACATAACCTGGACATCGAATATTTCGCCAACCGGCTTATATACAATGACGGTTTCACCATATCCTGCCCTCTTCACAACCCGGGGTGCGGCATATGCGGCACCTGCAAGAGCAACTTGATGACAAAGCTTAACCCGGAAAACCGCCAGGCTGTATACATCGGCGACGGGACCTCGGACTTGTGTCCCGCCTCCGCCGCCGACATGGTATTTGCCAAGGGAAGACTTTTGGAATACTGCCGCAGTAAGGGTATCCATGCCCACCCCTTCGATAATTTTGGGGATATCCTTTCGTGGCTGGTGCTGGCGGAAGGGGACCTGGCATAGTTTTGGTTTAATCAGCCGAGGCCCAGCAGCCGGGCACCCTGGGCGACAATTATACACAGCAGGATACCGGTCAGCGTGGGTACCAGAAAGGACACCCAGGTCCATTTCCAACTCTGGGTTTCCTTGCGTATGGTCCAAAGGGTGGTACCGCAGGGCCAGTGGTTTAGCGAAAACAGCATCATGCACGCCGCGGTGACCCAGGTCCAGCCTCTATCCACAAACAGCTGTTTCATTTCGGCCAGGCTGTCCAGCTCTACCATGGTACCCCCGGCGGTGTAACTCATTATAAGGATGGGGATTACTATTTCGTTGGCCGGAAAGCCCAGTATAAACGCCATAAGTATATACCCGTCCAGTCCCATGATCCGGGCGAAGGGGTCCAGAAGCCGCGCCCCGTGGGCAAGAAGGCTTACCCCGCCTATGGCGGTATTCGCCATTACCCATATAACAAGCCCCGCCGGTGCGGCTACCGCCACGGCGCGGCCCAGCACGAACAGGGTCCGGTCAAGTATCGAGCGGACAATAATCCTCCCTACCCTGGGTTTCCGGTAGGGCGGCAGCTCAAGGGTAAAGGAGGAGGGCAGCCCCTTAAGGATGGTCTTTGACAGCAGCTTTGATACAAGCAGCGTAATAAAAACCCCCAGCACTATTGCCGCCAGCACGTACAGCGCCGCGGCGAAGGACCCGGAAATGCCGGCGGCGCCAGCGGAAAAAATAACCGAAAGGGTAATAAGCGTCGGGAACCGGCCGTTACAGGGCACAAAGTTATTGGTAATGGTAGCGATGAGGCGCTCCCGCGGCGAATCTATTATCCGGCAGGCAATAACCCCGGCCGCGTTGCACCCGAACCCCATGCACATGGTAAGCGCCTGTTTCCCATGGGCACAGGCCTTTTTGAAATAATGGTCCAGGTTGAACGCCACCCTGGGGAGGTACCCCAGGTCCTCCAGCAGCGTAAAAAGAGGGAAAAATATGGCCATGGGAGGCAGCATAACCGACACAACCCACGCCAGCGTGCGGTACATGCCCGACACCATGAGACCGGTCACCCACCCGGGGGCGCCCATGCGGTCAAACAAAACGTACAGCCGTCCTTCAATTTTGAACAGGCCGTCCGCCAGCAGGGCGGAGGGTATATTGGCGCCCTGGATTGTTATCCAGAATACAACTCCCAAAAGAAGCACCATTATCGGGATGCCAAAGGCCCTAGAGGTAAGCACTTCGTCAATCCTGTAATCCAGCCTTCCCGGTGCCCCGCCGCCCACGTCCACCACTTCCCGTGCAATCCCCTCGGCGGTTTTTACGATTTCCGAAACCACCCGGTCCCGCAGCTCTTCCGGCATAAGTCCCTGCTTAACAAGATTACTTCGTACTTCGGACAGCCTTTGCCGAAGAGGACTGTCGCCGGCAAGGTCGGTTCCGAGGCAGCCCTTTATTGTTTCCAGCACCGGCCCGTCCTCCGCCAAAAGTCGAAGGGCGGCCCATCTTGCATTAAACCTGCCCTCCGCCAGCACCTTGATGCGCTTTTCCAATTCCTTAACGGCCCCTTCCAGCGCCTGACCGTAATCTACCTTCAGGGGCGCAGTTTTTATTTCGCCGCAGGCAACTTTCTCTATTGCATCCTTTAGCTGCAAAAGCCCGCTGCCGTCCCTTGCGGAGGTTCCCACCACCGGCACCCCCAGAAGCCTTGACAGCCTTTCAAGGTCTACTTTTATCCCCTTCCTCGCCGCTTCGTCCATTAGGTTTACGCACACCACCACCCTGTCGGTAATCTCCATTATCTGCAGGACCAGGTTCAGATTCCTCTCAAGGCAGGTAGCATCGGTCACCACCGCCACCGCCCGGTGCTCGCCGAAACAAATAAAATCCCCCGCCACCTGTTCCTCCACCGAATTGGCCAGCAGTGAATAGGTGCCGGGGAGGTCAACCAGCACGTACTCCTTGTCCCTATGTCTGTACCTGCCCCAGGCATTGGTAACGGTTTTACCGGGCCAGTTGCCGGTATGCTGTTTCAAACCTGTAAGGCTGTTAAACACGGTGCTCTTCCCCGTATTCGGATTGCCCGCCAGGGCAACCACTATTTCTTCGCAGGATTTAATATCAACCCCGGCCGTCCCCTTAAGAACACCCAGGCTGGTGGACTGTTTTGTAAGGCCCATATCCAAACCCCCCGGCTTATTCCTTATCAATGGCTTCTATAAAGACTTTTGACGCCTCTTCAGAGCGCAGGGCTATTACCGCCCCCCTTATTTGGTACGCAACCGGGTCCCCGGCCGGGCTTTTTCTCAATGTTTCTATGGTTGTATCATAAATCATACCCAAATCCAGCATTCTCCTGCGGGCATTCCCCAGGGCTGTTATTTTTCTTACTTTCCCCGAGCGGCCCACCGGCAATTTGTCCAGCGGGATTAAATTTTCTTTCATAAATAATCCCCCTCATTAATATTCTTGAAAATTGTGCCATAAGTTAGTCTTGGGAAACTTTATTTGTCATATCTAATAACCAGAATATGAGCCGCAATTACCTCTTGTTACATAATCAACAAAGCGAAGGGGTGGATACCCTTGAATAATGAAAGGGAGTTTCGCACCGTAAGGGGCTACCAGATACTGGATGCGGAAAGCAAGGCATTGACCGCCAGCATGGAGGACTACCTGGAGATGATATACAGGACATGCGGTGAGGAGGGGTATGCCAGGGTGAACCGGCTGGCGGAAAGGCTTAACGTGCGCCCGTCATCAACCACCAAGGTGATTAAAAAGCTGAAGGACCTTGGCCTTGTAAATTACCAGAAATACGGGGTAATAAAACTGACCGAAAAGGGAAAGGCCCTGGGGAGTTTCCTCTTAAAAAGGCATGAGGTCATCGAGGAATTCCTAAAAATCCTCGGCGTGGAGGAAACGCGGCTTAAGGATACTGAAATGATAGAGCACGACGTAAGCCTAAGTACCCTCCGGGGCTTGTATACGCTCAACCGGTTCCTGCGCGAAACCCCCGACGTAATGAAGCAGTACGAAGCCTTTAGAATAAAACTAAAGGGCAGCGATGACTTTCTATAAAAAACGGCCCTCATTTACAGAGAGCCTGTTACCTTTTCATTATTTGCTTTCCGGGTTTTCGCTTTCGGGTTTTTGTTCAAGGTATACTATGGCCTTTTCCAGCTGGTGGTCCTTTATCTCGGTGACCTTTATCACAAGTCCGAATTCCTCCAGCTCCGGCGTGCTGCCGTCATCAGGGATATACCCCAGCAGGCCGAAAACCAGCCCGGCAAAGGTTTCATATTCTTCCTCCGGCAGTTTTACCCCAATCTGCCGGGAAACCAATTCCAGCGGCGCCACTCCCTGTACCCTCCAGGTCCGCGTATCGATGCGTTCAATAAGGGGCCGCTGCCTGGGAAGCGTATCGTCGTCCTCCAGGTCCCCCACAAGTTCCTCCAGCAGGTCCTTCATGGTTATTATTCCGCTCATGCCGCCGTATTCGTCCAGCACGATGGCAAAGTGGTTCCGGCTCTGCTTCATGTTGTGGAACAATACATCGGTACGCACCGTTTCCGGCACAAAATACGCGGGTTTAACGGCATACTCCAGGATGTTCTCGCGGGTCTTATCCTTTAAGCGGAAGAAGTCCTTCGCTTTCAGCACCCCTACTATGTTGTCGGTGGTCTCGTCGCACACGGGGTAAATGGAATACCTGCTTTCAATTATGGTTTTCTCCCACTGCTCGGGGGTCTCGTCAAGCCACAACACCACCACATCCGTCCTGTGTATCATAACGTCCTCGGCGTTTTTGTCGTCAAACTCGAATACGTTTTGTATCATTTCCTTTTCGGTATGGTTTATCGCACCCTTTTCACTGCCCCTGTCTACCATCATCCGGATTTCTTCCTCGGTAATATCGTCATCAGCGGCATGGGGGTCAACTCCCACAAGCTGCAGGAGCCCGTTTGTGGACACCGTCAGAAGCCAAACTATAGGCGAGAATATGCTTGAAACAAACTGTACCAGCCCGGACAGGCCAAGGGCAAGCTTTTCGGAATACTTCATGGCCACCCTCTTGGGCACCAGTTCTCCCAATACAAGGGTGAAATATGACAGCACGAAGGTTATTGCTATGACGGATATGGTATCCAGTGTAGACAGTTTAGCTTTTACCCCTTGGTTTACCAGCCAGTTTGCCAGCCTGTCCGAAAAATTATTAGCCGCAAAGGCACTGGCAAGAAAGCCGGCCAGTGTAATGCCAACCTGTATTGTGGCCAGGAAGCGGGCGGGCTGACTGGTTAACCTTGTAAGCCTTTTGGCTCGTTTGTCACCGGCAGCGGTGAGCTTTGCGAGCTTGTTGTCATTGATTGAGATAATCGCAATCTCGGCACAGGCAAAGACAGCGTTGGTGAGAATAAGGCCAAGCTGCAGCAGCAGCGGCCATAACATAGATTCCCCTTCCGACAACCGAACAACCTCCTTGAACAGTTATTAAAGTATTATTGCGGATAAAAAAAGGGCACGAAAAAAATAGATGAAACCATCTATCGAAAAATACGCGCCGCACCGAAGTTCTTAAATATGAAGTTTACACAACAACCATCAGGCAAGGGCGAATCGTCCACTTGGAATATCCACTCCCCTTAATGTTAATATGATAATATCACATTGCCAATATTAAGTCAAACCCCCTGCAGGCCGGCCGGGTCAAGGTGAACGGGAATTCTGTCCAGTAAGCTTATTTGACCCGTCGTTACGCTGCACCTATAGGCGTAGACCTTAACCCCTGCCTTTGCCGCCGTGGCTATTGCCTCTGAAAAAACGGGGTCGGTTTCCCGGTTCGGGGTAAAGCTTTTTGCATCCTCCCTCTGGGCTACCACGATCACTGCTGCACTTAGCCCTGCGGCCTTTGCCTTCATCAGCTCCAGCACGTGCTTTGTGCCCCTCTCGGTGGGAGCGTCGGGAAACTTGGCGATACCGTCCTGCACCAGTGTCACGCATTTTATTTCCAAGAAACAGCTAGCGAGCGGAGGAACAGTTCCATCGCTTCCAAGTCCGCTGTCGGAGAGACGTACGTCGAACCGACTGTTGCCGTAAGCCGCCTCCCGTTTTATGTCGGTCCAGCCCTGGAACTCTTTCAGTTTGCCTTCCTTTAAGGCCTTCAGAATCAGCCGGTTTGCCATGACGGATTCCAAGAACACCGGCACGCCATCGATTGTGTAGGCTATTATCAGGTCCCACTTTGTCTTGCGGTCGGGGTTCTTGGCCCTTCGCAGTACCACGTCCCTGCCGGTCACAAGCAGTTCCTTCATCCTGCCGGTATTGGCAACATGGCACAGCACCGTTTCCCCGCCGCATTCCGCCAGGGCCTCAAACCGGTTGAGCCTTTTTATGAACTTTGCTTTATTTTTTTCTCCGGATATCTCTATAGTTGTTATCATGTGTTTGTCCTTTCCAGCGGAAGAAAGCATAGCCTGACATTACTTTTTCTTATTACCGCCACAGGGTTTCCTTTGTAAAGTTCTCCAAAACATATCCTTGATTGCTGAAACACTTTCTGCAGTGCCTGTCGGATAGTTTATTCTCCGTACCGCATATGCATATCCACGAATCCGGTGTCCGTTCAGCGTAGCATATCGCATCCTTGTAAGATGTCCTTCGCTTAATTTCGGCCAGGTCTATGCCGCTAATGCCTTCCCCCCGGCCTTTGACCTTCTCCAAGGCCTCCAGCTTCTTATTGAGCTCTTCATCGCTTAAGAGGCCCTTTTCGTGCAGGTCTTCCAACGCCTTCCTCTCGTCACTGTGGCCTTTTTCGGCTATCCAGCTCTCATACTCTTTTCTCTTTTGCTGGAACTCTTCTTCCGTCAAAATCCCTGCATCTCTTAGTCTAATAAGGTTTGCCAGTTCGCTTCTTTCTTTACCTGCAATCATTCCGGCTATTTTTTCTGCCTTTTGATTGATTACCGCCAGTTGTATGATTATTACTATTAGTGAAATAATAAAAAACCATAGCAACAAGTGCAGCACCCCCTCTCAGGATACTCTACCATAAGTATACCATGTTCAGTAAAAAAAAGGATTATCCCGGAGATAATCCTTCTTAAAAAGAAGCAAGGACACGAAACCCCCACTTCCCCGGCAAACCGCACCCCTGCAAAAAAGGGACAAAGAACCGTCCCCTGTCCCTTTTTTTTGTATCCTAGAGGCCGAGGTATGCTTTCTTTACTATGTCGGACTCCAGCAGTTCCGCCCCGCTGCCCTCCATCGCAAGCCGGCCGTTCTGCAGCACGTAACCGCGGTCGGCTATCTCCAGCGCCTCCTGAACCTTTTGCTCCACCAGCAGCACCGTCACCTTGTTCCTTATAACCTTAAGCGTGTCCATTACCCGGTCCACCAGGAAGGGCGCCAGCCCCAGCGACATTTCGTCCACCATCAAAAGCCTTGGATTTGACATAAGCCCCCGGGCAATGGCCAGCATCTGCTGCTCGCCGCCTGAAAGGGTTTCCGCCTTCTGGTTCTCCCTGTCCCGCAGTATAGGAAACAGCTCGTATACCTCCCTGAGCCGGGCGGCTTTCTCGCTTTCGGAACGCAGCACATAGGCGCCCAGCATCAGGTTGTCCTTTATGCTCATCTTTCCGAAGACCTGCCGACCCTCCGGCACGTGGGATATGCCCATTTCAACGATCCGGTACGCAGGTATGTTGTCAATACGCTTGTCGCAGAATAGAATCTCACCGGCGCTGGGCCTTAGTATACCGGATATGGTCTTAAGCAGTGTTGACTTACCGGCGCCGTTGGAGCCCACAATGGCCACCACCTCGCCCTGCCTTACCTCAAAGGAGAGGTCGAATATTACCGGCACGTTTCCATATCCTACCTTAAGATTTTTTACTTTTAGCATGATATCTATCCCCCAAATAGGCTTTTATGACCTCTTCATTGTTGACAACATCCTGCGGCGCCCCTTCGGTTATCTTTCTGCCGGCGTTTAGGACCACGATGTTGTCGGATATGGGCATTATCGCCTCCATTATGTGCTCGACTATTAAAAGGGACAACCCCTGCCCTTTAAGCCTCAGGCATAGATTCATCACGTCCTTTATCTCGGTCTGGTTTAAGCCCGCCATGCATTCGTCCAGCATGAGTATTTGAGGCTTTGTGGCAAGGGCCCTTGCAATCTCCACCCTTTTCCTGTCGGCAATGGTAAGGTTGGCCCCGAGCATGTCCTTTTTGCCCCATAGGTCGGTGAGGTCGAGTATCTCCCTTGTTATGCCGGCCGCTTCCTTACGGCTCCTGGTATGGAGAAAGGCGCCGGTCATAACGTTTTCCTCCACCGTCATTTCATTAAGCGTTTTTACTATCTGAAAGGTACGGGTAATCCCCAGCCTGCAAATCTCATGGGGAGCCATCCCGGTGATATCCCTGCCCCTATATATCACGCGGCCGGCAAAGGGCTTGTAAAACCCGGTTATACAGTTAAACAGCGTAGTCTTGCCGGCGCCGTTTGGCCCGATAAGGCTTACAATTTCATTCTCGTGAATGGTGAAGGACACATCCTCGTTTGCTGCAAGGCTTCCGAATTTCATTGTGATGTTTTTTATTTCAAGAAACGGTTTCAACGCCGCCCTCACCTCCCGTTGGTTTGCGTCCAAACTTTTCGGCTATTCTGCCGGCTATCCCGATTACCCCCTTGGGCTGGAAGCAGGTAATGAGCACTATCAAAAGGCCGTATATCATAAGGTCTATGCCGGTCCCGGAACCCCCCAGCCTTATCCTGGTAAACTCGGACAGCGGAATAAAGATGGCCGCGCCGATAATGGGACCGTAAACACTGCCGATACCGCCTAAGACAGTCAGCAGCACTATCTTCATTGATATATCCAATGAAAACATCATGAAGGGGTCGATATAGAGTATGTACTGGGCGTATATGGAGCCGCACAGTGCCGATATGAAAGCGGAGATTATCATTGCATATAGTTTATAGTTGGCGGGGTTTATGCCTATGGCCTCCGCCACCTCGTGGCTTTCCCTTATAGCTTTCAAATAATACCCCATCTTGGAGTTTTCAATAAAGCTGCAAAGAAAAATCACCCCCGTAAAAAGCACAAGGCAGATATACACCCAGGGCAGCTTGTCAGTAAACTGCAGGTAAAAAAGCCTCGTTAAAAATCCCGATGAGCGGGGTATTATCGGTATGGATATGCCGGTGGCACCCTCCACGTAGCTCCAGCTTACAAAAACCTGCTTTATTATCTCCGCCACCGCCAGCGTGGCAATGGCAAAGTAGTGCCCTTTGAGCCGGAAGCAGGGGTAGGACATGACCGCCGCAACCGCCGATGCAATAAGGCCGCCCAGAATCATACCCAGCCAGGGGGTGACACCATAGCGGTAGAACATAACCGCCGACGTATACGCGCCTATGCCAAAAAAGGCCGCATGGCCGAAGGAAGTCTGCCCGGCAAAACCGGTTATAAGGTTCCAGGCTTCACCCAGCGTGGCGAAAATAAGGAGAAGAATTATCGCGTTATGCACCGCCTTCGCCCTGGTAAACAGCGGCAGCAGCGCAAAAACAAGGGTTATAACAAACAGCGTTATTTTGTTCTTTACCATCCGAACAACCCCTTTGGCCGAACTTGTATTACTACTAGATAGATGAGAAATACAAGGGCATATTTGAATTGGGTGCCCAGGAAAAACCCGCCCAGGGCTTCGGTAAGACCGATAATAAGTCCTCCGAACAGCGCACCCTTAATATTGCCAAACCCGCCCAGGGCCACAATCACAAAGGCAATAACGCTGTACAGGGCACCGGAGGCCGGGTATATGGGGAAAAAGGTGGCCATCAGCGCACCGGCCGCCCCCACGCAGGCGCCGGAAAGGCCAAAGGTGATGGCGTACATTTTCTCGGTATTGATGCCCATCAAAAGGGCGGTGTTCTTGTTGAGGGCGGTGGCCTGGATGGCCTTACCGGTCCGGGTCCGGTCCATAAAGGCCATTATTACTATCGTAAGGATAATGCTTGCCGCCGCCGCCACAACCTGCGGCATGCCGATTACAATGCCGCCCAGCGATATGGACTTTCCCGAAACAAAGGCGTCGTTTATGTACCTGTAGTTGGGTGTCCAAAGGTACTGGGCAAGGTTTTTTAGGAACATGCTGAACCCAAAGGTGGCAAGGAGTGCGGTAAGACCCGGGGCGTTTATTACCCTTTTTATAATTCCGGAATAGGTTATAATCCCCAGCACAAATATAATAGCTATACAGACCGGAAGGGCCGCCAATGGGTCCAGCGCAAACAGCGAAAACATCCAGAAGGCGGTATACATGCTTATCATCAGGAACTCACCGTGGGCGAAGTTTATGATGTCCATAACTCCCCAGGTAAGGGTAAGCCCCACCGCCACCAGGGCGTATATAAAACCCATGAGTATTCCGTTGGCTATTATCTGCCCTATAACCATAACGTCCTCCTTCCTTACGCCGCCGGCCAAGTCCCGGGGCAGTTACCGATAACGGTAAGACGGGAGCGGAACGGAAGCGCCGCACCGCTCCCCACAGTATTTTTACGGCTGACCCGGCATATAGCTTTGCCTGCCGCAGCGTAAGCTTTTGCTTGATTACCTTCTATCCCAGGCCGGGATTGGCACCACCGGCTCGGCCGTGGCAATGTCAGCCGGATATACCGCATGGTATTTCCCACCCTGGGTCTGCACCATGTAGGAAGCCAATATCTCGTTCTGGCCGCTGTCGTCAAATCTTATCGCACCGGCGGCGTAATAGGGCGCATCAAAGGTGGTGCTCTTAATAACGTTCATAATATCATCGCCGTCAAGGCTCTTGGCAATGTTTATCGCCTCGGCAAGCACCATTACCGATGAGAATTCCTCCAGGGCAGGTCCGTCAAGGTCCGCGTTTGTCTTGGCCTTGTACATGGCATTTATCGCCGCAAGCTCGGGCATGTCACCCAGCTTTTCCGCCGAGAACGCGGCGCCGCCGGCAAAGTAGTCG
The DNA here is from genome assembly GCA_012728565.1 of Clostridiales bacterium. Taxonomy (GTDB): domain Bacteria; phylum Bacillota; class Clostridia; order Ch29; family Ch29; genus JAAYEV01. The sequence continues at coordinate 14,020 of JAAYEV010000060.1, forward strand.
GCGTCGTTGCCAAGGTTTACAACAAACTGGGTATCCTGGAACCCGCCGCAGTAGTTTAAGACAGCCTTGGGCGCGATACCGAATTCCTTGTACTTGTTAACAAACATGGTTATGTCGGCTATATACGAGGCGTGGAATACGGCGTCGGCGTTCAGGCTGCTTATCTGCTGCACCTCGGTATCAACGTTGGTCACATCGGCGGCATATGCCACCGTGCCCACCAGCTCGAAGCCAAGGGCTTCGTATTTTTCTTTCACCCACTTTTCCACCATTTCCTTTGCATGAACACCGAATTCGTTGTCCACATAGGCAACCGCCACCGTTTTTATATCGGCGTCGTAGTTTTCATTCAGGTATATCAGATAGTCGAAAAACATCTCCGTCTCGATATCATCATTGGGAGCAACCCGGACAAAGTAATTAAGCCCGCGCTCGGTCAGCGCCGCCGATGACGAAGACCCGGCCACAAAGGGTATGCCGTACTGCTCGGCTGCCTGGCTGGCTGGCTTGGTGGCCGAGCTGTGGTAGCATCCAACCAGTCCCACCACTCCTTCATCAATAAGCCGCTCCGCCTCCGACTTGGCCATTTCTGGGTTGCCCTGGTGGTCGGCAAATACGATTTCCAGCTTGGCATTGCCTAGGTTTGGCAGCCCGGCCTCTTTGGCCAGCGGGATGGCTATATCCGGGTATTCACCGTTTATTATCTCTTGGGCAACTTCCATGGCTGCCTGCAGTTTAACCCCGGTAGCGGCGGCACTGCCGGTTAGGGGCAGTATCGCGCCTATTTTAACCGTTTCGATGCTTTCCGTCGCCCCGTCAGCTTCGGGCTCTTCAACATCCGTTGGCTGCTCTGCGGGGGTACAGCCGGTGAAAAACACAGCCACCAGCATAATCCCTACAAGCAAAAATACCAGCTTGGTTTTCATTTCATTTACACCTCCATTTTTTTCTTGTCCCTATTTATATTGATATTGTAAAGAGGCGTAAAACATGACAAGCCGATAGGTAAAAATGGATGGGCAGCGAATAAGTCCTTTAAGGGAGGGAATTAAATGATAGATTACAGGGAAAGAATGCAAAACCTAAGGAAACATATGTCGGACGCCGGTATAGATGTGTGTTTTCTTCCAAAGTCCAGCGAACAGGAATACCTAATCGGTATACGGAAAGGGCGGTACAATCCTACATACTCAAACACTTAGGGTGACTGGGCCTACGGTGTGTTTGTATTCCCGGACAGGGCCCTGTACCTTGTGCCGCAGATGCTGGTAAACCTGGGCCACGTTGAAGAGGATGCCCACGGAATAATTGACGAATACGTCACAATCGTTGAGGGGGCACCGGTTAAGGATACGGTGCATCGTGCCCTGGGCAGCAGGCTTAAAGAAGTAAAACGGATTGCCGTTACAAAGAATACCTTCTCCACCACGCTTATAAATTTTAAGGAAATGCTGCCGGAGGTGCAGTTGGTTTCGCTGGAGGATTATATGAACAACCTCCGGATGATAAAGACCGACTATGAACTGTCAAAAATGCGGGAAGCGGCGGAGGTTAATGACCGGGTGTTTTCAAAAATTGTGCCATTTCTTAAGGTTGGCATGAGCGAGATTGATATAAAGACCGAAATTGAGCATCAGATTCTGCTAGAGGGCTGTGAAGGTACCTCTTTCCACACCGGCGTTATGATATACGGCGGTAGGGGTAAGCCCCACAGGGGTGGTGCCGCCGATAACATAGTTGAAGCCGGGACCACCATAGCCTTCGACTTCGGGGTAATGAAAGACGGCTTTTGCTCCGACTTTGGCAGAACGGTGTACGCCGGCGAGCCCACAAGGGAAATGGTAAGTATTCATGAAGCTGTGATGAAAGCCCAAAAATTAGCCATAGAGGCTATGGTACCGGGCCAAATCACCTGCGAGGACCTGAACATGGTGGCCAGGGGGTACATTGAGGAACGGGGCTACGGCGAAGGTTTCCGGCACCGGCTGGGTCACTCCATAGGCAGGGACGTTCACGAACACCCCTACCTTATGCCGGGGTACAAAGAGGTGCTGCAAAAAAATATGACCTTCACGATAGAACCCTCGGTCATTGTTGACAATAAAATGCTAATAAGGGTAGAGGACGTCGTGACGGTGGGCGACAGCGGCGGATCGCCCTTAAGCAATTACTCCAAGGATATTATCGTAATTTAGAAACGACCGGCCGCTATAAGGGCGACCCCCTCTACAGCGGCCTTCTATTGTTGCAGCCATTGCCGGATTCCCCGTAATTGGTGCAGCTTCGGGGCACTCTATTAACGCCATGGCTACCTCCCATAACAATGGCCGGTTCTATTGCCGGTGTTAATACTCCCATCTTGCAGGGTCCACTTGGATAGTAACCCTGCTTCCCTCACCTAGCCTTAAAAGCATTTTGGCTATAAATTCCATGCTATAACTCTTCTTGCCAACATTTATATACGTATCCGACCATCCCCAGGCTACCGTTCCTGATAAGCCTTTGCCCGTCAAAAGCTTTATCGCGCTGTCCAGGTCGTCTTCCAGCGCATACTGCAGCCTTCTGTTTACTTCGTTTATACTAAAATACTCCGGGTCATAAATACGGCCCCCTGTATCTTTTTCGGCCCATTCAAGCATTTCCTTTCGTTCCGGATTCTTTTTGTCGCCTATGGTACGGATAAAATCCAAATATCCGCTTATACTGCCGACATCCTCGGGCGGCCTTTGCCGTGCACCGGCGGTACAAACAGGGACGGCAGTCTTTTTGGTATCTTTAAGACGCTTCTCTATTAAAATCAAATGCTCCCATCCATCACCGAAGTCGTATTCATACATGCATATGTCGTTGGAATCAAATAGTTCATTGATTATTTCCGTCCTTGCATCCAATTCTGTAACCCCTTTGCCATATAATTCTCCAGGCGGGAAGTCATCGTCAGGAATGGTAACCACCGTTTTATCAAACTGGAATTTGAACAGGTGGTAGTCAAGCCATCCAAAGGCGTTTTGTATTATTTGATGAAGCTGCAAAAACGAAATATTCCCGGGGATTTTTATTCTTCTCCAAATCTCCGGTTCAATGCCCATTATAGATACTTTGATTTGGTATGCCATTTTATTCTCCTCCTTTTAGTACCAGGTATGGCCCGAATTTTGTCGAATGGTAGAAACAGGACGAAAAGGGACAAAGAACCGTCCCCTGTCCCTTTAGAGCGTAATTTTATAGAAATGCCTCCTGCTCCAGCCGGGCACCTGCCCGGAGCATGGTTTCAATAACGTCGTGGAATTCCGAGTAGCCCTTGTCACAGAGCATGCTCTCCAGGGCTTTTTGGTATTTCCCGCCAAAGGGCAGCCAATAGTTCTTCTTTGACAAAAAGGCTTCTTTGTCCATTAGATAGGGCCTAAGGCTGGGTATTATGTTTTCCTTCAGCCTTTTAAACATCCTAAAGCCCCCTATGTCAATATCGCCCCAGTGGTAGAACTTTGCACCCGCCCTTTGCCCCGCAGCGTGTACTTTTGCGAAAAACTCACCCTTAACCGGGCTATAAAAACCGCCATGAAATATAACCAGCTCGTCCCGGCCTTTTCCCTTGGATATGTAGTCCATATAGTTGGTCTTGTTCTCTATAAACAATACCCTATCCACCCGGCCCATGCCTTCAATCTCCAGGCCTTTCACGGTTCGGGAGGGCAAAACTGTTCCGTGGCGGAAGAGGGAAAAATCCACCGGTTTCCCGTAAAGCCTGCCCGAAATATCCCCGCAAAACTCCACCTGTTCAAAGGCCTTTACTATGCCTACCTGGGCAAGCATCTCGTCATCCGACGGCCTTTCTATTAGGTCCCTTTCCGCAACGAGGTATTGCCTGATAATACCGGCAACCCTTTTCTTTACATTCCTTTCGAAATACTTGGAATCCCCAAAGACTCTTATGCTAAACACCCTTTCGGGGCATTCTTCACCGTCCATGCCGTCTATTGCCCTAAGGGCCTTAAGCACAGCAAGCGCGATATCGGTATCCGCCGGGAAGTACGGCGTTAAGCTCTTTTTCGCGTCAATACCCTCCACAGCCTCTTTAAGAAAGCTTTCTATCCAGGGCTGCGTGATGCCGGGTAAATAAGCCCTTATTTCATCCAGCACCCGGTCCGCCTTTTCTTTTTTAGGAACCCTTCCCGCTTCCCGGTATGCGTTCTCTATCCTGTCAAGGCACAGCCATACCCTGTCAATTATATTACCTCGTTCAAACCTCATCCATTCAAATTTCACTATACCGCTGTCCGCCAGGGCCTGTACTGTTGAATTAACCAGTTCCCTGACAGCCGTATCCTCCAGGTTATACTCCGGCATATCCCCGGAACATAACCGGAGCATTATTCTTCTTGCAGTGCCGCCGTCAAGGTATGCCCTGCTCCTTTCATACTTGTCCAGCAGTCTGTTTAAAATAGTTTTCTTATAGCCCATGGTCAATCTCTCCAAGCTTTTTGGAATCAAAAGCCTTTACAAAGGAGGCGTCGCCGTCCCTTATTACGCACAGGTTCCTGTCCACCAGAGGCGCAATATCTCCTATTTTCTCGGTAGGTGCCGAGAGTATCGCCTGAAGCCCTAACCGCCTTAAGAGCCTTATGCTCTCCTGAATCCTTTCGCTGTCCATTTTACTGAAGGCCTCGTCGAAAACTATCAGCCTTATCGTGTTCCCGGCTTCGCCCCTTTGCCTTATGCGGTACAGCTGTGCAAAGGAAGCCAAAACGGATATATAGAAAGGCGTCTGGGTCTCACCGCCGGATTTTTTATGCAAAGTCTTTGAAAGCCGCTGTTGCTGGCCACTTTCATCGGTCACCTCAAGGTCAAAGCTAAGATAGGTCCTGTAATCGGTGAACCGTTTAATGTTTTTCTCAAGCTCCTCCCTCGCATCGGCATTAAGCTCCGAAGCCACGTCGGTGATATGGCGGAACAACTCGTCTATGGCATCTCTGTGTTTGTCCCTGAAAACCTGGGAGTTTATATTATAGCCCTCAAGCAGCATATTATCGGTAATCATATCGTAATACCGCCTGTACTCCGGCTTTGGTTTTGTGACAAACCGGTACCTGTCGTTACCGAAACTAAACTCCTTCAAGGCCCCATTAAGTTCCTCAATCTGAGTATTAAGGGTATCGATATTAGACTTTAGCTTTGCCAGGAAATCATCCCGGAACTGCTCATAGGCCTTTTCCCTTGCGTCCTGTATCTGCTTTTTGTAATCGGGAAGCCTAATGTCCCGTAACTCGGATAGCTCCTTTTGGTAAGGGGCATTGTCCTCTGAATTTATATCGTAGGACATCCTGTAATCCCTGTTATAGTCAGCCCTTGTTTTTACAAGGTCGTCCCTTTTCTTCTGCACCTGGCTTTTGGTCCTTGCAACCTGGCTGTAAAAAGCATTCTCTACATCCTCGGCAGAATTCCTGGCCTTAAGCTCCTTCAAAAATCTCGGCTCGCCCTGCTGCTCTATCCATTCCGGCAAGAACCTATCTTCAATGCCCTTGCTTAAGTCTTCGGCCTGGCTGTCCGCAGCGGGTATCCTTTCATTCACAATAATTTCCGTACGGGTCTCCAGTTTGGCAATATCTTTGCCAAGGGCTTTCTCCTGCTCCTCAAAGCCCCCTATATCCTGCTCCAGTTCCTTTATCCTTTTATCCAGCTTTATAAGCCATGTAAGGTCAAGGGCCCCTATCTGGTCAACCACCTGCCGGTGTTGGTCCTCAAGGCCGGGTATGGCCCTTACCCTTTCAAGCACCTGCATAACGCTTTGCGCCTCGTTGCTGTTCACCGCTTCCATTATGGCCAGGCCTTCCAGCGTTTGCAGCCTGTCGGTGCAGGCCGATATTGCCCTTTCCAGGCCTTGCATTTCACTGCGCCTTGCCCTTATTTGCTCCTCTATGGATTTGCGCCCTATATAGGGGTACTTCCACCGTTCGGGATTTAGCTGCCGCGCAACAAAGTTCTGGTACAGCATGCAGCTGTCGGTTATGGAC
>JAAYEV010000001.1 GCA_012728565.1 Clostridiales bacterium
CACAATAGTAGACCCTGACCTCCGGAACCACTCAACCTGATTTCTGTACTGGACATATTTTTACCCCCTCTTAAAGGACTCTATAATCTTCTTGTACTCTTCGGTATACTCCGGCTGTGGGTTGTTATAAAGCTCTCCTATAAGGAATTTACCTTCCAGCTTTTCCTTGGGCAGTTTTGCCGCAGCGGCTGCGTTAACCGCATGGTCCTTGAGCCACTCCATCAATTTTACAGCGTCGCCTTTTTTGTTTTTCCTTCCGTAATAAGTCGGGCAAACGCTGACAGCATCAATAACCGAGAAACCCTTATTCAAAATACCGTTCTTTATGAGCTTGGTCAATAGCTGTGCATGGTAAACGGTACCCCTTGCAATATAGGAAGCTCCCGCAGCCTCGGTTAGTTTGCATATATCAAACACCTTGTCGATATTGCCGTAGGGTGCGGTAGGTCCCTTGTCGCCGGGGGGCGTCGTCGGCGAATACTGGCCCCCGGTCATTCCATAGATATTATTGTTGTATACCACGGCGGTGATGCCTATATTCCTCCTCGCCGCATGTATCAAGTGGTTCCCGCCTATTGCGGAACTGTCGCCGTCACCTGTAATAACTATTATTTCCAGTTCCGGGTTTGCATGTTTCAAACCGGTTGCAAAGGCAAGGGCTCTCCCATGGGTTGTATGGAGAGTATTAAAGTCCAGGTAGCCCGGAGCCCTTGATGAGCATCCTATACCGGATACGATGCACACTTTGTTCTTGTCAAGTTCCAGCTCGTCTATGGCCTTTATCACCGCTCTTGTAATAATGCCGTGGCCGCAACCGGGACACCAGATGTGGGGAAGTTTATCCATCCTGAAATATTTGTTGACTAAATTGCTGGCCATCTACAGTACCCCCTTTATCTTTTCAAATATGTCTTCCGGCGTAATAATTTCACCATCAGCCCTATTGATTCCTAGAACCTCGCATTTGCCTGCGGCTACCCTTTCCACTTCAAGCCTGTATTGCCCAAGGTTCATTTCCGGTACTATTATGGTTTTGGCTTTTTTAGCAATCTCTTTTATTTTTTCCTCAGCAAAGGGCCATATGGTGATGGGCCTGAACAAGCCAACCGGGATCCCCTGCTCTTTTGCCATTTCCATGGCACTCTTTGCGGACCTTGCGGTACTGCCATAGGCAACCAGCACTATTTGGGCATCCTCCAGACCTTCTTCTTCATATTTTATGATATCATCGAGGTTATTCTCGATTTTTTTCATTAGCCTGTTCAACAGCGCGGCGGTCTTTTTTGCATCGGTGGTGGGAAAACCGTTTTCACTGTGAATAAGGCCTGTCACGTGATACCTGTATCCTTCTCCAAAGGCAGGCATTTCGGGTACCCCTCCATCAGGGTCCGCTTTGTACGGGAGGTATTCTTCCGGAGGCACGGTAGGTTTTGCCCTATTTATAATCTCCAATTCTTCAGGTGCGGGCAGCACCACCCTCTCCCTCATATGTCCTATAACTTCGTCCATAAGCAGGATAACCGGCATCCTGTACTTTTCTGCAAGGTTGAACGCTGTAACCGTAACCGAATAGGCTTCGGATACGGAAGCCGGGTAAAGGGCTATCGCAGGATGGTCGCCATGGGCGCCCCACCTGGCCTGCATTATATCGCTCTGGGCGGGTAATGTAGGAAGTCCCGTGCTTGGACCACCCCTTTGAACGTTTACGATTACACAGGGTATTTCTGTCAAGGACGCATAACCTATGTTCTCAAGTTTCAGCGACATTCCCGGTCCGCTTGTGGCGGTCATGGACTTCAGCCCGGCCAGGGAGCCGCCTATAACAGCAGCCATGCTGCCTATCTCATCCTCCATCTGTATAAACTTTCCGCCAACCTGGGGCAAACGCTCGGAAGCGCCTTCCGCTATCTCTGTCGACGGGGTTATAGGGTACCCGGCAAAAAACCTCATGCCGGCGGCTATTGCCCCTTCCAGACACGCTTCATTTCCCTGCATCAGTCTCGCCTGGCTATTCTTCATGTTTTTCTCCCTCCTCCAGGTAGATAGCATAGTCGGGACATCTCAACTCGCAAAGGCCGCAGTTATTGCACGCATCCCTGTTTACCGCTTTAACCTTGTTGCCATGCATTTCGAGAACCTTCTTCGGGCAGAATGCGGCACATATTCCACACCCTTTGCACCACTCCTCTTTAATAATAGGTCCCTTAAGTTTCGTAGCCATCAATAGGCCCCCTTTATATTTAATATTTTAGCTATATAAAAATCCATGCAATTATGACTTCATTTTCAGTTTTAATTTTATTATAACAACACCATTTTTGCAATAAAAACTTCATTTTTATAATTCTGTATACATATAAACCTGTAGCATTGTATACATGTTTTTATATTACTAAACAAAAATGCGCTTTATTCAAAGCGCATGCCAGCCTGGATAACATTGTGATGAGGCTATGTTTTATATATTTTTATTATAGCCTTGTCATCTCCCTCCCGGGTTAAGCCGAATACCAGGTCCCTGTCCTTTAAACTTCTGTTCAAGAAGTCCACTAAGACGTACAATTCTTCATTATATGTAATTTCCTTCGCCGCCAGCAGCTGGAGCTTTCCGTTGTCATGCACCGCCGTTCCCCCCCTTGAATAATTCAAAACGCCATTTGCTAAGCCTTTCAATATAATCAAACCGAGTAAGTTCAAAATGCACCGGTGTTATGGTTATGTAGTTTTCTGCTACAAGGTTTATGTCACAATCACTTTCATTGTTTTCGTTAACAGCCTCGCCGGACATCCAGTAATACTCCCGCCCGTGGGGGTCCAGCCTGGTCTGAAAGGAGTTCACGTATTTCCTCGTTCCCAGCCTGGTAACCCGTACGCCCTTCAATTCCCTCTTAGAAACTGCCGGTATATTTACATTTAGCAGTGTATTCCCATCCAATCCTTCCCTGTACATGTTTTGCGCCAACAAAACCGCAAATTCCGCGGCAGTCCCATAGTCTTCGCATTCATAGGATGCCAGCGACAGGGCGGCCGACGGCACTCCCATCATCACCGCTTCGATGGCGGCAGAAACGGTACCCGAATACAAAACATCTGTACCCAGGTTCGGCCCCCTGTTAATTCCGGAAAACACCAGGTCGGGTTTTCCTTTGACCAGCACTTCCATTCCCAGCTTTACGCAGTCCGAAGGCGTGCCGTTTACCGACCATGCATTTATCCCTTCCCCGAAATAGTTTACCCTGTTGGCCCTCAGGGGTTTATGCATTGTAATGGCGTGTCCCACCGCGCTTCGTTCCCTTTCGGGTGCAACCACCGCCACATCGGCTATTTTTTTTAACGACTCTGCCAGGGCTCTTATTCCTGCTGCCGCTATCCCGTCGTCGTTCGTAACCAGTATAAGCACAATAAAGCACCTCCGAAAGTTTACCTTTTACAAGTTTTAGCTATGCCTGTTCACTTCCTTTAAATCCGGCCCATGCCAGGATTATACCAATTATTCCGATATTATTCCAGTCATAATAGGATAAACTTATTCTACCCATCCCAGCCCTTAGAATGCGGTTTTTTGTGCCGATTTTGCACATACTAACGGATGTATCACACTTGAGAGGTGCTTTAATGATTCAAATTGACGACGCCGGAAGCGGCAGCCTGGTGGGCGGCACCTGCATAGGCATACTGAGAGTGGAGACGGGCGAGTACAAGTTTGGTATAGTACCCGTTGAACTGTACAAACCCCGTAGCTTTAAGAAAAAAGAGTACCTGGAAAAGGTAGTGCATATAGTAAAGGATGCTTTCTCGACAATGAACCCGGGCAAAAAGGAGAAAATTTTTGTGTGCAGGGGGTACATGTTTGACTGTCTTAGGAAATGGCTAACCGAAAACTCGTATAACTGGGAGAGCTCTGTAATCCAGGACCCCCTTCAAACCCTAGTTGAAAATACCTTTGAAGACTACGCCATTTCGTTGGGCCTGCCCGACCAGTATATACGCTATACAAAGTACCCATTTCATTTTCACAGGCTGTTGAAATGGGTGTATGCCGACTATGAAAATAGAAAAGACCTGTGCAAACAGGGCTGGAGCAGCTGGCAGAAATATGGAAACCTCGAGACCAAAGTATTTTATGAAAAAGCCGCCAGTTCAAGATACTGCTGTCTAATTTGCGGTAAGGATATAAAAAGAGGAAGCCTTGTAAGGGTGGTCCAGTACATAACCACCACCCTTAACAAGGCCTATACCCATGCTAACTGCTGAAAATGGAAATCACTCAGACACAAAGTACACAATCGGGGATTCTTTATTGAAACGTGAGATAGGAATTGGGGAGTTCCAAAGCTGCTAAAAAGCCGAATAAAATTCCACATCTGGCCTCCCACCTCGCACCTCTCCTTTCCCACTTCTCATCAAACCGGGTAGGTCATATCTTCATGGTTTACCAGCGTGCTGTCAATTTTATACCGCTGGGTTTGCCTGTGCTCGAAAAACTTAAGCGCAACCTGCGGGAACAATGCATAGCTTAATACGTCCTCGTCCTGCTCAATGTATTTTTTAATCTCTTCCTTAAGCTGTGCAAGCTGTGGCGGTATATCGTCCGCCGGCCTGTGGTCTATTACCTGTTCATCTCCGATTATTTTCTTGACTATTTCTTCGGATATGGGCACCGTGGGCCTTCCGTACAGGCCCTTTACATAATTCTTTACCTCTGTGGGGATTAACTTGTACCTCTCCCCGCTAAGTACATTCATCACCGCCTGGGTTCCCACTATCTGGCTGGTGGGGGTGACCAGCGGCGGGTATCCCAGGTCTTCCCTAACCTTTGGGATTTCCTTAAGCACTTCATCGTATTTATCCAGCGCGTTTTGCATTTCCAGCTGGGAAACCAGGTTTGAAAGCATACCGCCCGGCACCTGGTATACCAGCGTGTTGATGTCAACCGACAGTACCTTCGGGTTTAATATGCCGTTGGAAATATATTTATCCCTTATAGGCTTGTAATATTCCGCTATTTCGTTAAGCAGCATCAAATCAAGCCCCGTATCGTAGGGCGTGCCCTGCAAAGTGGCTACAAAGGGCTCTGTGGGCGGCTGGGCGGTACCCGAACCAAAGGGTGAAAGGGATGTATCCACAATATCCACCCCGGCCTCCACCGCCTTTATATAGGACATCGGTGCCAGGCCGCTGGTGCAGTGGGAATGAAGCTGTATGGGAACTTTCACCGTTTCCTTTAGGGCCTTAACCAGGTCGTAGGTGTAATATGGCGTAAGCAGCCCGGACATATCCTTTATGCAGATTGAGTTGGCCCCCATGCTTTCCATTTCCTTGGCAAGTTTTACAAACACCTCTATGGTATGCACAGGGCTTATGGTATAGCATATGGCAGCCTGGACGTGGGCGCCTTCCTTAATGGCCGTATCCATTGCCTTTTCCAAATTTCTCACATCGTTTAACGCGTCAAATACCCTTATAATATCTATCCCGTTATAGACCGACTTTTTTACAAACTCCTCCACCACATCGTCCGAATAATGCTTGTATCCTAGAATGTTCTGCCCTCTCAGCAGCATTTGAAGGGGCGTGTTTTTCATTTTGGACTTGATTTTCCTAAGCCTCTCCCACGGGTCCTCGTTCAAAAATCTAAGGCAGGAATCAAAGGTTGCGCCCCCCCACATCTCCACCGAATTGAAACCCACGCTGTCAATCATCTCGGCAATAGGCAGCATTTCATCCGTTGTCATCCTGGTAGCAATCAGTGACTGATGCGCATCTCTGAAAATTGTTTCAGTGACTTTTACCTTGGCCATTTCTCAGTATAACCTCCTGTTTTTTTCCGTATTTATCATATGTTATTTTATTTTATCATAATACCCGCCGCAATTACAGCCACAATTTTCTATACTGTCGTTGCTGCCAGAGCTTAATCTCTTGCCATCTCCACCGCCCTTTTTGCCAGTACCGCAGTTGAATCTATATAATCCGGTCCCATTGGATATTTGTCAACAATAAGGGGCAGCTCAGTGCAGCCAAGGATAATGGTATCAATACCCTCTTTTCTCATATTCTCTATAATTTCGTTTATTCCCGCGGGGTCCACAAGGCTTAAGTCCTTCTTGATAGTGTATATGGTCTTGCCAACTATCTCTATCCCCTCTTCGGGCGGTATAACAGCCTCTATGCCATACTTTTGCAGGTAACGGCTGTAGATTCCCATACTGTAGACACCCTTTGTAGCCAAAAGGCCCACCCGCTTATTACTTGGATTCTTGGCCCTTATGCCGGCAGCCACCTCATCTATCATGTTTATAAAAGGAATATCTACAAACTTTACTATTTCATCGTAAAAGTAATGGGCTGTATTGCAGGGCATGGCCAGAAGGTCCGCCCCCATAAGCTGCAGTTTTACAGCAGAGTTTACAAGGCTTTTCAGCGGGCTTTCCCCCTTCCCCAGCAAAAACGCCGTTCTATCGGGGATTTGAGGGTTATTGTCAATAATAGCGTGAATATGGTCCTGGTCTCTCTCCACCCTTGTATTGTCAAGAATTTTTTGGAAAAAGTCCACCGTTGCCTGGGGCCCCATCCCCCCTATTACGCCTATTGTCTTTGTCATTATTATCCCTCCATATACTAAGGAATCCCGATATAGATCGGGATTCCTTAATGCTTTAGAATTTTTTGCCGTCCTGCTTATGCTCCCTTAGCTTCTTCCAATTCCTTCGGGTCCCTGAGTTCGCCCTCGGAGGCGGCTATTACTACAGAACCGGCCATGTCGCCGGTAACGTTGATGCAGGTCCTTGCCATATCCAGCACTCTGTCGATACCACCAACCAAAGCCGAGCCCTCCAACGGCAGTCCGACAGCGGTCAATACCATCGTAAGCATAACGAAGCCCGCTCCCGGTACTCCGGCGGTACCTATTGAGGCAAGGGTTGCCGTAAGGATTATTGTCAGCTGCTGGGCTATGCTGAGTTCAAGGCCGTAGACCTGGGCCACGAACAGGGCGCACACGCCTTGATACAAGGCCGTTCCGTCCATGTTTATTGTGGCCCCAAGCGGCAGCACAAAACTGCCTATGCTCTCGGGCACTCCCAGGTTGTCTCTGGCGCTCTTGATGGTCACCGGCAGTGTTCCCGAGCTGCTGCAGGTAGTAAAGGCAACCACCGAAGCCGGAGCCGCACCTTTAAAGAAGGTCATGGGATTCATTTTTGCAAAAATCTTTACCGCTCCGGAGTATACTATTATTGCGTGCAGTGCGCATCCCAGGTATACTGCTATTATGACCTTAGCCAACGGCAGCAGCACCGCCGGACCGTTTTGCGCCACAACCGGCGTGATTAGGGCAAATACACCTATCGGAGCATACGACATGATTATTGCTACGATCTTGTACATTACTTCCGCCATGCTCTCAAAGAAGTTTAGGAAGGGCTTGCCTTTTTCCCCGACAAGGGTAATTCCTATGCCAAGGAACAGAGCAAAGGCTATTGTCTGGAGCATGTTTGCGGACACCAGTGCAGACAGTGCATTGTCGGGAATGATGTTAAGAAGGGTATTAGCAATTTTGGGTGTCTCCGCTGCCTGCACGTTTGCATCCACCGGGATGCTTAGGCCGGCGCCGGGATTAATTACATTACCAAGTATAAGTCCAATTACAACAGCTATTGCAGTGGTTACCAGGTAGTAGGCTATAGTCTTCCCACCTATTCTGCCAAGCTTGCTCACATCCCCCATGCTGGCCGCCCCAACTACCAAGGATGACAGTACCAACGGAACGATGATCATTTTGATGAGCCTTAGAAATAGGTCACCAAAGGGCTTGATGTACTCAACGGCTATTTCGGGGCTGCCGCCAAGCAGAAGACCTACAACAATACCAGCAATAAGACCGATTAGTATTTTGGTTGTAAGTTGTAGCTTTTTCAATTGTTTCCCTCCTTTTTTATTTATACTTATGCAGCCCAATAAACGGAATATGCAAGTACCCTTATTTTGGGCTGCAAAGCGTATCAACCGTTAATACTATTATATAACACATCAAATCTGAATTCTATTGTATTATTCGGTAGTAATTAGTTGGGCATGGCCCCCTTTTTTCTGTACTGCCCACAGCACCGGCGGGTTGTTACCCTGGTTAACGGCTTGCACCGACACTGTAATAAAAGCGGAAGCGTCCAATCCGGAAAGGTATTCCCCCAATAGGACCTCTTCCCTTTTACCCGATTGGTGTCCCCGGTACGCTGCTATCGCGGTAATACCGCCGGGCTGAAGAAGCTGAAGGGACTTTTTCACTGCGGTAAGGGTTGTATTAGGAAGAGTGGTTATATCTCGGTTTCCCCTGGGCAGGTATCCCAGGTTGAAAATTACCGCCTTCACATCACCGGTTATGTATTTGTCCATATTCTCGTGACCGTCACATATGAGATTTACCCTGTTTTGCAGGCCCAAGTCTTTCAGAAGTTCTCCAGTATTGTTAATAGCTTTCTGCTGTATATCAAAACCGTATACCTTGCCCTTTTCCCCCACAAGGCGCGCAAGGAAAATTGTATCGTTCCCGTTGCCCACCGTCGCATCAACAACGGTATCCCCTTCTGACACAACACCCGCCACAATGCTCTTTACAAGGTCCACAACCTTAAGGCTCATTATTGTTATCTCCTCTTACCCTTTGAGACGGCAATCAAAACTTCCCTGAGTATCTTCGCTGCAAGCACCCCGGTTATTCCCGCCGGGTCCCCGTATCCCATTACCTCCACAATATCCATCCCTATTAGGTTACAACCCCCAAAAAGGTGGGCCGCCTGCAGAATTTCCATTGACGTGCACCCCCCGGGTTCGGGAGTTCCTGTGCCTGGCGCATAGGCCGGGTCCACCACGTCAATATCCAGTGTTACATAAAGGGGCCTGTCCCCTATTTTTTTAACAGCCATCTCCAGCGGCTCCGTCACTTCAAAGGGATAGAAATTGGTCCTCTCCCTGCCCAGCCGGAATTCCTCACCAAGTCCCGAACGAATCCCAAACTGGTATATACTGCTCCCCTCCATAAAGTCCATGCACCTTCTGATTACCGTGGCATGGGACATGTCCTCCCCCATGTATTCTTCCCTCAGGTCGGTATGGGCGTCAAAATGAAACAGCACCAATTCGCTGCCGTATTTATTGTATGCGGCTTTAACCACGGGAAGACTGATAAGGTGCTCCCCTCCGAGGAATATAGGCAGTTTTCCGTCGGCAAACACTTGCTCCGCCGCATCATATATTATTTCCAGCGATTTTTCGGCGTTCCCAAACACAAGTTCCAGGTCTCCATGATCGAAAAGGGCGACATCTTCCAGGTCACCGTCCAAATGCGGACTATAAGTTTCAAGAACCAATGACATTTCCCGAATTATACCGGGGCCCATCCTGGACCCGGGCCGAAAACTTACGGTATAATCCATAGGTGCACCTATTATCACAGCATCGGCGCAAGAATAGTTACCCATGCTTCCCAGGAAGCTTCCATGGGCTCCCGAACCAATTTTTAGATTTTGCATGCTCTCACCTACTCCAACAGCTCCTTTACAAAGGGCGGCAAAACAAAAGCCGCTTTATGCACTTCCCGGCTGTAATATTTGCAGCCCATCCCATCGGTTATGACTTCCTGTACGTCCATAGGGTCGTATTTTTTGGAACCGATTGTAAAACTCCACAGCCCGCCCGGATAGGTCGGTACAAAACACAGGTACAGCCTGGCTATAGGGAAAACCGATTTTATGTCCCTGAATACGGAACTAATTAGCTCCTTGTTGAAAAAGGGCGATTCTGTCTGTGCTACAAAAATGCCGTCTTCCCCGAGGGCATCGTGGATGGAACGGTAGAAGTCCTTGGCAAACAGCCCAACGGCGGGCCCCACCGGGTCGGTTGAATCCACCATTATCACGTCAAACTCGTTTTTTTGGTTTTTTACAAACTCTATGCCATCCTCTATGCAAACTTTCGCCCTTTCATCCCCAAGGGCAGCGCTTATTTCGGGCAAAAAGCTCTTGGATAATTCCACCACCCTTTGGTCAATTTCTACAAGAAAAGCCTTGTCCACGCTTTTATGCTTTAAAATCTCCCTTATGGTTCCCCCGTCGCCGCCGCCTATGACAGCAACCTTTTTGGGATTGGGGTGCGTAAACAGCGGCACATGGGATATCATTTCATGGTAAACAAACTCGTCCTTGACAGTGGTCTGTATTGCACCATCCAGCAGCAGCATCCTACCGTACTCGTCAGTATCCACAAGGACTATTTCCTGGTACTTGCTTTTTTCGATATGAAGGGTTTCTTTAACCCTGCAGCTTATTTTTTGGTTCTTGGTCTGGTATTCTGTTATCCAAAGGTCCATTCAACTCAACTCCCTATGTATATTTTTAGCGCCTTCAGTGGTCTTCTCTTCAGCCTTTATCCCCACTGCAGCAGCAAGTACTGAAAGCTTCCTCAATGTTTATTCTCAGCACCTGCGGATTGTCATCCACCTTCATAAAACCCGATTTAACCAGGAAGCCGCAGCATTTTTCCTCAAGCGGCGCTTCCACCCATTCAGCGCCTTTTTTTTGTGCCCAAAATAAAAGACTTCTCAACAGGCCATAACCTATACCTCTATTCCTATTTTGCTCGGATACATAAATCGAATTAAGAATTCCCAATGTCCCTTCTATTTCCATGCTGCCACATCCAATTATACATTCATCTTCCAGGACCACCATAACAAGGTCGTCTCTGCCCTTCCGTAGCAGCCCCTTTTTAATAAAGTCCTCCGCCTTGTCCTGCGGCAGCGCCTTTCTTATATGTATCACCTGCTTCACTCCATTCAGTTTAGACTATTGACGGCCAATGCCAAAACACAATTTTGCTTTCCCATGCATAGTTATTTTACCAGTATTGTCACTTATCTTCAATCTCTTTGTACAGGTCTTTCACTTCCCGGTCTTCCAGGAATCTCCACTTGCCCGGTGCCAGAGTGCCCAGCTGTAGTTTTCCGATACCGGTCCTCTTCAGCGATACAACGGTATACCCTATCGCCTCGAACATTCTGCGCACCTGCCTGTTCCTGCCTTCATGTATCACCACCCTGAATGTGGTCTTATTCCCCTGGATACTTTCAACGCGTATATCTGCCGGTGAAGTCATACGCCCGTCTATTTCAACCCCGCTTCTGATCCTGTCTATCTCTATGCGGTCTGGCCTTCCCTGCACTACGACCATATAGGTCTTGTCCACCTTGTGTCTAGGGTGTGTCAGGCCGTAGGCAAAATTACCGTCGTTGGTAAGAAGTATAAGCCCTTCGCTGTCATAATCAAGCCTCCCTACGGGGTATATCCTCCCTTTCACACCCCTAACCAGGTCCAAAACCGTCGGCCTCATGAATTGGTCCCTTACTGTGGACACATACCCCACCGGCTTGTTTAGCATTATATATACCGGCTTGTTTGCCGGAATGATTTCCTTTCCGTCAACCGTTACCCTGTCTTTACCGGGCTGAATCTTCAGGCCGGCCTCCCGCACCGTTACACCGTTGACCTTTACCCGTCCCTCTGCTATTATTTCCTCGCACTTCCGGCGTGATGCAACTCCGCAGGAGGCCATATACTTTTGCAGCCTTTCCAATCGAAGCCCTCCCTTCATCCTTTGTTAAACCCTAGTATATTATACCAGTTTCTCGTTGAAAATATCTGTCAAGTCCATACGGCTCACCCTGCGTTCTATTTCCTTTTTATCAATGGTATACATTTTTCTCTCCTTCATTCGCTCGAAGTACTCTGCTCCTGCGAAGGTGTACCTTTTTTTGAGCCCGTCCTTGTGTTTTATCTGTTCGTTTGCATAGGCAATAATATCTCCGGTCACCAGATTTCTCGGAAGCTCCAGCAGGGGCATGCCCAAGGCCAACCTTACGCTGTTGTGCCCGGCCAGGCTGCCGGTGGTAATGGCCTCGGTATGACCTACAAAAAGCCCCGACTTTTCTCCGCCGCACAGCAGGTTCTCCAAGCCGTCAACCTTCATAGAATTGTTCCTGGGTGCCATGGACAGGTACCTGACCGAATTTCCCTTACCCCCCGAGTAGGGGTCCTCGTACCTGGCGTTTTCCAGGCCGGGTATTTTTCTTAAGTCTTCAAGGGCATAGAAAGACGTCATCAGCTTGGCATGGCCCGTGTCAAGAAGCACAACGTTTTCCGCATATTCCCTAATCGCATACTGCTGGCATACCTTTACCGACAGCTTTTCCATCTTTATATCCTCGGTCGGTACCTTCAGTACCACCACTCCATCCCGGTCAAGCCTTTCCCTTATTTCATCGCTTAAGGAATCTTTGTTTAACTTGCAGGACCCGCTGAAGGCCCCATAGCACTCGTCCCCCCTCTGCCCCAGGATGTCCTCCACCCCGGCCCGTTGGCTAATGCTGGTTCTGGGACCGAAGGACGGGCATCTTAATATGCACATGGCACAGCCGTTGCCGTATTTCAAGCAGTTCCCCATCGGCCCGGTGGAGCCGGTGGTTTCAATAAACACATCCCCCTCTATTACCGTATCGTCCGCCATCAGGATACCTTTTATTGAATTGCCTTTTTTAATTACGTCTACCGCCCTGGCCATAAGCCGAATCTCTATGCCCATCTCCCTAAGAAGCCTTCTTACCATGGGCTCCACCTTTGTGACGTCGTAAAGCGATGCATGGCTGTGCCCGGGAAATTCAACCATGGTATGACGGGCCGCCCTGTCGGTAATGTCAAACAGCTTGCCGGCTCCTAAGTTGATCATTTCTTCAGCAGCGGTGTACCTGCCGTTGTTGCGCATGATACCGCCCACGTTCCCGAGCCCCAAAAGCATATCCGTCTTTTCCAGAAGCAGGACCTGTGCTCCCGCCTGTTTTGCTGCCAGCGCGGCGGCACAACCTGCCCAGCCCCCTCCTATAACCACTATATTAACCATTTAGTATCCTCCTTTCAATAACCCTGCGCACATCCAGCTGCACTTTGCACGCTTTGACCCTAACTCCGCTGTCTATACGGGTGGAACAGCTCCCGCAAATGCCTTCCCCGCAGCAAATCTCATTATTGTTAGTAACCACAATGAAGGGTTTTTGCGCCAATTTGTCAATTTCTTTAATGATGTGCAAATGCTGCTTATCCGAACCACCGCTGAACACCAGTTCATGGTTTTCATTTTTCAGGTACCTGTTTACCACCTTAATCCCCTGCCTGGAATTGAGGTCCAGTTCTTCAACCTCGCAGGGCAGGTCCTTTATAAGGTCGCCTATAAAAACGGCACCCACCTTGCCCGGGTCCACTATCACCCTGACCTTGTTACCGCCCCTAATTAAATAAGCCACTACCTTGGCGGCAGGGGCCTGCCCTATACCCCTTGCTATGACAAGGCAGTTCCCGTTCTTTACGCCTTTTAGATATCTTTGGCCCAGTATTCCATTCCAATAGGGACCGCGAACAACTATGCCCTTTTCCGGCTCCGCCAGCGCCTTTGTCTTTGCCCCCTGGACCTGGAGCGCCACCTGGATTTCACCTTTTGCAACATCCACTGCCATCACCGACATTGGAACATCAAAAAAGCTTGGTTTTTCCTTATCCCGCATAAACACATATGCCCCCGGGCTATCCAACTGCCTTGCCAGGGTTTTTGTGACCTTAAGCCTGAAAACAACAGTGTTTTGCGATATATCCCTTTTTTCCATCACCGTTGCAGGATAACTGCTGCGTACTTCTTTTTTCCTGTTGCCTGCCCACACGTATTCCTGGTATATACAAACCCCGCGCCAGTTGCAGTCGCAGAATTCTCTGCCTTGGAGATGGGAACAGGTTATACATTCATTCGCTTCCGCCAGGAAGCAGGGGCAGTATTCGCTGCCCGCGTCTATACATTCCAATTTTCTGCCGATCAAAATTACACCCCCCTAACAACAATAATGGCCCCCATGCAGCAAACCATAGGAGCCACAGCAAACCCTAATATCAAAATATTTTTGCCAATAATAATTGGTTACTATATTTTTCCCATTAATTTTAGCCTTATCTACTGCCAAGATATAGAAAAAACCTTTTAAATCCGCGAAGTGTAAATACCGACTGCGCCCTCGGGGGCGTCTTAAAGGAACATGAAAGAATAATTTTTGGCTAATACGTAAAAACCCCCGGCAGGACTTTCCCGCCAGGGAGCTTTTTACCCAATCAATGCTTTAAGTATTTCTGGTATTACGCGTCTTATGCTTCTTTCTTTAACCTTCTGCTGGCATACCAGGTTTGCATACATAATAACCTCGCCGTCCAGTAAAACTTTCACGCTGCCCGCTACCTGGCCTTCCATTACCGGTGCCTGCAGGTAGTCCTCGGAATCTTCAACCAGCACAACCCTTTCCCGCTCTTCCGCCGTTAATGGAACAGCTACGGCCCTGTCCGCAACCAATCTCACCCTTTCCTCTTTACCCTTCTTAATAGCTATGGTCTTTACAAACTGCCCCGCTTCGTAAAACACAACCGGCTTGTAGTTATTAAAACCGTATTCCAGCAAGGCTTTGGACTCCTCCCACATGGGACCGCAGTTAAGCACCACCGAAGCCAGCTGCCAGCCGTCCCTTGTGGCGGAGGCCACAAGACATCTCCCTGCTTTTTTTGTGTACCCCGTCTTTACACCGTCTCCGCCCTCCACCTGCCACAGGATTTTGTTTTTGTTTTTCAGTACCCTTGAATAGTCCCTGCCCCACCAGGGAATTTTTTTCTGCTTTGTTGCAACTATCTTTTTAAACTCCGGGTTTTTCAGCGCATAGGCGGTTATTTTAGCCAAATCCTCCGCCGTGGTATAATGCCCCGGGGCGTCCAGGCCGTGGGGGTTTATAAAGTTGGAATTCACAGCGCCAATGCCGGCGGCTTTTTTATTCATAAGTCTCGCAAATTCCTCGCAGCTCCCTGCTATATGCTCCGCAATAGCCACCGCCGCGTCATTACCCGACTGCAGCATAAGGCCGTACAGCAGTTCTTCCAGCGTAAGCTTTTCACCGGCCTGCAGGTAAATGGACGAGCCGCCGGTGTTCTGTGCCCTAAGGCTGGCTATTACCGTATCCAGCAGATTTCCTTCCTCGATAGCCGTGATGGCGGTCATTATTTTAGTGGTGCTCGCCATCGGAAGCTGCTGATCCATATTCTTTTGATAAAGAATCCTTCCCGAAGCAACGTCTATAAGTACGGCAGCCTTTGAATTGGGGCAAAGGTCCTGCCCCGCGCAGACCGATGGCATCAGCACTCCGGCTGCAATCATAAAGACTGCCGCAAATATCCCAAGCCTTCTTATCATGCTGCCTCCCCGTTTGTTTTAGCACTTAATTAAGGTCCGCTCTTTATGAACCGGCTACTGTTCAATACCTATTTCGGCTTCTTCAACCCGGCCCGAACCGATACGCATTTTTTTCACAACCCCATGAATCTCATCAATGACCTGTGGTGTCATCTCTATTATCCTTTCAATCATACCGCTGCTGTTTGCCGGCAGCAGTTTTATGTGCTCTCTGCCCACCACCATAAACGCAACCGGCTGCACCGAAACACCCGCACCGGCACCGCCGGCAAAGGGCATTTTACTCCCGCCCTGGCCACCCTTTTCATTTGCCTCCTGCACCTGATATTCTCCCCCGCCGGATGCAAACCCAAAGGCAACCCTAGAGATGGGGATGATTACCGTTCCTTCCACTGTTTCTACGGCGTCACCCACTATGGTATTTACGTCAACCATTTGCTTGATGTTTTCCATGGTGGTTTTCATCAGGGCCTCAATCGGATGCTCGCTCAACTGCATCACCGTCCTTTTTTTTGACTGTTAATAAATAGAGCATTGCCGCAGTAATAGCATGACCGATTCTAATGCTTAATATGCAGTCAAAGTTGGTTGTAAACGCCGGTTCGGCAAAGCAGGGTGATATTCCTAAATCGGGAAGTTCCTTTAGTTTAAATCCTATTCCCAGTAGTGTGGCAACAATAGTCTTAATATTCCATAAAAAACCTATGGCAATCCCAGTTACGGCGGCGTCACCAGTACCCAGTACGGTATGCCATTTGAGACTTTTTATACAGACTTTTCGCTTTAAGTATTTGACCACATTTTTATAACGTTTGGCCTTTGCACTGTATTTTCTATAATTATTCAAGGCTTTTTCGGCGTATTTGAAATACCCTAGCTCCTTAATCGTTCCCTTGGCCGCCGGCCTCGTCTCCCCTATTTTATTCAGCCCGGCTGTCCCGTTAATCAGCAGTTCAAGCAGGTTTAGCTCGTTTTTCATTTTTACCAAGCCGTATAGGGCGGAAACAGTAATCAGGAATTCGTCGCCTTTAACCGTCCTGTAGTAGGTGACCCTTATATTAATCCTTGATATGAGTACAACAATTAAAAGAAACAGTATAGTCAGTACCGCCCATCCCATACCCATCCATAATTACCTCCAAGAATACTCCTCTTCGATTTATCTTGCCTTAAATGTAAAAAAAATACACGTCACCGTGTATTTTCATCAAGGTATGATATTTGCTTCTCCAATATGTCCGGCAGTTCCTTGACACTGCTTAGTCCGAAATATTTTAAAAAATCAATGGTGGTTCCATAAAGTATCGGCCGTCCTACGGTATCCAGCCTGTCAACCTCCTGGATAAGCCTTTTTTCTATTAGGGTGCTTATAGCGGTATCCGACTGTACGCCCCTTATGGCCTCAACCTCCGCCCTGGTTATGGGCTGTTTGTACGCAATTATAGCCAGGGTTTCAAGGGCGGCCTGGGACAACCCCTGCCTCCGCTGCGGAGTATGTAGCTTTTGTATGTACTCGTAGTATTCGGGCCTCGTGGAAAACTGGTAGTGCCCTTCCGCCTCAATAAGCTGAATACCCCGCCTCTCGTAGTTGTACCAGTCCTTCATCTCTTTTAGTAGGGGTAGAACATCCTTTTGGTCCATGTCAAGCACGCTGCACAGGTCCTTAAGGCTCACCGGGTCCCCCGCCGCAAACAGCCCCGCCTCTATTATACTTTTTATCTCCCTGTCTTCCATAGGCTATTTCCTACCTTTGCTGTCCCTTTTTTGGATAATTATATCTGCGAAATTAAACGCCTGTTCAATCACAATTTTTCTTCCCTTTACAAGTTCCAGCAGCGCCAGAAATGTTACCACCACGTTCGCCCGTGTGGCACAGCCTTCTACAAGCCCCTTGAAACTTATGCGTCCTACCCGTCTCATAATGTTCTTTATATGGTTAATCCGGTCGGTTAGCGATATTCTCTCCTTCTCCAGGCTCTTTCTTAGGTTGTAGTCATCGTTATAAAGGTTTATATACCTTCTCATTGCCTGTACAAAAGCATTGCATAGGTCTGAAACGTCAACGTCCGGCACGAACGGGTCGTGGGCGTCGTAATCGCCCAACGGAAAGGGCTCCCGGAAGAGCCTTTTTTGGCAGACCTCTTCCCGTTTTCTCAGCTCCCCGGTTACATCCTTGTACTTCTTATACTCTATCAGGCGCTCCACAAGCTGCTGCCTTGGGTCAACCTCTTCCTGCTCTGCTTTCTCCTTTCCGGGCAGCAGCATTTTTGACTTTATGTGCAAGAGGGTTGCCGCCATGACCAAAAACTCGCTTGCTACTTCAATGTCAAAAAATCGCAGCTCATCAAGGTATTCAAGGTACTGACGGGTTATATCCGCAATCGGGATGTCGTATATATCCACCTCGTTTTTTTCAATAAGGTGGAAAAGCAAATCAAAGGGGCCCTCAAAAACTTCCAGTTTAACACTGTAAGGCATCTTGATCACTTCCGCGGTTTCAGATTCATTTTTTCCCTAACTTCCTCCAGTGTTATCGCAGCGAATTCCCTTGCCTTTTTCGCTCCCTCGTTAAGTATATCCCATACGGTATCCGGGCTTGCCGCCAAGCTTTCCCTCTTGTTTCTAATGGGTTCAAGAAAACTGTTTAGGTTATCCGCCAGCCTCTTTTTGCATGCAACGCAGCCTATGGCTCCGCCCCTGCACTTTTCCTCCGTTTCCCTAAGGTCGGCAAGCTCGGTAAACACCTTGTGCAGTGCATAGGCCGAACAAACTTCAGGGTTTCCCGGGTCGTTCTTTCGTATTCTCTGCGGGTCGGTTATCATTGACCCAACCTTCTTTTGAATCTCCTCCGGGGAATCCGAAAGGTATATCGCATTTTCATAACTCTTGCTCATCTTTCTTCCATCCAGCCCGGGAAGCACCTTTGCCTCGGTCAGCAGCGCCTCCGGCTCCGGAAATGTATCACCGTACAAGTAATTAAATCTTCTGGCTATCTCCCTGCTGAGTTCAAGATGGGGAATCTGGTCCTCCCCCACTGGAACATACTTGGCCTTGAAGACCAGTATATCGGTCGCCATAAGGCATGGGTAGCCCAGGAAACCGTAATTTGCAATATTTTTCCCTTCCAGCTGTTTGAGCTGGTCCTTGTAGGTGGGACATCTCTCCAGCCACGATACCGGAGTTATCATCGAGAGCAGCAGGAAAAGCTCCGCAATCTCCTTTATTTCCGACTGCACATAAACAATACACTTGTCCGGGTCAAGGCCGGCGC
Organism: Clostridiales bacterium; assembly: GCA_012728565.1. Taxonomy (GTDB): domain Bacteria; phylum Bacillota; class Clostridia; order Ch29; family Ch29; genus JAAYEV01. The sequence continues at coordinate 18,587 of JAAYEV010000001.1, forward strand.
TCAGCCAATCCAGTGCCACTTCCATTATGTTCTGCTGCAGCTCCGATGTATCCTCGTAAGCGGTGGTAAGGGCGTGCCAGTCCACTATGGCATGAAAGCTTTTATAATCATTCTGGAGCTTTACCCAGTTTTCCAAAGCCCCGAAATAGTTTCCCAAGTGCAGTTTGCC
>JAAYEV010000006.1 GCA_012728565.1 Clostridiales bacterium
ATACCTAAAAAGTTTGGGTCTAAAGTCAGTATCCGAAAGATATTCATTAGTCCATTAATATCTTTTCGAACCGCCGTATGCCGGACGGCACGTACGGTGGTGTGAGAGGACGGGGGTTAATCACCCCCTCCTACTCGATTTGCCTGGCACGGGCTACAAATAAGCAGTGAAAGCCTCTTTGCTGCACGGGTTATATATTATGTTATGTATAACAAAGTTGTGTTATTATTATAATTAGAATAAGATGTGTAGGCGGTGTTAATATGGGCGAACCATTCACCGACATAAACCAAATAAAAAAACTTGTGAAGGACCAAAAGGTTATATGGCGAAATCATATGCTCGCCAGAATGAGACAGAGAAGAATTAGAATTGATGACGTGATTAACTGCATACTTACAGGAGAGGTCATAGAACATTATCCACTTGACTATCCGTATCCCAGTTATTTAGTGTTGGGAAGAAGTGGTGATAATCAAGCGCTTCATGTGGTTTGTGCAGTTGGTCAAGGTAGAGTATGGATGATATCAACTTATAAGCCTGATCTTGAACATTGGAATGAGGATTTTAAGACAAGGAGGGATAAAAAGCGATGAATTGCATCGTATGTAAAGGGGAATTAACAAAAAAAGATATTAACCATATTGTTGATATCAATGGACATATTATTATAATAAAAAATGTGCCGGCAGAAGTTTGCGAACAGTGCGGCGAAAGCTTTTTCGAAAACCAGGTTGCATTAGCATTGGAAAAAATAGTTGATGAAATTGTAAGTAATAAAGCCGAGATTACTATAGTGAACTATAACGATAAAGTAGCTTAATCACAAGGACGGCAAGTTGTGCCAAATTGGCAAACTACGATAAAATGGTTTCTTAAAATCATGGTCTCTAAAATGCGTCCCTTTGTGCCGGTTGTCGTTAATATGTAGCTTAAAGGGGTTGAAAGAAATAATTTTCTTTCAATCTCTTTATTATTTCCTTTATACCTTAATCCACCCATGCTGGGCGTCATCAATCCTTCTCTTTCTGCTTACTCTCCAGATATGTCTCATGATACTTTCCATAAATTACTATAAAACATACCCCCGGATATTGGAAAAAGATTGCGAATATATATAACAAAGCGTACGCGACTATACATAAAAGTAAATATGTAGGGAGGAGTGCACATGAAAAGACTAGTAGCGCTGACACTGGTTATGGCAATGGTACTGGGGTTTGCGGCAACGGGTTACGCCGCACCCAACTGGAAGCAGGGAGGAGGCCTGCCGCCGGGGATACAGAAAAAGGTGACCCTATCAATGCTTGTGAACCTGTTGGACCTTGACCAGGTTCCCTGGGCAAAGAACGCCATGGAGAAGATGTGCGTCAAGGGCTATATCAAGGGCTACGGGGACAACACCTTTAAGCCCAATGCATCGGTTTCGCAGCTGGAGGCTGTGATAATGGCCCTGAGGATTATGGGCTGGGAGGAAGACGCCCGGAGGGTCAACAACCTTCCGCCGAAGTACAGGGGCGGAAAGCTGGACCCGTGGGCTTACGGTTATGTGAGCATTGCATACCAGAAGGGGATTCTCGATGAAGTGGACCTGATGTACTTTAACCCCAATTCGGCGGCCAAGCGCTGGGAAGTGGCAAAGTACTTCGTTAGGGCGCTGGGCAAGGAAGACGAAGCCGAGGAGCACATGAACGAAAAGCTGAAGTTTAAAGACTATGCCGCAATACCGGTGGGGGCTGTGGGGTATATATACGTGATGAACGAACTGGGGCTTATGAAGGGTAACGCCGACGGCACCTTTAATCCCAACGGGGCGGTAAAAAGGGCTGAAATGGCGGTCCTCCTTGAGCGTATAGACGACAGGGTGGACAGCGACCCCGAGGGAAATGAAGTATACGGCAGGGTACTGGAGATTGATGCAAAAAACTATGAACTTAAGCTGGACGTGGACGGCGAACAAAAATGGTACGAGGGAATAGAAGGGGTGGCCGTTTACCAGGACGGCGAGTACTATGACTTTAGCGAGCTGAAGAGGGGAGACTACGTTGAAATACTCCTCAACAGCAGCGGCAAGGTAACATTCATAGAGCTTAAGGGCCAAAAGAAGGACGAGGATAAGCTTATCACAAACTTCCGCGGAGAAGTTACCGACGTGGACGTAAGGAACAGCAAACTCACAATAGAATCCGGCACAGCAACGTTCACTTTCACTGTTAAGAAAGACGCGGATATAAGGCTAAACGGTAAGGATGCCGACCTTGCTGACATAAGGAAGGGCGATACCGTAAGGCTTCGTGTTGACGACAGGAACAGGGTTATAAGACTTGAAGCCAAGGGCGACCACGACCCGGGCGACGAAGAAGCGATTGAAGTCGGGGGCACAATATACTCCGTCACCAATACCAAGAGGGTGAAGGAGATTACCGTCAAGCTTGAAAGCGGTAGGCTGGCGACCTTCGAGGTTGAAGACGATACCAAGATAACCCTTGACGGCAAAAGGGCGGGCCTTGAGGACCTTGAAAACGGCATGGAAGTGGAAGTGCTGGCGAAGAGCGGAGCCGCCCTGGAAATTGCTGCGAAGTCCGCGGCCTATACACGCGAGGTCCAAGGAACCATATACAGGATCAGGAACAACCAGATAAGGGTTAAGGTGGGGAATTCCAACTACGACTTTGTCATAGACGACAATACGCTGGTTTATATAGACGGGGAAAGGGCAAAGGTGGAGGACCTGATGGCGGATATGCCGGTGGTGGTAAGGTACCGTGACAACGTTGCCCTGAGAATTGTTGCCGAGAGCCTTGAAGCGGAGCTGGAGGGTGTGATTACCGGGCTGTCCGAAAAAGACGGTACCATAACGGTCAAGGTTGGCAGCTCCTACAGGACCCTGAGCGTCAATAAAAACACCGAGATTAAGGTAAACGGCAAAGCCGCCAGGTTCAGCGAACTGGCGGAGGGTATGGCGGTTAAAATAAGCTACAGGGCGGATGTGGCCCTTAAGATTAATGCACAGCACGTCGTGACAGAAGTTGAGGGCGTAATCACCTCGGTGGACACCCGCAGGGGAAACGTAACGGTGGCGGTTGGCAGCAGGTCCTATACCTATTCGCTGGGTGATGCGGATATATACGTGGAAGGTAAAAGGGCGAGGATTGGCGACCTGGTGGTGGGCATGACCGCCGAGCTTCAGATTATTAACGGCAGCGACGTAAGTGAAATAAACGCCTACCTTGAAAAGGTCCAGGGGGTTGTGGTGGAGCTTGATGAAGACGACATGGAAATAACCCTAAGGCTTTACAGCACCAACGTGACATACCACCTGGACGAAGATGTAAGGGCCGAGATGGACGGCAAAAGGATAAGGCTTGGCACAATTGAAAGGGGAGACC
>JAAYEV010000061.1 GCA_012728565.1 Clostridiales bacterium
ACAACCTTACCCTCCTCCATCTCGTCAAGGGCTTTTTTCGTTAGTATAACCGGCTGCGGACAGTCCAGTCCCCTTGCATCTATCTGTTTCTCCATTCCTTTACACCTCCTAAATAATTTTGGACAATACATCCAGGGCCCACGGGACAACAAAGTTATACCTGTAAAAGTATATCGCTGCCGCCGAACCCTCAATGCCCTTTAACAGGCCTTCGACCGGAAGAATTGCCGTTACCGGGATAACAAGCGCAAAGGCCAGCATAAGGCCTACAACTCCCTTAATAAACCCTGCCGCAATCCCCCCCAGCTTGTTGAACTGCTTAAGCACCGGCAGCTTAACCAAGGAGTTCAAAAGCACCGCAATTATGACAAAGGAAATTCTTACAGCAATGAATACTAATATAATGCTTAAAAGGTTGATAATTATACCGCTAACGGCCTGGGCAGCACCTGCCAGGGTATAGCCCTGCGCTGGCGATACCACGCCCGAAGGCGGTATTAAGTTTTCTAAGGCCTCCGGCAGGTCCCGGCCCCCGGAGAGCGCTCCCCCAAACAGGGAACTTTCGCCCTGCAGGCTGTCAAGTACCATCGTATATATTTTATTATAAAAAGCGGTATTCTCCTTTATGTACCGTGCAAGGTCCGCATAATACAGCCGGGCGGCAATTATGGCCGCAAAAAACGCCACGGTATTAATTAATGTCGTCACAAACCCCTGCAAGTACCCTTTTATAGTAGACACCATTAGGACTGCCAGTATTATCCCGTCCACCCAATTCATTACAGCACCCCTATCCGGCCACCGGCTCAAAATATATCTTGCCGGCGGAAATATAAGCCATAAATCCGTTTTCCAATAAATATACCGCCATCAGGTCCCGGTCAAACTTTTTGTCAATAATGTCCCCGCCGTTTATAGGCACCACTTGGAGCCTCCTGGTCGAGTACATGCCTATGCAGCCCTGGCCTTCCGCCAAGCCGATTATTTCTTCATGGTGGTCTATCCGTCCCAGGTCGTTTCCCTTTTTGTCGTACAGCACCGTTTGCTGTTCGGTTTTGCCCGGTATTTGGCTCCTGTAGTCCCCCGCCAGTGTCAGGACAGTAGCCCCTTCATCGGTGAACAAAGCCCTGAGGATATACCCGGTGATATTCCTCTGCCAGTTAATAGATCCCCCTGCGCTTAGGCTAAACAGCGTTGTTTCGGTCAGAACAAGCACATCGCCATCATTTGTAATCTTTATCCCCATAATCAGGCTGTCCCTATAGGTCTTGGCCCAGACAATCGACCCATCCCTCCTGTATAGGACGGCGCTGCCGGTGATGCTGCCCTCCTTGACCCCGGCGGCGGATAAAGCAATCAAAGACCCGTCCCGGGAAACCGAAACACCCGTCACCTCCGCCTCCCCAAGCTGCAAATAGGCCTTTTCCTTTCCGTCCTTGTCCAGCACTTCCACTATCGCCAGCTCTTCGTGCCGGGTTCTCATCCAAAGGTGCTCCTTGTCCGCCCCCATCCTTATTATACCGCCCGCCGGCTTTGAATCCCAAAGCTTCCTGCCCAGCCGGTCCAGGCCGTATATTTCCCCGTTTTTCATATCGGCCGCCACTATTGTTTCCCCAAGGGCCGCTATAAAGGGCTCCTGCAGGTTCAATTCCTTCTGCCACAGGGTCCTTCCGTCACCGGCCTGAAGCTTTAACGTGGTCCCTTGCAGGCTGACCAGGCTGCCGGACAGCACCGCAAAGCCCTGCCGGGCCTCCGGGTGCCCCTCGAAATTGGAAACCCGGATCAGGTTGTTGGGGTTGAACTCGGTCCTTAAAAGGGCGGTATAGAAGTAAGGGTAGGCAAAGCAGGTTATAATAACCGCCGCCGATACAAGAAAAGCCAGGTATTTTCCCTTTCCTTCCTGCTTGAACCTTTTTTGTCTCACCGAGAGCCCCCCTTCCGTCGCTTTTTTCTTTATTCTTTAACACCGATGGGATTCCTTCCTGCCTTTTTCCGCACCACCCGGTTTGCGCCTTGATAAGTAGAGAAATATTACCATGTATTATTGAACTGCCCTTGTGAAAAACTGTAAATCGTAATAATAATTATACCACCAAAATAGACTATATTAAAAACCCTGACGGAGGATTTTATCATGCTCCTTCCCTCCCGTACCTATTACGGTACCGTTGACATAAATTCAAACCTGCCCTTGTCTTTGTTTTCGGAAAAGTTTACCGACTGTTTTAATGTCTGTTATACCCATGACCGAGGCTCCATTATTGTTTTATGCATTGGTACCGACAGGTCCACCGGTGACTGCCTCGGGCCGCTTGTAGGTTATAAACTGTCAGCCATGAACAGCAGCCGGTACCTGGTATACGGTACCCTGGACAGGCCGGTGCATGCCAAAAACCTGAAGGAGACCCTGGAAAAAATCCGGAGCCGCTATTCCAATCCCTTTATAATTGCCGTGGATGCCAGCCTGGGTTCCATGGAGAGGATTGGGCATATAACAATCGGCGAAGGCCCCCTAAGGCCCGGTGCGGGAGTCAAAAAAAACCTCCCCTGTGTAGGGGATATGCACGTAAGCGGAATTGTAAATTTTGGCGGTTTTATGGAATACCTTATACTTCAGAATACCCGGCTCAGCCTGGTTATGAAAATGGCAAACATTATATCCACCGGCATACATTACAGTCTTCAAAGGATTATGGGCGATCCTCCTTCTGCCCGGTTTGCTCCGTAAATAGCTCAATCACTTCGCTGTCGGAGGTTTCATGAAAATCTTCATAAAACATCCCCACGGCATAAAAGGGATACGGACTTTCAAGGCATACAACCCTGTCCACAACCTCCAGCAGGTCCTCCACCACGTCGCTCGGGGCTACCGGCACCGCGATGACTATCTCGGTGGCTCCGGCTTTTTGTATGGACTTTATGGCTGCCTTTATGGTAAACCCGGTGGCTATGCCGTCATCCACCAGTATAACCCGTTTGCCCTTTATGGGCACCGGTTCCCTGTCTCCCATGTACAGCTTCATCCTTCTTTTTATCTCTTCTATCTGGGCTTTCTTTTCCTTTTCAATGTATTCCCTGCTGACATTGAGGTACTTGATCATTTCCTCGTCCAGCAGCAGGGTTCCGTCCTGGGTTACCGCTCCTATGGCAATCTCCCTGTTAAAAGGCGCTCCCAGCTTTCTTGGGATTATCAGGTCCCACTGGCACCCCAGTTTTTCCCTGATTGCGCTGGCAACAAGTGCACCTCCCCTTGGTACCGCCAGTATAACCACGTCTTCCCCGTGGTAGTCCTTAAGATGCTTGGCCAGTTCAAGTCCGGCCGTCCTTCGGTTTTCGAACATTGTATACCCCCTAGAAAAGAGAACTGTAAACGCCCCTTTGAAGTATGGCTTCTATATCGTCTATCGACCTGCCCTTGCCGTCTATCATAAGCACCCCGGCGTCCCGGGAATAATCGGTATTATGAAAGTCCCTAATTCCGTCATAATAGATACAGGCCTCGACGCCGGTGTGCCCGCTGTACAGGTCCACCACCTCGTAACCCCTTGCCCTCAATGTCTCTATCAAATCCTGGAACCGGCTGTCTACCGCAATTGTTTTTGCCATCGTGCCACCTCCAGGATTATTTTCCTCCCGGAGTGGCGCTTTTATTCCCGGGGAACTATTACGGTAATTCCTCCCGCATGCATTACCATTTCTACCGGGCAGGAGCCGATAATCTCCCCGTCGGAATTTATGTGTCCTTCTTCGCAACTTATTTTGATTTTGCCGGTCCTGAAATATTCCACTTCGGACCGTGAAAGGTGTCTACCCGAATATATCATCGGAAAAAGCCTAAGAATTTTAAGTCTAGGCATGTCCTCCACCACCAGCACGTCAAACAGGCCGTCATCCGCCACAGCTTCGGGAGCAATCTTCATTCCTCCGCCGTAGTAAACCCCGTTTGCCACAGCAGCCAGAAGGACTTGTTTCCTTATGGTTCTCTCGTCAGTTTCAATTTCCATGGCAAAGGGCCTATAACCGGCCAGGGTTTTAAGCACACCCAGTGGATAGGCAAGGGGTCCCCGTATCCTTTTCTTGATTTTATACGTTTCCAAAACCACCTGGGCGTCAAATCCCACACTGGCTACGTTAACAAAACGCCTACCGTTTATAAGGCCTACATCCACCGAACGGGTCCCGCCCTGCAGCACGCATTCCAGGGCCTCTTCAAAGTCAAGCGGTATACCCAGGGTCCTTGCAAAGTCGTTGCCGGAACCGGCGGGTATCACTCCCATAACGGCACCGCTTTCCGCTATGCCGTTAACCACTTCATTGACCGTCCCGTCTCCTCCTACCGCCACCACGACCCTGCAGCCATCGCTTAGCGCAGCGACAGCTTTTTTTTCGGCATCCCCCGGTCCTTCGGTAATATATAAGCAAGCTTCCTGTCCCCTTTTTTGGGCCGCCTCCTTTATCCGGGGTATCAACTCCACCGATTTCCTTTTGCCCGCGACGGGGTTAACCACGTATCCTGTTTTCATCAATATTCCCCCTACTTCAAGGCCCTGTTCACTGCCTCCTGTTCTTCCGCGGAGAGGGCATACCGGCGTTTCCCGTTAACCAGCGGTTTCGCGTACATGATGCTTTCGTTTCTGCCGTAAAGACTGCTCAGTACCACCCCGCTGCCGTCACTGTCAAGAAGGGCCAGTGAAAAGCTTAAGTCACAGCCGGTATCACAAAATGCGTTGTATCTCACAAGACCCGTTTTTTGTATACATCCCCTCTGTATCGTCTCCAACGCTTTTACCCTGCCGTTCAAAGCGCCTCCCAAGCTCTCCAGCCCTTCTATCCTTTGTTTATACTCTACAACCATATCTTCAATACTATCGCCGCTGCTGCCTTTCATGAAACGGTCCAACCTTCTGCTCAACAGGGCGATCCTTCGGACGGTAAGCAAGAACAAAAAAAATAGAACCATTGCTGCCAGGGCACTTACTGCTGTGATAATGACTGCATTTGCCTGTATCATTTGCACTATCGTATCCGGGTTCATAGATTACCTCCTTCGCTTTCGGTATAAATATTCTACGCCGTCGGGCCTTTTCCTGCTATATACTTGCATGCTCCATCAATTATTTGTCTTTTTTTGTTTCCTTTTCTGCATCAACTACTTATTATGTACTTTAAGGCATTTATATGCTATTCTATTATTTAAGAATACGTATCCGTCAATAATTAGGAAAAGAAGTAAATACAGGGAGGGTAGCCCGTGCAGCAGTACCAGAAATACACCGTATATTTTTTCAAAACCCTGTTTGTGCTAAGCATAGTCCTGCTTTTATATCTTTTCATTACCAGGTTTTTCGTGTATATTTTACCTTTTATATTGGCATGGATTATTGCGCTCTTGGTAAACCCCCTGGTAAATTTTTTGGAGAAAAAAACTAGGCTGCCGAGGGGACTGTTTTCCATATGCTCGGTATTATTGCTGTATGCAGTATTAACCCTTCTTATAATTGTTGGAGCCTCAAGGCTTGTTATGGAGCTGAGCAATATCCTGGAACGCCTTCCGCAGTACGCCGTGGTTCTTCGAAGGGCCACCGAGGACTGGATTGCTTACGGGCAAAATATATATATAAACCTAACCCCTGAGACAACCGAAGTGGTAAGGTCAAGCATTATTAACCTGATCAACTCCCTGGCTTCTGCAATAAGCGGTGCAATAGGGAGGTCCATGAGCCTTCTTAGTATCTTTCCAAAAACACTGCTGTTTATCATCGTGACCATGGTATCCTCCTACATGATGAGCAAGGATATGTACCTGATTCGCAATGTGTTTGCTTCGCAGGTCCCGGAAGACATCATAAAAAGGATAAAAAGCGTTTATGCAGACCTGATAAAGGCTCTGGGGGGATTTATAAGGGCTCAGCTGACCATTATGGGCATAACTTTTCTGATAACAATTACAGGGCTTTATCTTATCGGTGTACCCTATGCGCTGACAATGGCAATAGTAATAGGAGTGGTGGATGCCCTTCCGATATTAGGCACCGGGGCGGTGATTATACCATGGGCGGTAATAAACATAATAATGAAACACTACTCCTTGGCGGCAGCCCTGCTTGTGCTGTACGGTGTTATAGTGGTAACCAGGCAGATAATAGAACCCAAAATAATGGGAAAGAATATAGGCCTTCACCCGCTGGCAACACTAATTTCTCTTTATATAGGAATGCGGATATTCGGTATAATAGGAATACTGATCGGTCCCCTGACGCTAATAGTAATAAAAGCCCTTCAGAAAACCAGCATAATACCCAACTGGAAAGAAGCAAAACGGCCTTAACGGGCCGTTTCAATTTGTTAAACTATTTCTGCCGCTATTTCTTCCACCGCCCGGACGGCGGCTTCTATATCCTCCCGTGTATTGAAGTAACCTATGCTGAACCTTACGGTGCCTTGGTCAAAGGTGCCTATGGTCCTATGGGCCAGCGGGGAGCAGTGCAGCCCGGAGCGTGTCGCTATACCGTAGGACCTGTCAAGAATATAGCTTATTTCGCCGGAATCGCCGTCCCCTATATTTATTGACACCACCCCGGCCTGGAGCCTGGGATTGGCAGGACCGTATATCTTTACCCCTTTAATTTGACTAAAACCCTGCAGCAGCATGCCGGTTAATTCCTCTTCGTGCCCTCTTATGGCGGCAGTTCCTCTTTCCAGTATGAATCCCACCCCTTCTCCCAGCCCTACTATGCCTGCGGTGTTGGGGGTGCCGCTCTCGTACCGGTCCGGCACCACTATCGGCTGATCCAATTCCTCCGACCTGCTGCCGGTGCCTCCTTCCTTCATCTGAAGCACATCAAGATTTTCACTAATATAAAGACCGCCGGTCCCCTGGGGACCCATCAGCCCCTTATGCCCCGGGAAAGCAAGGATGTCTATATTCATATCCTTAACGTCAATATCGTATATGCCGGCGGTCTGGGCCGCGTCCAGCATAAAGGGTATGCCCCTTTCCTTCGCTATGCAGCCCACCTCCTTTACCGGCATCAGGGTTCCCGTTACATTGGAGGCATGGGTTATAATAATCAGGGCGGTATTTTTTTTAATGGCTCTTTCTATGTCCCTCGGATTCAAGTGCCCCTTTGAATCGCACCCGATATAGGTTACGCTTACTCCCTTCGCTTTCAGCGCCGTCAGCGGTCTTGCCACCGAATTATGCTCCATTGAGGTGGTAACAACGTGGTCCCCTTCCTTAAGCAGTCCTTTTATGCCCAGGTTTAAAGCTTCGGTTGCGTTGGATGTAAACACAACTTGCATAGGGCTCTCTATATTGAACAGCCTGCACAACCGCTCCCGGGTTCTGTAAATGGCTCTGCCCGCTTCTAGGGCCAGCCTGTGCCCCGACCTGCCCGGGTTTGCGCAGTACTGCCTCATACATTTGTCCATTTCAACATAGACCCTTTCGGGTTTTGGGAAACTGGTGGCTGCATTGTCAAGATAAATCATGTGTAAACCTCCTGGCAGGGAATAATGCCATCCCTTTAATGATTACAAAACACTGCCTTTCTGCCCAATTGTTTCACGTGAAACAAAACTTACGGCCGCCCTTGCACTGCATAATATATACTATGCCCCAGGCAGCCAATAATCAACCCATTTCCCGGATTTAACGCGTAATCCGGGAAAACTTCAAACAGCCCGCTAGTGGGGCAAAGCCGTCATAGGTCCATTTCCAAAGCCCCTGCTACCGCCGCCTTCCCGCCCACCAGCACCTTGTCCCGTTCAACCCTAACGTAAATTGCCGAGGGTTTTCCCATGCCGTATCCCTGGCCGGATACCATTTCTCCCCCCGGAAGCAGGCCTCTCTTGTATAAATAATATCCAAGGGCCCCGTTGGAGGTGCCGGTGGCGGATTCTTCGTTTATCCCCACCGCGGGGCCAAAATTCCTGCACAGTACTGTGAAGTCATCGTTCCCGGTCTCCATGGTAAACACGTGGGCTCCCACCACCCCTAACCTCCGTGAAAGGTTAGCCAGCCTGGAAAAGTCGGGGCTGATTCGGTCCAGGGCTATCCTGGAGGTCACCGGTACCATTATATCCGGAAGGCCGGTACTTATAATTTCCACCTCGACATCGCCGCCCTTCGCCACGCCAATGTTTGCCGGGTCCAACCCCAGGCATCGGCACAATTCTTCCAGTTCCCGGTCTTTTACCCTTCCCAGGGACTTTGGCGGGGACTGCTCCATGAAAATCTTGTCCACCCTCCCCTGCCGGAACCTTACGTATACAGGCAGGCTGCCTTCGCCGGTTTCCTGCCGCAGCTTGATTTCGCCGTCGCCGCCCCTAATTTCCCCCAGTACCGATAGCAAGAAAAAAGCGGCTATTGTGGCATGCCCGCAGGTGGGTACTTCGCATTCCGGCGTATAAAACCGGCTGTGGTAACCCCCTTTAACGGGACGGATAAAAACAGTCTCGGAAAAGCCCAATACGCTCGCCGCCTTTTGCATTACCTCCGGCGGAGGAAAGTCTATGCATCGGACCACCCCCGCCCCGTTGCCGCCCATGCCCCGGTATGTAAAGGCATTTACCTTGTAAACCTTCATCCTGCACGTCCTCCCGGAATGTTTCACGTGAAACATCAGTTCATTATCAGTTCCAAAATCCTTTCCAGGTCTTCTGTGCCGTAATACTCAATCTCTATTTTCCCTTTCTTTTTTCCCTGTGTTATTTGCACCTTTGTGCCTAAAACTTCCCCGATTTGCTCCTCCATATCCACCACCCACGGGGTTTTATCCTTTACCCCGGCTGCCCTTTCCCTGCGCTCACCGGCCAGTTTGCCGACCAGTTTCTCGGTTTCCCGGACGCTTAACTGCTCTTTTAATATTTTTTCCGCCGCCTCCCGCTGCTGCTTTTCCCCAAGCACAATCAGCGCCCTCGCATGTCCGGCGGAGAGCAGGTTTTCCTTTACCAGCCCCTGAACCTCCGCGCATAAATTTAACAGCCTTAAGGTGTTGGTTATTGCCGGCCTGCTCTTCCCGACAGCAGAGGATATTTCCTCCTGGGTGAGGCCAAATTCCTCCATGAGGGTTTTATAGGCTTCCGCCTCTTCGATGGGGTTTAAGTCCTCCCTCTGCAGGTTCTCTACGAGGGCTATTTCCATGACCTGCCTTTCGTCCAGGTCCATAACAACTGCGGGTACCGTTTTCAGGCCGGCCATCCTGGCTGCTCTCCACCGTCTTTCCCCCGCCACGATTTCATATCCACTGTCAATCTTTCTTACAGCTATGGGCTGCACTACTCCGTGTTTATTAATGGATTCCGCCAGCTGCTCCATCTTTTCCGCGTCAAAATTCTGCCGCGGCTGATTCCTGTTTGGTGTAATATCGTTCACGGGAATTTCCTTAACTCCCTGGTCATCCACCTGGGGCAGCTCCGGTATCAGGGCGTTAAGGCCCTTGCCCAGCCTCTTCTTTGACATATGTTCTAACCCTCCTCACTGTATTCTATGAACTCGTCCGCCAACTCCTCGTAGGCTTCCGCGCCCTTTGACTTGGGGTCGTACATAAGTATGGGCACTCCGTAACTGGGGGCCTCCGCCAACCTTACGTTTCTTGGTATTATTGTCGTGTACACCATTCCCTTGAAGTAGCGTTTTACTTCATCCACCACCTGTATTGACAGGTTGGTCCGGCCGTCAAACATGCTGAGGACCACCCCCTCAACTTTAAGGTCCGGGTTTAATCCCCTTTGAACAAGCCAAATGGTATTCATCAGCTGGCTCACCCCTTCAAGGGCGTAATATTCGCATTGTATTGGTATCAGTACGCTGTCCGCGGCCGTTAAAGCATTTATCGTAAGAAGTCCAAGCGAAGGGGGGCAGTCTATAAAAACATACTGGTATTCGTCCCTTATTCCTTCCAGGGCCTTTTTGAGCATTTTTTCCCTTTCTTCAAACCCTGTAAGCTCTATTTCCGCCCCTGCCAGCTGTACGCTGGAAGGGATTATTGACAGGTTCTCCACCGCTGTTTGGATAATAACATCCTCTGCCTTTTCTTCTCCTATTAAAACATCGTATATGGTTTTTCTTAGTTCTTTTTTATCTATGCCCAGTCCACTGGTGGTATTACCCTGGGGGTCTATGTCCACCACAAGCACTTTCTTGCCCCTCACCGCTATGCAGGCACTTAGGTTTACGTTTGTAGTGGTTTTCCCTACACCACCCTTTTGGTTGAACACCGCAATAACCTTAGACACTAAATCACCTCATATGTATTATTCTGTATTTTAAATTCTTTGTTTTAACATAAGTTCCTTCTTTAAATGCAAAAAACTGCCCTAAGGCAGCATAATTTGCTGATTAATATCCTTTTTTGAACACCCGTCCATCCTTTGGGATATATACACGCCACTGCTGCAAGTGAGAATTCCCTTATCCCGAAGAAAGGGCTTTGGACTTGGGGATTTTCACCACAACCTCAATGTATTCCCCCGAATCCCTTTGGCTGAACTCGGCTTGTATCCCCGACTGTATAATTGCCCTATAGGCGTTCTTGAGGGTATTTACATATATCCTGTAATTTATGGCCCCCCTGATATTCCTGTTTATATCCTCCTGGGGTATATCCTCCTTCCTTTCTGAAAGCTTGTCCAGAACCCTTTCAACCAGGTCCTCGGCATCCTTCACCCTTAAGTTTTTTTCCACAATCCTTGAAACCAGGGCCATTTGGATTTCCTTTTCGGGTATCTTCAATAGTGCCCGCGCATGCCTTTCGGTAAGCCCGTTTTGTACGATGTAGTCCTTGACCTCCCTGGGAAGCCGCAGCAGCCTAATCTTGTTTGCTATGGTGGACTGGTTCTTCCCCACTTTTTTTGCCACCTGCTCCTGGGTAAGACCGTAGTCATTCATCAGCGAGGCATACCCTTCAGCCTCCTCGAAAAAGTTCAAGTCCTCCCTCTGCAGGTTCTCTATAAGCGCAATGATTGTGGAATCTTCGTCAAGTATTTCCATCACTATTGCCGGTATATTCTTAAGCCCGGCAAGTTTGGCCGCCTTTACCCGCCTTTCCCCCGCAATAAGCTCAAAAAAACCGTCGTTCATTCTTTTAACGGCAATGGGCTGCAAAACTCCGTATTCCTTGATGGACAGTGCCAGTTCCTCAATGGCAATGTGATTGAACCTTTTCCTGGGTTGATATGGGTTGGGCCTAATCCTGTCTATTTCTATCAGTTCAATTACCGGACTATTGCTCTCGGTCATATAAGCCACCCCTTCACAACATATTCCCCATAACCGGCAGTACCCTTTATGATGTCCTTCTCAAATAATAAACATTTTTATCTCTTCTTTTTATTTCTTTGCCAAGCCGGTTGTTCCTTCTACCCAATTCAAGAATCGTTCTACATAAGCTATCAGGCTTCCTCATTTCAGCGGCTTTTTCGTCGGCCTTCCGGCTTTTCTCGGATAATCCGACCCGGTAGCCCTTACCTTTTTTATTACTATTATGTAATGGGTAATGTCGGTATAGGGAATTTGGAACTGTGCCCTATGGGCTATTTCTCCGCCAAGTATTTCCACCGCCCTTCTTGCCTCTTTCTCTTCCTCCGCATAGCCGGGACCTTTCATCGCAAGAAATAATCCTCCCTCTTCAACGAAGGGCAGGCAGTATTCGGACACCACCGAAAGGTGTGCCACCGCCCTTGAAAAACACAATTGATACTTTTCCCTGTGTTCCGCATCCCTTGCCAGGTCCTCGGCCCTCCCATGAAGAGGCGTAACCCCTTCAAGGCCCAGCTCGGCTATCACTTTTTTTATAAAATCTATCCTTTTTTTGAGGGAATCCAGCAGCGTTATTCTAAGGTCCGGGTATACAATCTTTAGGGGGATTCCAGGAAAACCAGCCCCCGTTCCCACGTCAACGGCCCTCAGGCCGTCGGCCACATACCCCGTTGCCGCACAAGTTAGGGAATCCAAGAAGTGTTTTTTAATTGTATCCTCCCCGGCTGTAATGGCAGTAAGGTTGAGCCTGGTGTTCCAATCGGCCAGCATCTCGCTGTAGAGTATCATTTGGCTGACCTGCCGGTCATTGAGCACAAGCCCAAGCTGCCTGGCCCCTTCCCTTAACAGCTGTTCTTCCCTCTTCATTTACTTTCCGCCCTTCTCTTTTTCTCCAGGTATACCATTATAACCGATATATCCGCCGGGGATACCCCGGTAATCCTTGAAGCCTGCCCGACAGAAGTGGGTTTAATCTTTGCAAGCTTTTCCTGGGCTTCCAGCCTAAGACCCTTTATATCATAATAATTGAGGTTCGGGTCAAGCTTTTTGTCCTCCAGTTTTTTAAACTGCTCCACCTGTATTAGCTGCTTCTTTATGTAGCCCTCGTACTTGATTTCGGTTTCCACCTGTTTCCCTATGGCCTTGGGTAAGGCCGGCCTTTCTGGGTCCAGTGCCGCCAGGCTTTCATAATCAATCTCCGGCCGTTTTAACAGCTCGTAAAGGCTGATACCCGTTTTTATCTCGGCGCTTTCCCTTTCCCTGAGAAAAGCATTGGTCTGCTTACTTGGCGGCACGATGGTATCCTTAAGCCTTTGTATTTCGTCTTGGATTTTTTTCAGCTTATCCTTGAATTTTGTGTATCTTTCCTCGGTAACCAGCCCTATTTCGTAGCCTTTTGGGGTTAACCTGCGGTCGGCATTATCCTGCCTTAAAATAAGCCTGTATTCCGCCCTTGAGGTCATTATCCGGTAGGGCTCCTGGGTTCCCTTGGTGACCAGGTCGTCAATCAGCACCCCTATATATGCCTCCGACCGGTCAAGTATTACCGGCTGCTGCCCCCTGGTTTTCCTTGCCGCATTTATTCCCGCCATTATCCCCTGGGCGGCGGCTTCCTCGTACCCGGAACTGCCGTTTATTTGGCCTGCGCAAAACAGCCCTTCTATCTCCTTACACTCAAGCGACAACTTTAACTGTGTAGGGTCGATGCAGTCATACTCTATTGCATAGGCGGTCCTCATAATTTTTACCCTTTCCAGGCCCTTTATCGAACGGTAAAACTGTACCTGCACGTCTTCCGGCAGGCTGGTGGACATGCCCTGCACGTACATTTCGCAGGTATCC
Source organism: Clostridiales bacterium (assembly GCA_012728565.1). Classification (GTDB taxonomy): domain Bacteria; phylum Bacillota; class Clostridia; order Ch29; family Ch29; genus JAAYEV01. The sequence continues at coordinate 13,103 of JAAYEV010000061.1, forward strand.
CTTCCCTCCGGCTCGATAAATAGCTGGTGGGTAGTCTTGTCGGGGAAAACCATAATCTTGCTTTCTATGGATGGGCAGTACCTGGTCCCGATACCGGTTATCTTTCCACCATAAAGCGCCGACCTCAATAGGTTTTCCTTAACTATTCTATGGGTATTCTCATTGGTATAGGTTAGCCAGCACGAAACCTGCTCCCTATCCAGGTTCTCAAACTCATTCATAAAGGAAAAGGGTACTATGTCCTTATCGCCCTTCTGCTCTATCATTACCGAGTAGTCAATGGAATCCCTGTGCACCCTGGCGGGGGTACCGGTTTTGAATCTCATAAGTTTAAGCCCGGCCTTTTCGAGGCTTTCGGACAGAACATTGGCGGCAAATAACCCGTAAGGCCCTCCCTCGTAGCTTATATCCCCTATATAGATTTTGCCTTTTAAATAAACCCCGGTGGTGAGCACAACCGCCTTGGCGCTGTAAACCGCACCGTTTTTTGTTTTAATCCCTGTGCATCTGCCCTTTTCCACGATAATTTCCGTTACCTCGTCTTGTTTTAAATCAAGGTTTTGCTGCTCCTCCAAGGCCTTTTTCATTACGGCTTGGTATTCTTTTTTGTCCGCCTGGGCCCTAAGGGAGTGCACCGCCGGCCCTTTGCCGGTGTTCAGCATCTTTATCTGAATAAAGGTCTTGTCTATTGCAATGCCCATCTCCCCGCCAAGGGCGTCTATTTCCCTTACCAGGTGGCCCTTTCCGGTACCCCCGATTGCAGGGTTGCAGGCCATTAGGGCTACGCTGTCCAGGTTAAGGGTAACCACCAGCGTATTACAGCCCAACCTTGCCGACGCAAGGGCAGCCTCACATCCGGCGTGTCCTGCACCCACCACTATGACGTCATAATCGCCGGCGTGGTATTCCATACTATCCCTCCTATTTGCCTATGCAAAAATCATGGAATATTCTGTCAATTATTTCTTCGGTTATGTTATCTCCGGTTATTTCGCCCAGTGCCTCAAGGGCCGCTTTTATATCAATGGAAACCAGGTCTACCGGGAGCTTGTTTAACATTGCCGCAGCAGCATCGGAAAGGCTTTTTTTTGCCCTTTTCAAGCAGTCCACGTGCCGGACCCTGGTAACCATTACCGCATCCCCTGTTCTTATTTCGTCGGAAAAAACCATTTTGTATATGGTGTCCTCAAGGACATCCAGCCCCGTCCCCTGGGCCAGGGACATGTATATTACCGGTCTTTCCTGGAACCGTTTCTTTATTTCATCAATTTCAAGCCGGATTTCCAGGTCGGTCTTATTTATTAGCACAATGACTCTTTTACCCTCAATAATATCAATTATTATCCTGTCCTCTTCCGACAACGGTCTTCCTGCATCCAGCATCAGCAGCACCAAGTCGGCGCTTTCCAGGTATTCCCTTGTCTTCTCCACTCCAATGCTTTCAACCAGGTCGTCGGTCTGCCTTATACCCGCCGTATCAACCAACTTAAGGGGTACACCCCTTAAGTTTACGTATTCTTCTATTACATCCCTTGTGGTACCCGGTATCTCTGTAACTATGGCCCTGTTTTCCCTAAGCAGGGCATTAAGGAGCGATGACTTGCCCACATTAGGCTTGCCTATGATTGCCGTGCTCAGGCCCTCCCGTACTATTTTGCCGGTTGAGGAGGTGGACAGCAGCCTTTCCACCATATGGATGGCCGACCGGGTTTCCTGAATCAAGTCATCCCTTGTGACTTCTTCGATATCGTGTTCAGGAAAATCTATCGATGCCTCTATCCTTGACATTATGTATAAAAGTTTATCCTTTATCCCGTCCAGCTGCTTTGACAATCCCCCTTCCAGCTGGCTGACGGCGGTTTTTAGGCCCATCTCCGATTTTGAACTTATTATGTCCATTACCGCCTCGGCCTGGGACAGGTCTATCCTTCCATTTAAAAAGGCCCGCTTTGTAAACTCCCCCGGCTGTGCCAGCCGTGCCCCCATGCTTAGTACCGTCTCCAGTATTTTTCTTACCGCCACATTCCCTCCGTGGCAGTGTACCTCTACTATATCTTCCCGCGTATAAGTATGGGGTGCTTTCATGGCAACCACCAGCACCTCGTCAATCTTTTCACCGTCATCGGGACTAAATATGTACCCGTAATTCATCCTTCTGCCGGGCAATTCTTTTAAAGTCCTGCCGCTTACCGAACGGAAAACCCTATCGGCAATCCCTATGGCCTCCGGGCCGCTTATTCTCACTATCCCTATACCGCATTCCCCCGGAGCGGTTGCCACTGCGGCAATGGTATCCCCTTCCCTTATAACCAATTAAATCACCCCGCAAGTCAAGTATTATACATTTTTCATTATTACCATTACACTGCCCGGTTACGCTTAAGGTCAGAAATATTTAAGCAGGCGCCCGGCGCCTGCTCGGATTTGGCCTTATTTTACACTTATTATAACCTTTCGGTACGGTTCTTCCCCCTCGCTGTGTGTAGTGACCCTGGCATCCCCCTGCAGCGCGGAATGTATTATCCTTCTCTCGTAAGGGTTCATGGGCTCAAGGGCTATATCCTTGCCAAGCCTTACCGCCTTATAGGCAATATTCTTTGCCAGCTGCACCAGCGTCTCCTCTCTCTTTTTCCTGTAGTCTTCCGTATCCACTATAACACGGTAATACTTATCCGGATATTTCTTGTTTAGCACCAGCCCGGCAATATACTGTATTGAATCCAGTGTCTGGCCTCTTCTTCCTATCAAAACCCCCATATTCGGCCCTTTAAACTCCGCCCGTAAAAGGTTGGCTTCCTCTTCCTTTACCGTTACCCTGCCCTCAACCCCCATAACGTTTATTAGGTCTTGCAGGAATTCCCTGACCACGTCGGACGGCGTAGCTTTAAGTGTTACTTTAACCTTTGCCGGCTTGCCGCTTATAAATCCCAGCAGTCCCTTTGCCGGTTCTTCAAGTATATCTATTTTCACCTGGTCAAGGTCTGTATTCAGTTCTTCTATAGCCAATTGTACCGCTTCCTGTATGGTCCTGCCCGTTTTTATAACATAGTTTCCCGTTATCAATTGGATTCCTCCTTCACCGCCCCTCCACGGCTCAATCCAAAATACTGCTGCACTATTTGGAATAGGTTGCTAAGCACCCAGTAAAGGGTCACGCCGGCAGGAAAACTGAAACTAAAATAACCAATCATAAGGGGCATTACTACGTTCATGGTACTCTGGGTCCCTTCGGCGTTCTTGGGGGCCACCATCTTTGACTGGTAATAGGTAGTTACTGCAGCCAGTATTGGAAGTATATAGCTTATGGGATCGGAAAAACTGGATGATGCCGACAGGTCCTTTATCCATAGAAAGCTTTTGCCCACCGCCTCATAGGTTTCAGGGGTAAACACATAAACTTCCGGCAGTCTCAGTACCTGGAACAGCGCAAACAACACCGGGAGTTGTATTAATATGGGCAAGCATCCGCTGGCAAAGGGGTTTACATTGTGCTGCCTGTAAAGCTCCATGGTTTTTTCGTTGAGTTTTTGTTTGTCATGGCCATATTTTTTTTGCAGGGCCTTTATCTTGGGGTTTAGCTCCTGCATTTGCTTCATTGACTTTGTCTGTTTTATGGTAAGTGGCAGTAATATCAGTTTGACCAGTATTGTAAAAACCACTATGGAAAGGCCGTAGCTGTTTACTATGTCATATATATAAAACAGCAGTTTTCCCAATGGTACAGCGATTGAGTTAATCATTTTTCTCCCCCTAATCTGTAGTTATTTTACGGGGTCATAGCCTCCCGGATGGAACGGGTGACACTTTAGAACCCTTTTAATGGCCATTAGCATACCCTTTACCGCGCCGTACCTTTCGATGGACTGCACGGCATATTCGGAACAGGTGGGATAAAACCTGCATTTCCCGGTTTTAATCGGCGAAATAAACCTTCTGTATATATTTATAATAAATATCAGGATATTTTTCAAATCAATCTCTCTTTTCCAACAGTTTATGCCTTATCAACAAGTTTTTCATCCACATTTCAATATCGTGGTATCCGGCATTGGCTGTATCGCTGCGGGCTACCACAACAAGGTCATAGCCCTTGTCAATCCTATCCGCGTATTTCCTGTATGCTTCTTTTATGAGCCTTTTCACTCTGTTCCTCACAACGCTCTTGCCCACTTTTCTGTTTACACTGATACCAATCCTGTTATAATCCTTTCCGTTTTTGTGCACATACATTATCAACATGGGGTTTGCCCTGCTTTTTCCCCTGCCGTAAACCCTTGAAAACTCGCTGTTCTTTCTCAGTGTAACCAGTTTGGACATAAAAACCTTCTCCTACCCCGGCCCCGTTCACGGAACATCCTCGAACCCTTCCCATAACGTGTTCCGGATATACGATGGACAGGGTTAAATAACAAGATACTTCGGACAGCCTTTAGCGCTTAAAAAATGTATAAAAAGGCCCCCCGAGAGCGGCCTTATGCTGTCAATCTCTTTCTTCCTTTTCTTCTTCTGTTTCGCAGCACCCTTCTCCCGGTGCTTGTCTTCATCCTTTTCCTAAAACCATGCTCTTTTTTCCTCTGCCTTTTTTTAGGCTGGTATGTCATTTTCAATGGCCACACCCCCTCTTTCCTAGTGTCTGCTTTTAGGGCATACCCTCCCGAATTATATATAGATTATAGCCCTATTAAATATACGTGTCAAGAAAATGAAATTGTGGATAATGTGAAAAATTAGGGTTATTTTTTGTGGATATGTTGCCGATAATTATTGATAACATCAGGATTATTTGTTATCATAAAATAGCATCTTATGATAGCCGTGGCAAATTGTTCATCCGCCAAACCTTCGATATATATAGATAAATGTAAGGTATCAAACGGATGTTTGCAACTTCAATTATATATTATATTAGTTACCCGGGGAATCAAAATTATTCCTTAATCAATGTGGATATTTGTGTGGACAACCTATTTAAGGAGGATATATAATGCAAAACGATACGGCATCCATTTGGGAAAATACCCTGAAACTTATTAGAGAAGAACTAGCAGAGGTTAGTTACAATACATGGTTTAAAGTCATCCAGCCGGTTGAAATTGCTGATGAATATATAATACTTTGTGCACCCAACGAGTTTATCAAAAATATACTGGAAACCCGATACATAACGCTTATTTTTAATGCGCTGCAGCAGGTTACTTCTAGGGAATATGAAATAAAGATTATACTGCCCGAGGAAAAGGAATCCGGGGCAGTAGGCCGCAGCGGCCAAGTTCAAGGCAGCAAGGGGGATACCCCGGAATCCGACATAGGTATCTTAAACCCCAAGTATACCTTTGACACCTTTGTCATCGGAAACAGCAACCGGTTTGCCCATGCAGCCTCGCTGGCAGTATCCGAAGCCCCAGCGAAGGCTTATAATCCCCTTTTTATCTACGGCGGAGTGGGCCTTGGCAAGACCCACCTTATGCACGCCATAGGCCACTATATACTTAGAAACAATCCCAGGACAAGGGTTGTATACACTACTTCCGAAAAGTTTACCAACGACCTTATAAATTCCATAAGGGATGACAAGAACGTGGAATTCAGGAACCGGTACAGGACTACCGACGTTCTCCTTGTGGACGATATCCAGTTCATTGCGGACAAGGAAAGAACCCAGGAGGAGTTTTTCCATACCTTTAATTCGCTGTACGAGGCCAGCAAGCAGATAATAATATCCAGCGACCGTCCTCCAAAGGAGATCCCCACCCTTGAGGACAGGCTTAGGTCCCGTTTCGAGTGGGGGCTTATATGTGATATTCAGCCTCCCGACTTCGAGACCCGAATCGCTATATTAAAGAAAAAAGCAAAACTGGAAAACATTGAAACCCCCGACGAGGTCCTGATTTTTATAGCAAAAAAAATAGAATCCAACATCCGGGAACTTGAGGGAGCCCTTATCAGGGTCGCCGCCTATTCTTCCCTTACCAACAGGGAAATAAACATGGAACTTACCCAGGAAGCCCTTAAGGACTTCTTTTCAAACTCAAAACCCAGGATGATAACGGTGGACCTGATTAAAAGGGTAGTATCCGAGTATTACTCCATTAGAATCGAAGACTTCAAGTCCAAGAAACGTACCCGGGCAATTGCATTTCCCAGGCAGGTGGCAATGTACCTGACCAGGGAACTAACCGACCTTTCCCTGCCAAAGATTGGTGAGGAATTCGGTGGCAGGGACCATACGACGGTGCTGCATGCCTATGATAAGATTTCAGCCGAGATTAAAACCGATGAATCGCTGAAACTGGCCATTGATGAGATTCAAAAAAGGCTGTACGGTTGACGCCTCTTTTGAGGATAACCGGTTGATATCCTGTTGACTTTTTTAATATAGTAATAATTCTTATGGCATAAAAGGGGACAGTGTGGAAAACAATCCACCGTTTAATAACATTCCTTCAACAGTACCGTGCGGCTGCACCGACGTCGTTGACGCCCTTTTCCACATATCAACAGCCCCTACTACTATTACTACTATTATGATTTATATTTTTATATAAAAAAATTGGCTTTGGAGGTTATCCACATGAAAATTGTATGCAGCAAAGACCAACTGCTGGAAGGCATACTGATCACCCAAAAAGCTGTACCCCCCAGGACCACCTTACCCATATTACAGGGTATACTTTTCGACTGTAGGGACCATTCCTTGTATATAAGGGCCACCGACCTGGAAATAGGAATCGAATGCCGGGTGGAGGCGGAAATTGTTGAAAAGGGTTGGGTTGTACTGGATTCAAGGCTGTTGGGGGAAATAGTAAGGAAACTTCCCCCGGAAGAGGTAGAAATCACCGTGAACGAAGGCAATATTGCCGAGATAAAATGTGCAAATTCCCGCTTCCGCCTGCAGGGGCAAAGCGGTGAAGAGTTCCCGCAGCTGCCGCAGGTGGACGGAGAAAAAAGCCTTTCAATGCCCCAGGACCTTTTAAAGGGTATGATAAGACAGGTGGTATTTGCCTGTGCCGTGGAGGAAACAAGGCCCATTTTGACCGGGGCCCTTATAGAGTGCTCGAGGGGTGAGTTAAGCATGGCCGCCCTGGACGGATTCAGGCTGGCGGTAAGAACTGCAAAGCTTGATTCCTTGAATGATGGTATTAAGGCGGTGGTACCCGCCAAAACTTTGAATGAAATACAGAGAATACTGAAGGACACCCAGGACAATGTCAAGATAGAATTTACCGGCAGCCACGTGTTATTCGGGCTGGAAAACACCAGGGTTATTTCAAGGGTTCTGGAGGGTGAATTCATAAACTACAGGCATATTATCCCCGACGAATACGGTACCAGTATAAGGTTGAAGAATATAGACCTATTGGAAAGCTGCGAAAGGGCTTCTTTGCTGGCCAGGGAAGGGAGGAACAACCTCATTAAATTGAATATTACAAGGGATGTCCTGGAAATAACGTCCAACGCCGAAATAGGCGAGGTGCGGGAGGAGCTGGCGGTGGAGACCGAGGGGAAGGACTTGGAGATAGCCTTTAATTCAAAATATCTTACCGATGCTCTTAAAGTGATAGAGGACGAGTACGTTAATATAGAGTTTACCACAAGTGTAAGCCCGTGTATTATTAAACCGGAGGAAAGCGAAACTTACACTTACTTACTGCTGCCGGTTAGGGTGCTGTCCTGAACGTTAAGCGTTTAATAAGTTTAAAGGGATGCTCATTTAGTAAGAGATTCCAAGGTACTGGAGCTGTGGATATGGAAAAAGCCTTTATCAGCGGTGAATATATAACCCTTGGTCAACTTTTGAAGCTGTCTGGCGCTGCCCAAACGGGAGGCCAGGCAAAATTTATGATTGCCGACGGAAGGGTAAGGGTGAACGGCAGCGTTGTTCTTCAGAGAGGCAAAAAGGTCTTTCCCGGTGATATTGTGGATATAGACGGGAAGCTAGTGATAGAGGTGGAGAAGGAAGAATAAGCCAGTATACCTTGCTGATTGGAGTGGACAGGTTGTACCTTAAGGATATAAAGCTTACCAATTTTAGGAACTACGAGGAACAGGTTCTTGCCTTCGACGAGGGGTTTAATTTTTTGGTGGGTAATAACGCCCAGGGCAAAACAAACCTTGTAGAAGCCATATACATGCTTTCGGCGGGACGGTCCTTCAGGACTTTCATGGACAGTGAGCTGGTAAGATGGGGCAGCGGCACCCTTTATATTAAGGGAACCATTGCGGCGGATGAAGGGGAAAAAGCTATAGAGATAGCAATGAGAGGGAACAATAAAAAAATAAAGGTAAACGGGGTTTTACTGGAAAAAAGAGGTGACCTGTTCGGGAAATTCATATCGGTTATATTTTCCCCGGAGGAGCTAAAACTGGTAAAGGAGGGCCCCAGTTACCGAAGGAAGTTCATGGACCAGGGGATAACCCAGGTAAAGCCTTCCTATTACTACCTGCTGATAAATTACAAAAAAGTACTGTTCCAGAGAAATTCGCTTTTAAGGGAATGGCTTTCCGGAAAGGCGGACGCCGACGTTTTGACGGTCTGGGACAGGCAGCTTGCCGGATACGGGGCCAGGATGGTTTATGAAAGGTACAGGTTTGTGAGGACGCTGTCGGCATTGTCAAAGCTTGTGCACAGCAGGATAACCAACGGGGAGGAGGACCTTGAAATCAAGTACCAGTCCTGTGTTGATATTAAAGAGGATATGGACCCGGAAGAAATCCGGCAGCAGTTTGTACAAAAGCTAGAATCCGCCAGGGCAAGGGATATTAAAACCGGGGTAACCAGTTTCGGTCCCCACAGGGAAGACCTCGTGGTCCTGATAAACGGGACGGATGCGAGGAAATTCGGGTCGCAGGGACAGCAGAGAACAGCCGCACTGTCCATGAAGCTTTCCGAGATAGAGTTATTGAAGTCCGAAACCGGGGAATGTCCCGTGCTGCTGCTGGACGATGTGATGTCGGAGCTGGACCCCTCCAGGCAGCAGTACATCCTGGGAAATTTGACCGACGTACAGACATTCATCACTTGTACCCATATTACCGGTATTATGAAAAAATCATGCCCTAAGGGGAAGGTTTTTCACGTAGATAGTGGTATAATAACAACGGAGGAACAGTAACGGGCCGTTGGGAGGAGAGATAAGTTGTTCTTGCATCTGGGAAAGAATGTGATAATAAATCTCGAAGATGTAATAGCCATAATAGACTTGTCCTCGGCAGCCGGGTCCAGTGACACCGGGGATTTCATAAGGACCGCCCGGGAGGAGGGTTTTGTGATAACTATAACCGGCGAAAAACCCAAGTCAATGATAATAACCGAAAAAGCGGGAGGCCGGAATAATAAGAAAGGGACGGGAAACAGCAGTGTATACTTTTCCCCCATATCTTCGTCCACGCTAAGCAGGAGAGCGGGCTTTTTGCACAATATTTCAGAACTGTAGCGCTCATAAGCACCGGCTCTGGGGGTTCCTGGAGTCTTTTTTCTGGATTGAAACACATCAAACAAACCGAGGGGGTAGAACTGTGGTAGATAAGAATGCAGCAAACATATACGATGAAAGCCAAATTCAGGTCTTGGAAGGTATAGAGGCCGTAAGAAAAAGGCCGGGTATGTATATAGGGAGCACCGGGCCAAGGGGATTGCATCACCTGGTTTATGAAGTGGTGGACAACAGCATAGACGAAGCCCTTGCCGGTTATTGCGACAAAATCCATGTAACGGTTCACCGGGATAATTCTATTACGGTTACCGACAACGGCCGGGGTATACCAGTGGGTATCCATCCCAAGGTGGGAAAGCCCGCAGTGGAGGTCGCGCTGACAATGCTGCATGCCGGCGGCAAGTTTGACGGTAAGAGCTACAAGGTGTCCGGCGGCCTGCACGGTGTTGGGGTTTCGGTGGTAAATGCCCTGTCCGAGCATCTTGAGGTGGAAATCCAAAGAGCCGGCAAGGTATACAGGCAGAGGTACGAGAGGGGCAAGGCGGTAAGCCCGCTTACTGAAGAGGGGGATACCAAAAAAACCGGCACAAGGATTACCTTCAAGCCGGATTATCAAGTTTTCGAGGATATAACCTACGATTTTGATACGCTGGAGTACAGGTTAAGGGAGCTTGCTTTTCTAAACAAGGGTATAACCATTGTATTAAAGGATGAAAGGGACGGCCGGCACAGCACCATGCACTACGAAGGCGGCCTGGTGGAGTTTGTAAAGTATTTGAACAGGAACCGGGAAGTTCTTCATAAAAACCCCATGTACTTTGAAGGGTACAGGGACCAATGCGTGGTGGAAGTGGCGATGCAGTACAATGACGGATACGTTGAAAATATTTTTTCCTTTGCCAACAATATAAATACCCATGAGGGGGGTACTCATCTCAGCGGTTTAAAGGCAGCCCTCACAAGGGTTATAAACGACTACGGCCGCAAATACAATTTCCTGAAGGAAAACGATAAGAACCTTTCGGGGGAGGATGTGAGGGAAGGCCTTACCGCAGTGATATCGGTGAAGCTGACCGACCCCCAGTATGAAGGACAGACAAAGACAAAGCTGGGGAACAGCGAGATAAAGGGTATTGTTGAATCCATAGCGGCGGATGCCATTTCCAGTTACCTGGAGGAAAACCCGTCAACGGCAAGGGTAATAATGGAAAAAACAATAATGGCGGCCAGGGCAAGGGAGGCGGCAAGAAAGGCAAGGGAGCTGACGCGCCGGAAAAACGTGCTGGAGAACACATCTCTGCCGGGTAAGCTGGCGGATTGCTCCGAAAGGGACCCGGCCCTGTGTGAAATATACCTTGTGGAGGGGGATTCCGCAGGCGGTTCCGCCAAGCAGGGTCGGGACAGGAGGTACCAGGCCATACTGCCCCTTCGAGGAAAGATACTGAACGTAGAAAAGGCCCGGCTGGACAAAATACTAGGCTATGAAGAGATAAAGGCCATGATAACCGCCTTGGGCAGCGGCATTGACGATGAGTTCGAATTGGAAAAGCTTAGGTACGGCAAGATAATAATCATGACGGACGCCGATGTGGATGGCGCCCATATAAGGACTCTGCTTCTCACATTCTTTTTCAGGTACATGAGGGAGCTTATAGACGCGGGTCACCTGTACATTGCCCAGCCGCCGCTTTACAGGGTAAGGGACGGCAAGCAGGATATATACGTGTATTCGGACAAGCAGCTTAACAAAGTGCTTGAAACAATGGACAGGGACAAGGTAAGCCTGCAAAGGTACAAAGGTCTGGGAGAAATGAATCCCGAGCAGCTGTGGGAGACCACCATGAATCCCAAAACCAGGACCCTGCTGCAGGTAAGCGTGGAGGACGCTATAGCTGCAGACCAGATATTTACAACCCTGATGGGCACCAGGGTGGAGCCGCGCAGGGAATTCATTGAACAAAACGCCAGGTACGTCACCAACCTGGATGTCTAAGGGGGACAGGATATGACACAGGCAAAGGACAATATTATTACCGTAGATATTCAGCAAGAGATGAAAAAATCCTATATAGACTACGCCATGAGCGTAATAGTCAGCAGGGCCCTTCCGGATGTGAGGGACGGGCTCAAACCGGTGCACAGGAGAATCCTGTACGCAATGAACGAGCTGGGGCTTACTCCCGACAAACCCCACAGGAAGTCCGCCCGTATAGTGGGGGATGTACTGGGTAAATACCACCCCCATGGAGACACCGCCGTTTACGATGCCATGGTTAGGATGGCCCAGGACTTTTCCACGAGGCAGGTGCTTGTGGACGGGCACGGCAACTTCGGTTCAATTGACGGGGACAGTGCCGCGGCCATGCGTTATACCGAAGCAAGGATGGCAAAGATTGCCCTTGAGATGCTGCGGGATATTAACAAGGATACGGTGGACTTTGTGCCCAATTTTGACGAATCCCTTACCGAGCCGTCGGTCCTGCCGTCCAGGTTCCCCAATATACTGGTAAACGGAGCGTCGGGCATAGCCGTCGGCATGGCCACCAGTATACCCCCCCACAACCTGGGGGAAGTGATTGACGGCGTGGTAAAGCTTATAGATAATCCGGATATACAGCTAAAGGACCTTATCAAGGTAATAAAGGGACCGGACTTTCCCACCGGCGCTACAATAATGGGCAAAGGTGGAATAAAAGACGCCTACGCCACCGGCAAGGGGAGGGTTACCGTAAGGGCCAGGGCAACCATTGAGGCCTCTTCCGGCAACCGGCACAGGATAATTGTTACCGAGATTCCTTACCAGGTTAACAAGGCCAAACTCATAGAAAGGATAGCCGAACTGGTCAGGGAAAAGAAAATAGAGGGTATCTCCGACATTCGGGACGAATCGGACAGGAAGGGCATGCGGATAGTATTGGACCTGAAAAGGGACGCAAACCCGCAGGTAGTGCTAAACCTTCTTTACAAGCACACCCAGCTGCAGGATACCTTCAGCATAATAATGCTGGCCCTGGTGGACGGCCAGCCAAGGGTTCTTAATCTGAAGGAAATCCTTGTTCATTACCTGGACCACCAGAAAAACGTGGTACGCCGCAGAACCATATACGACCTAAACAAAGCAGAGGAAAGGGCCCACATACTTGAGGGATTAAGGATTGCCCTGGATAACATCGACAGGGTAATAGCCCTTATCAGGGGTTCCAAAAACGATCAAGTCGCCAGGGACGGCCTGATGCGCGAGTTCGGCCTTACCGAGAAGCAGGCCCAAGCCATCCTTGACATGAGGCTCAGAAGGCTTACCGGGCTGGAGCGGGAGAAGATAGACGCAGAATACAAGGACCTTTTGGAAAAAATAAGGTATTACAGGGACGTGCTTGAAAAAGAGGAATTACTTGAATCCGTTATAAAGGAAGAACTGCTTGAGATAAAGACAAAATATGCCGACACAAGGAGAACCAATATAGCACCGGACGCCGGCGAGTTCAACATTGAGGACCTGATTGAAGAGCAGGAGGTTGCAATTACCCTTACCCATTTGGGCTATATCAAAAGGGTACCCGCCGATGCGTACAGGAGCCAAAGGCGGGGCGGAAAGGGAGTGACGGCCCTTACCACCAAAACCGAGGACTTTGTATCGGATATATTTATTACATCCACGCACAATTATATCCTGTTCTTTACCAACCGGGGCAGGGTGTACCGGCTGAAGGCCTATGAAATCCCGGAAGCGGGCCGCCAGGCGAAGGGCACCGCCATAGTGAACCTGCTGCAGCTCTCAGGCGGGGAGACCATAACCGCCGTTATTCCCATAAGGGACTTTGAAGAGGAAAAGTACATGCTGTTTGCAACAAAAAAAGGACTGGTGAAGAAGACTCCCTTAAGCGAATACGCTTCCCAAAGGAAAAACGGGCTGCAGGCCATCGGGCTTATGGAGGGGGATGAGCTGATAGGGGTTAAACTGACCGAGGGCAGCGACCATGTAATATTGGCCACAAAGAACGGCTATTCAATAAGGTTCGGCGAAGAAGGCGTAAGAAGCATGGGAAGGTATTCCCGGGGGGTTAAAGGCATAACCTTGGGCAGCGGAGACCAAGTGGTAGGAATGGAACTGGCAAAGGAAGGCGCAGACCTTCTAAGCGTAACGGTAAACGGGTTTGGCAAGAGAACCGACCTTGAAGAATACAGCCTCCAGAACAGGGGAGGAAAAGGGATCAAGACCTACAGGATTACCAGTAAGACGGGAGAATTGGTGGGCATAAAGGTGGTAGACGAGAAGGACGATATTATGCTGATCACCAAGAATGGTATAGTCATAAGGCTTAATGTAAGCGAAGTTTCCAGGATGGGTAGGATTACGCAGGGAGTAACCCTGATGAAGTTTGACAAGGACCAGACGTTGGTTTCCATTGCCAAAATCGAAGCCGATGACAATTAAAAAAGGATAAATTTAGGCTTGGCATTTTCCTGCCAAGCCTAAATTTATTAAGCAATTATTAGGGCAGGTTTATGAAGCGGGTCCTTATAAACAGTCACATGCGTTTTATGAAACCCTTTTACGGAAGGGAGTTAAAAGGTATGCCGGTGAATATGAATGAATTTCTGTTATAATATATGTGTGAACATAAACCTAGGGGGGTAAGAATAGAATGAGCGGTGCTGAATACTGTTACCAAAACGATGGAGGTAGATGTGTTGTGAAGGTTAAAGGCGAGATTGACATTTATACCGCAGCAGAGTTTAAAAAACAAATAAATGCTGCCATAGAAGAGGTAACGGGGGATTTACATATCGACTGCAGCGAGCTGCAGTATATGGACAGCACAGGCCTGGGAGTCCTGATAGGCGCTCTGAAAAGGATGAAGGAGCAGGGAAGGAATATATACCTTGAAAACCTCAGGCCCAATGTGCGTAAACTGTTTGCTATTACAGGCCTTGATAAAATATTCATTCTGGAGGTATGATTTCATGTCACTGGCGGGTAGTATGGAAAAGCAAGAAAAAATAAACAGCTGCGAAGACAGGGTGGTACTGGTGCTGCCAAACAAACCGGAATACGTAAGCCTGGCCAGGCTGGCGGCGTCCGGCATAGCAGGCAGGATGGGATTTGACGTGGAAACGGTGGAGGATATAAAGCTGGCGGTGGCGGAAGCCTGTACCAATGCAATCAAGCACGGGTGCTGCGAAGAGAACAGCGAATACAGGATAGAATTCGGCGTCGGGGCAAAATGCCTGACCATCAGCATAGCGGACAGGGGCTGCGGAATGGATAAAAAAGACCTCTGCCAGCCTGACTTGCAAAACCCCAGGGAAGGGGGATTAGGTCTATTCATTATAAATACCCTTATGGACGGGGTGGAATTTGAAACAGCGCCCAACACCGGGTTTACCATTACCATGAAAAAGTACCTGGGGGTATAACATGATGGACGTAATGGAAAAACAGCGGCCGATTATAGACCAATTGTCCAGGATTCAGGAACAGGAGTACAATATATTCAAACAGTACAGCAAAGAAAGGACCCGGGAAAACAGGAACCGTATCTTTGAGGAGTATTCATATCTGGCGGAAATACTGGCAAAAAAGTATCTTAACAGGGGGGTTGACTACCAGGACCTTTACCAGATAGCCTCCATCGGCTTAATAAATGCCATTGAAAGGTTTGACGTAGACAGGGGGTACAGGTTTAGCAGTTTTGCCACTCCTACGATAATAGGAGAGATAAAGAAATATTTTAGGGACAAGGAATGGATGATAAGGGTTCCAAGACGAATCCAGAAACTGGCCGGCAAGATTAACGACGCCAAGGAGGAGCTGACCCAACGGTTGGGCAGGAACCCTAGCATCCCGGAACTGGCCGAGCATCTTATGGTGAGCGAGGAAGAACTGCTGGAGGCCATGGAGGCAGGCGGGGTTTATTCTCCCCAATCCCTGGACGAGCCCTGTAATGATGACGCCAACAAGGGGGTTTCGCTGGGGGACCTTATAGGATCGGAGGACATGAGTATAGAGTGGGTGGAAAACCGGGATTTCATTAAAAGAACCATTGACAAGCTGGAGCCCAACGAGCTGAAAGTGCTGAAGGACAGGTATTTTAGAGGAAAAACCCAAGCCCAGATCGCAAAGGAACTCAAGGTGTCGCAGATGACCATTTCAAGGCTGGAAAAGAAAATAATCGAAAAATTCAGGCAAGAGCTGGCAGTCAAATAAATGCAAGTCTTATTATACATTTCTTCACGGCAAAAAACCAATCGGCGCCTTTAAACGTAAGTGTCAAGTAATCGGTGGCAATTTATTTATCTTTTTGTATTCCAATATTAACCTGTAGTTTTCTTCCATGAATCTTTCTGTCTAATGGCCTTTATATCCGTTCATTTATGAAAGCCATGCAGCCTTATAGCGCC
>JAAYEV010000062.1 GCA_012728565.1 Clostridiales bacterium
GGTAAAAAGATAGCAGGACCTAAGGGCACCATACTGCATCAACTGCTTCTTGAAGCACTTAGCAGGAACCAAATGAGCATTGAAGATGTGGAATATATAAACATGAGCATTCCTCAGGCGGTAGCAGCTATGAACTCTGACAATGTGGATGCGGCTCTTGTGGCAGGCCCTGCGGTGCCCCAGGCAATAGATGCAGGTGGCCGCATAATAACAACGGGGGAAGGATTGCTGGATGCCACCATAGTTATTGCCGTGAGAGGTGATTTTCTAAGAGAGCATCCTGATTTGGTAGAAAGATATATGAAAGTTCACAATAGGAGTTTGCAATACATGAAAGAACATCCTGAAGAAGTATACAAAATGGCTGCTGAGGAAACGGGAATTTCCGAGGAAAATGTAGTCACTATGTATGATTGGTATGATTTTAACCCCGAAATAATGGAAAATGACATAGAAGAACTTGAAAAGACACAAGACTTCTTGCTGGAAAATGATATGCTAAAACAACCAATAAATATATCTGATATTATAAGTTCATAGAATAAATCCGATAAAAAACTTACTCTAATAAAGATAACGGCACTTTCCCTTAAGTAGACCGGTTACTTTCAATTGGCATATCCTTCGCAGGCTTTAGGAATTCAGTATCCTGGCAAGTGCATAAAGCCTCATTCATGCATCTATATGCTGCCCCTGCTGCGTTCTACCCAAATTTGACAACGGTCTAATTTAAAAGGGTTCATTTGCCGTTATCTTCATTTCTGAACGCAAAATCTCAATAAGTAATTTTAAAACAGACTATACCCAACGCTATAAAATATGATATTATAATATGATTAGTACCCAGAAACCTGGTAATATTAGTAAATTAAAACCTAAAGAATTCTAAAAACAATCGGCAAAAACTAAAATACAAAAACCCTTCAAACCCTTAACACATCAAGCTTTTTATGATATAATTATAGTAGTATAAAATAAGGATAAGGGGTATGAAAATGTCTTTTTGCCGTAATATCTTACAACAAATGTTTATTGATGATCCGCTATACAGATTAACTAATAGAGAAAACAGGATTCTTAAAAATACTTAGGCTGAAGAATTTAGTAATACCATTTTCCCACTAATAAACGAAGAGCGTTTTTCAGTTCTTTATAGCAGTAATCCTGCGAGCAGACCTAACAACCCAGTTAACGTATACATTGACCTTTTAATGCTTAAAGACATATTTGCTCAAACAGATGAGGAAGCAATACATTCACTATACTTTGATTTAAGGTATCAATATGCTTTGCATACTACAAGCTTTGAAGAACAACCTGTTTCAAAGAAATCCCTCTCAAACTTTAGAAGATTAGTGTATCGATACTACGAAGAACACGGCATAGACTTATCCAAGAAGAAATAGAATCTCATGCCAAGAAATTTACCAAGATACTTGATATTGATGGCAGAACAGTTAGGATGGACTCCCTTATGGTAAGTTCCTCATGCAAGAAACTCTCTAGACTTGAGATTATATATTCCTGTAACAAAAGACTTATCAAGGAAATACAAAAATCAAGTCCTCAAATATTGCCAGATTCTTTAAAGGTTTACCTTGAAGAAGGGCATCGTAATGAAACCATATACCGTAGCCGAGATAAAGATCTAGACAGTAAGCTTAAAGCTTTAACAGCCGATGCTGTAAAGCTTTACCATCTATGTAAAGGCCAGTCCATCGAAGAAACCGAAGCCTTTAATATTTTAGCCCGTATGCTAAAAGAACAGACTGTTAATAAAGACTCTATGGTCAAGCTAAAGCCTTCAAAAGAGGTAAGACCCGATAGTCTTCAAAACCCTACTGACCCTGATGCAACATATCGCACTAAAGGTAATAAAGGGCACGTAGGTTATGTTGCAAACATTGTAAAGACCTTTGATGAGGATCATAAAATCATCACCCAGTATGACCTAAAGCAAAACACATATAGTGACCAAAAGTTTTCAAAAGACACCATCAATAAGCTTGGCAAGCAGGAAAATGAAGTAAATATGTTGGTAGATGGTGCATATTACTCCCATGACTTATCAAAGGAAGCAAAAGAGAACAATATAAATCTTATCCCCACGGGTCTTGTTGGTCGTAGTGTAAATGAGGAGAATGCCGGTTTTAAAGATTTTGAAATAGACGAAAAAGAGCAGGTGGTTTCAAAATGCCCTATGGGGCATAAACCTGTAAAGAGCACCTTCAAAAGAGGAGCTTATACTGCTCACTTTACTAAAGAAATCTGCGATAGCTGCCCTAACTTTCCAAACTGCCCTCTAAAGTCGCAGAAGAAGAGGTATTTCTTCCAGGTGACTGAAACAAAATTCCATAGAGCAAAACTTATGGTAGAAATGAAAACTGATGAATATAAAAAGATTGCCAGTAAAAGGGCTGGAGTTGAAGGCATACCCTCTGTATTAAGAAGGCGCTACAATATCGACCATTTACCTGTCAGGGGATTAGTGCGCTCAAAAATCCACTTAGGATTTAAAATATCGGCTATTAACTGCAAAAGGCTAATAAAGAGTAGACTATATAGCCGCATAAAGGCTCTTGCATCTATATTTCACAGACATTTGTCGAAGATATTCTGTTTTCAAGTTACGGCTGCGGCTTAAATGGCTAAGTTGGTTTGTAAAAAACTATAGTTTTTGGGTACTAATCATATAATAATCACAATGTCTTAAGCAACTGTACTGTAGGCCAAAATAAAGTACTGAGACGTTCCAAGGAAGAAGCGGAAAAAGTAGCTATGAAATACTTGCAAGTCGTTGGAATGAAACAATATATTAACGCAAAACCGAAGCAATTATCCGGCGGTCAAAAACAACGGGTGGCCATTGCTAGGGCCCTTTCAATGGAACCGGATGTTATGTTGTTCGATGAACCCACATCATCCCTTGATCCAGAATTGGTGGAAGAAGTTCTTAAGGTCATGAAAAAACTTGCTAAAACCGGCCTTACAATGTTAATAGTAACTCACGAAATGGGATTTGCAAAAGAAGTATCTGATAGAGTTGTATTTATGGATAAGGGTGTTATTGAAGAAGAAGGAAGGCCCGAACAAATATTTAATAATCCAGCAAAAGAACGCACCAGAGAATTCTTAAGACGTACATTGAAACATATGTAGCATAGGACGCAGCGCGATATGGGAGTTTATATCAGTAGCGTGGTGCTATAGACAAACTAAAAAAAACGGTTTCCTATACAAGCTACTGGAAGCCGTTTTTTTTAATTAATTTTAAAAGAGATATTTTTGAAGCCATATTGTATAAAATGTTTGCCAAATGATAATGCTGTATCAATTTTTAGTCTCTCCATTAAAACAAAACTTGTTGCATCTATATAAGAAAAAGTCTTATCATTATATTTGAACAAAATGTCTACAGCTCGCTTTTCATCCTCTTTAGTTATTCTTTGTATAGACCTGATACTACTTCTTAGCCAGTATCTGGATTTTCTGCTACAATAAAGTTAGTTAAAATTGGTTCTAAATTATACTGTTCCATTTTTTATAGCAATTAAGGCATCATTATGATGGGTTACCATTTTTATTAAGTAGCTCATACAAATAACGCTATATTATAATAGTGATTGACAAGTAGTATACTAATATGGTAGTATGAAAGTGGAAATATTCGGGTTTTATAGACAACCTGAAACATAGGTGATAAAAATGAAACTTGGCATTACAGACTTAAAAAACAAACAACCATGGCAAGACAAAGGCTATCAACTGCCAGCCTTTGATATTAACAAAGTAAAACAAAACACACTAAAAGACCCAATATGGCTGCACTTCGGAGCAGGCAACATATTCAGAGCATTCCCTGCAGCACTGCAGCAAACCCTTCTGGACAAAGGCCTAAGTGACAAAGGAATCATAGTCTGTGAATCCTATGATGAAGAAATAATAGAAAAAGCCTACACCCCTTTTGACAATCTGAGCTTACTGGTCACCCTAAAAGCCGACGGCACCACGGACAAAAAAGTAATAGCAAGCATAGTACATGCCATAACCGCGACAGGAAACATGGCCGAACTCACAAAAATATTCACAACCCCATCATTACAAATGGTAAGCTTCACAATAAC
>JAAYEV010000063.1 GCA_012728565.1 Clostridiales bacterium
CCCGGCGCAAGTTCTTGGATATGGAAGAAAAATTAAACCGCCGGGGGGAATAATCCCTAAGCGGTTTAGCCGGCCGGGGGGACAGGGCTCCGGATAGAAACGGCGGCGGGACCTAACCCTGGGGACACCGCCCTTTTTTCAGATAGACAAAGAACGATGGAATGACGGACGCTGCCAGGTACAGTGCTGTCGCCAAGCCGAATAAATAGTACATATAGGCATTTTCCTTTCCGGCAGGGCTGTAGAATCTTATAAGCGGAGCCAAGACAGGTATAAGGACAATCCAAAACCCGTTCCTGTTCCCGCAGTCAAGGTCTACAACCTGTCCCGGCTCTAAGTCCAATGTAAGTATCCGGCTCCTGGTCCAGTCCCAGCTAAGCTTCACGTAAACCGTGTGCCGGCCGGGGACAACCCTGTATTCGGAGGTTTCGCCATCCTTAATTTTACCGGCAAGGCTGCCGTCAATGATTATTTTGAACTTACTGAGCGAGCCAGTGTACTGGCTTTTTCTTTTTACCCGTATAACGGCGTTTTCATTCATGTCTAAGTCTCCTTTTAACAGCAATTTCTATGGTATTTCCCGGCTTTTACTTATATAATGCTTCTGCTCTTTGCCGTAACAGGACGATTCGGAATCACAACCCATTCATTTATTATTTAACTTTTACAAGGTCATAATTGCCCGAGCCCAGCCCCAGACTTTCCGCGTGCCTTATCTGGACTCTGTAATCGTTTTCGGGCCACAGGTCTTTAATTATGTCTTTCCCTGCCTTTTCAATCAAAAGGTCCACGGTGGCCTTGTCTATCGCTACCGGGTCGTAGGACGCCAGTATACCTATGTCGCCGGTTATCTTGTCCTGGGCCTTGTCCACGCAGTCGCATTCCTTGGTGACATGGGTGAGGAAGTTGAAAAAGCAGCATTTTCCTTCCTTGTCCTTCACAGCGCCCAGGGCGTATTCGGCCATTCTTTCCTGCAGTGGTACGCTTGTATTTTTGAAGGAGTTCTTAATTGCGTGATACCGGCAGGTTGCGATGCACTCGCCGCAGCCGTAGCATTTTTCAACGTCTATCCGGGCGGTCCCGTCGTAAATCTGTATCGCAT
Organism: Clostridiales bacterium; assembly: GCA_012728565.1. Taxonomy (GTDB): domain Bacteria; phylum Bacillota; class Clostridia; order Ch29; family Ch29; genus JAAYEV01. The sequence goes on from JAAYEV010000063.1 coordinate 1,103, forward strand.
CCCTTGGACACCATTTTATACATAGCCCGCAGGCCCTGCATTTTTCTTCGTTTACCTTAGGTTTTACATCGGCGTGCTGGACCTGTTTGCCGCTCCTTGGCGCACAGCCCATTGCCAGGTTCTTTATCGCCGCCCCCATACCGGTAAGTATGTGTCCGGTCACGTGGCTCAAAACCATCAGCGAGTGGCTGTGCAGTATATCATTGGCTATTTTGACTGATTTATGGCGTTTTCCGTCAATCGACACCTCAGAATGATTCTTGGATAAAAGCCCATCGGCTATTATTACCGGCACGCCAAGGTTTTCAATACTAAACCCGTGGGCATAGGCCTGCATCAGGTGGTCAATGGAGTTTTGGCGCTCACCCCGGTACAGCGTGTTGGTGTCGGTCAGGAAGGGCTTGCATTCCTTTTCTTTGACGGCGTCAAGAAGCGGTTTTATCCACTGCGGTTTAATGTGCCCCGTATTGTTTTTTTCGCCGAAATGGATTTTTACCGCCACAAACTCATTTTTCCCAAATATTTTTTCAAAGCCTGCAGCATTATATAGTTTTAAAACTTTTTGCGATATTACATCCGGTGATGAATTGTCCCCGATTGGGCTAAACCATACTTTACTCATTACGATACCTCCATGTGTAGACTATTTTGCGCAGGCAGCCGCTGTGCGTTGATAGTACCTGCCATATATAAAAGTATACAGGTAAACCGGAAAATTTTCTAATCTTTTCTAAGTAATCAAGGGTAATCAAGGGTAATCAAGGGGACGGTTCTGTTGATTGGATTGCTAAATGTTCCGCAAGGCGTTATAATAAAGACTATGACGAAGGAGGGGATGAAGCATGGGAAAAAGC
>JAAYEV010000064.1 GCA_012728565.1 Clostridiales bacterium
CAACGGAAGAGGCTGGGGCCACGGCCTGGGTATGAGCCAGTGGGGCGCAAAGGGCATGGCGGAGGCAGGGTATAGCTATATAGATATTTTACAATACTATTACCAGGGCTGTGTCGTACAGTAGGGGAAGGGATGAAAGGATATTGAAGGTCAGGGACTTCCATTATTACCTGCCGGAGGAATTAATAGCTCAAAAACCCCTAGACCAAAGGGATATGTCCCGGCTCATGGTGCTGGATAAAAAAACCGGGGATATAAAGCATGCCGCCTTCAGGGATGTGACCGCTTACCTGAAGGCGGGGGACTGTCTTGTATTAAACGATACGAGGGGTATGCCTGCCCGTCTGTTTGGATATAAACAAAACACCGGCGGCCGGATGGAATTTCTGCTGCTAAAAAGAATAGACAAAGACCGGTGGGAGGTGCTGGTAAACCCGGGCCGCCGGGCAAAGATCGGCTCAAAGTTCGTCTTTGGGGAGGGCCAATTGGCAGCGGAGGTCCTGGGAAGCACCCCTGCCGGTGGAAGAATAGTCCGTTTTGAGTATGAGGGTGTCTTTGAAAATGTGCTGGACCGGCTTGGCACCATGCCGCTTCCTCCCTATATAAGGGAAAAATTGGACGACCCGGAGAGGTACCAGACGGTATATTCAAGAGAGGAAGGTTCTGCCGCCGCCCCCACTGCGGGGCTTCATTTTACCCGGGACCTTTTGCGGGAAATTGAGCAAAAAGGAATACATACGGCATACATAACCCTTCACGTGGGCTTGGGGACCTTCCGACCGGTTAAGGCAAAAGAGGTGGAGCAGCATGTAATGCACTCCGAATATTACCGTATAGATGAGAAGGCATGCAGGGTTATAAATGGGGCCATAGACGGGGGAGGAAGAATTATTGCGGTGGGGACCACCAGCTGCAGGACCCTGGAGACGGTTGCGTCAGGGAAACGAGCGGTCCCGGGGGAGGGATGGACGGATATATTCATATACCCGGGATACGAATTCAAGCTGGTGGACGGACTAATAACGAATTTTCACCTGCCGGAATCCACCCTTATCATGCTGGTAAGCGCACTGGCGGGCAGGGAAAATATTTTAAGGGCGTACAGTGTGGCGGTGGAGGAAAAGTACAGGTTTTTCAGTTTCGGGGATGCAATGCTTATTCTGTAGAGACAGGCTGACAAGGCGCAGGAGGTTTATATGGCTATAAAATTCGAGGTACTAAAAGAATGCAATAGAACCGGGGCAAGGACAGGGCTTCTCACAACGCCTCATGGAGTAATAAATACCCCTGTTTTTATGCCGGTAGGCACCCAGGCGACGGTAAAGACAATGACGCCGGAGGAATTAAAAGAAATGGGCGCAAGGATAATACTGGGCAACACCTACCACCTGTATATGCGCCCTGGACATAAACTGGTGGAGAAAGCCGGCGGGCTGCATAGGTTTATGAACTGGGACAGGTCTATACTGACCGACAGCGGCGGCTTCCAGGTGTTCAGCCTGGCGGACCTTAGGGATATTAGCGAAGAAGGCGTGCACTTCCGGTCCCATATAGACGGCTCCAGGCACTTTATTTCGCCCGAAAAGGCTGTTGAAATACAAAATTCCCTCGGGTCGGATATAATGATGGCTTTTGACGAATGCCCGCCCTATCCCTGCGAGTATGATTACGCAAAAAAGTCCATGAATATTACCGCCCGGTGGGCGGAAAGATGCCTTAAGGCGCACAAAAATACCGAGGGGCAGGCCCTGTTCGGCATAATACAGGGGTCGGTTTATAAGGACCTGAGGAGGGAAAGCGCTAGGCAGATAACTTCACTGGGCTTTCCGGGATATGCAGTGGGAGGATTGAGCGTCGGTGAGCCAAAGGACATCATGTATGAAATGCTGGAGGAGGTTGTTCCCCTTATGCCTGCCGACAAACCCAGGTACCTGATGGGGGTGGGCAGCCCGGACTCCATTATAGAGGGAGTAATAAGGGGCATAGACATGTTTGACTGCGTTCTGCAGACCCGGATAGCAAGGAATGGAACCGCGATGACGTCCAGGGGCAGGGTGGTGATAAGGAACGCGGCTTACGCGGAAGACTTTTCGCCGCTGGACCCGGAATGCGACTGCTATACGTGTACAAATTATACAAAGGCGTACATACGGCATTTGCTGAAAGCGGGCGAAATTTTGGGTTTAAGGCTTACAACTTTTCACAACCTGTATTTTACAATGCGACTTATGGATAAAATAAGGGAAGCGATAGAAGGGGATTACTTGCCGGAGTTTAGGGACGAGTTTTTTGCAAAATACGGGTACTGAACGAAAATAATACATTATTAGAGGAATTGCACTGCCTTTGGAGAATATAATAAGGGGTAAATATTATCAAAGGAGGAGTATAGGTGGAGCAGTTTATTCAATCGTTCGGGTTGCCAATAATATTATTGGTTGTTTTTTATTTCCTTATTATAGCCCCCCAGAAAAAAAAGGAAAAGAAAATACGGGAGATGCGAGCGGCCTTGAAGGAAGGGGACCAGATAGTGACAATAGGGGGTATAATGGGCAAAATCGTTTCGGTGAAAGAGGATGTAGTCACGGTGGAAGTCGGTTCCGACAAGGTAAAGCTTAAATTTGCAAAATGGGCGGTAGGCAGCGTGATAGAAAAGGACGAGTAAATACAAAAAAAGAGCATGCGGAATGCTCTTTTTTTATGTAGTAATAAAATTCCGGAAAAAGCATAAGTTTGTCATAGGAAATTTATTTTGGGGGGATTGCCATGAAGGATAACCGGGCGGACAACAGGCTGCGCATGTCCATTATTCTTAAATCCGTGGGTATCGGATACGGTTTCTCATTGATATGTTTTTTGATTCTTGCCCTTCTTGTTACCTATACACGACTGTCGGAGGGAATTGTACCCATGGTTACCCAGGGAATAATAATCATGGGGCTTACCATTTCCGGTGCGGGAGCGGCAATGAGGGCAAAATCCAGGGGCTGGCTGTACGGCATTATTTGCGGCATAATATTTATCGGCATTGTTGTAATTGTGAGCTGGGTCGCGGTGGACGGGTTTACTTTTGACAAATACGTATTGTCCAAGGTCCTTTTGGGTGTAGCGGTGGGTGCCATAGGAGGTATGATAGGAATAAATCTCATCCGATGAAGAATAACGCTTTTACAAAGCATCACGTTGTGTTATAATTCTATGGGAAATACATAGTAATCGACCACCGTTTATTGGTGCAAGGTGCCGGATGACGGGTATAGGCTGAAGGGACCTGCGAACTATCAATAACAACAAACGGACAAGGGGGTTTTCAAGTGAAACATATAAAAACCATAATAGGAGCGGTACTCAAGGATACGGCCAAAACAGGGGGCTGCGGGGAATGCCAGTCTTCCTGCCAGTCGGCATGCAAGACCTCATGTACCGTCGGCAACCAGGAATGCGAGAAAGGCAAATCTAAAAGCAGCTAGGCTGCTTTTTTTTCAGTAATAAAGAATGGGGCAGACTTTGCGGAGGGATACAGATGACGGCGGTTCATAAATTTATTAAGAACGGGATACCAATAGTATTGGATGTAGCAAGCGGCGCCGTTCATGTAACGGACAAGCTGGTGTACCGAATACTGGATTTCTATCCGGGCCGCAGCGATGAGGCTGTTATTGACAGCCTTAAAAGCGAGTTTGATGAAGCGGATATTGCCGAGGGGCTGGAAGAGATAAAAAAGCTGGAGGCCGACGGGCTTTTGTTCTCAAAGGATGTTTATGAGGGAGTTGCAGCGGAAAGGTACAACGATCAAGTAATAAAGGCCCTTTGCCTGCACGTGGCCCATGACTGCAATTTAAGCTGCAGGTACTGCTTTGCTTCCCAGGGAAACTTCAACGGGGAGAGGCTGCTTATGGACCGGGAAACGGCCCGTAGGGCGGTGGACTTCCTTATCGAAAAGTCCGGTAAAAGGCACAGCATAGAAATTGATTTTTTTGGCGGTGAGCCCCTTTTAAATTTCCCGTTGGTAAAGGACACGGTGGAATACGGTAAAAAAAGGGCCAAAGAGGCCGGTAAGGATATTAGGTTTACGCTTACCACAAACGCGGTGGCCCTCGACCGGGATACCGCCGAGTACCTTGACGAAAACATGTATAACGTTGTATTAAGCCTGGACGGCAGGCCGGAGGTAAACGACCGAATGAGATGCTTTCGGGATGGAACGGGCAGCTATGGGGTTATAGTGGACAACATAAGGGGTTTTGTCCAAAGAAGGGAAAACAGGAGCTATTTTGTGAGGGGTACCTTTACCCGGGAAAACCTGGACTTTTCTAAAGATGTGCTGCATATAGCGGACCTTGGGATTAAAGAGATTTCGGTTGAACCGGTGGTGTCGGGGCCGGAGGAGCCCTATTCAATACGGGAGCAGGACCTTGATACTGTACTTTGCGAATACGACAAGCTGTTCGACGAATGCCTTAATAGGGCCGGGACACCGGATGAATTCAGTTTTTATCATTTCAAGGTTAACCTGTATAACGGTCCCTGCGCGATAAAAAGGCTTTCGGGGTGCGGCGCGGGGAACCAGTACCTGGCGGTAACCCCGGAAGGGGACCTATACCCGTGCCACCAGTTTGTTGGAGATAGGGCTTTTCTTATGGGAAACGTTTTTGACGGTGAACTGGACAGGGATATCTCCGCCGCTTTTAGGGATGCCCATGTCTATAACAAGGAGGACTGCAGGGACTGTTGGGCACGGCTCTGGTGCAGCGGGGGGTGCCATGCCAACTGCTACAAGGCAGCGGGGAGTATAAGGAAGAACTATAGGGTTGGCTGCGTGATGGAGAAAAAAAGGATAGAATGCGCCATAGCCCTGGAAATACTGACAAGGCTAAAGGAGGAAGAAAAGTGATTAAGGATTACAGGGGGGCCATGCCCAAAATCAGTGAAAAAGCTTATGTTACAGAGGGTACAATAATAGTGGGTGACTTTTCCATGGGCGAATATTCCAGCCTGTGGTATGGAACAATAGCCAGGGCGGACGTGGACAGCATAAGTATAGGCAGCTATACCAATATACAAGACGGCTGTCTTATACACTGCAGCGGAGGTTTTCCCGCCGTCCTGGGCGATTATGTTACGGTAGGGCACGGGGTGGTGCTGCACGGCTGTAAAATAGGGAACAACTGCCTTATCGGAATGGGCGCGATAATAATGGACGGTGCGGAAATAGGTGATTACTCGATTATAGGGGCTGGAGCCCTCATAACTCAGGGCATGAAAATCGAACCCGGGTCGGTGGTTATGGGCTCTCCAGGGAAAATCGTAAGGCGGACTACCGAAGAGGATAAGGAGGCCATAAAAAACAGTGCCCTGCACTATGTGGAATTGGCCAGGGAACATGTGGCACTTTGATTGACGCACCGGTGCCTCAGTAATATAATTGTTCTATCAACCGAAGATGCGAGGGGGAAGGAATAGATGAATCTTAAGCGGACGGTTATCTTTATAGCCGTGGTATTAATAATAGGTCTTTCGGCCTATGCGCTGTCCTTTGGGGCCAATATCGGCGATTATGAAGTGGTTCCGGTTAGGGATGCAATAAAATACGGCCTGGACCTAAGGGGCGGGGTGTATGTGGTGCTGGAAGCACGGCCGGACGAAGGGGAGGCGGTAACCGGCGATATGCTGGACCGGGCTGTTGCCACTATAAGAAACAGGGTGGACACCCTCGGGGTAAGTGAGCCGGTTATTGTAAAACAGGGAGAAAACAGGATAAGGGTTGAACTGCCGGATGTGGCCGACAGTGAGAAGGCTATTGAGATGATAGGGAAAACCGCGCAGCTTAAATTCCTGGACCCCGACGGAAAAGAGGTACTGACCGGCCAAAACGTGCGAAACGCAGAGGCGGTATACCAGACGGAAGCCTCGGGTCTCAAGCGGCCGGTGGTATCACTGGAGCTGGATTCCGAAGGTGCAAATAGCTTTGCCGATGTTACCGGAAGGATAATGGAAATACCCGACGTTCCCGGTTACCAGCCGGAGAGGGCAATTTCCATAGTACTGGACGAGGAGGTAATATCCGCGCCGGAGGTAATGGCCCATATCACCGACGGCAAGGCGGTAATAGACGGAATGCCTGACATAGAGGCGGCCGCGGAGCTTGCTACGCTGATTAAGGCCGGGGCACTGCCGGTTGACCTGGAGGCGGTGGAAATAAGGACGGTGGGTCCCACCCTCGGGGCCAATTCCCTTGAAAGAAGCGTAAGGGCAGGCTTTATTGGGATACTGCTGGTGATGGCGTTCATGGTGCTGTACTACAGGATACCCGGACTGGCTGCCAGCCTGGCCCTTGTGGTATATATAATAATTGTGCTTCTGGTGCTGGTTTCCATTAATGCGGCACTGACGCTGCCGGGAGTGGCGGGAATTTTGCTTTCCATCGGCATGGCGGTTGACGCCAATGTAATCATTTTTGAGAGGCTGAAAGAGGAGCTTAGAAACGGAAAAAGTCTAAGGCCGGCAATTGATGCGGGGTTCAAAAGGGCTTTTACCACAATACTGGATTCCAACGTGACCACATTGATTGCCGCGGCGGTGCTGTTTTACCTGGGCGCAGGCCCGATACAGGGGTTTGCGGTGACATTATCCATCGGTATCATTACCAGTATGTTTACAGCCATAGTTATTACCAGGTTGCTGCTGAAGCTGATGGTTGGGATGAATATTACAAGGAACACCAAACTGTATGGGGCGTAGGGGGTGAAACCAATGAAAATAGTTGAAAAAAGCAAGCTTTGGCTGGGAATATCCGCACTGGTAATACTGGCTGGGCTAATCTTTACAATGACGGTCGGACTTAACCTCGGGATAGATTTTACCGGGGGCACCATAATCCAGATTGACCTTGGCAAAAGCTTCACAACCCAGGAAATAAGGGAAATAACCGACGGATTTGACAAGGAGGCATCCATTACCTACGCCGGGGAGGAAAGGACCCAAGTGCAGATAAAAACAAAGCTGGACCTCTCAGAAAGGGAGAGAAAAGAAATATTCGACAAATTTAGGGACAAGTATGACCTTGACCATGAAGACCTTTTGTCGATACAAAAAGTGGGCCCTGCTATAGGGGAACAGCTAAAAAAGCAGGCGGTTATTTCGCTGGCGGCGGCGGCGGTAGGGATGCTGATTTATATCACGTACAGGTTCGAGTTTAAGTTCGGCATTGCGGCTACGGCAGCCCTGCTTCACGATGTGCTTATAGTGCTGGCGGTGTATGCAATAATGCAGATACCAATAAACACGTCCTTTATCGCCGCCATGCTGACAATAGTGGGGTACTCGATAAACGCTACCATCGTAGTCTTTGACAGGATTAGGGAAAACCGCGGGTTTATGAAAAAGGGAACTTCCCTGGTCGACCTTGTGAACCTAAGCATTAAGCAGACCATTGCCCGCTCGATCAATACTTCCCTTACAACCCTTTTAACAATCGGCATGATATATATACTGGGGGTTAGCGCCATTAAGGAGTTTGCGCTGCCGCTTATTGTGGGGATACTGGCAGGCACCTATTCTTCGGTCCTAATAGCCGGCCCGCTGTGGGCGATATGGAAAGGAAGGGAAAAACCAAGGGCAGGAAGGGCGTAAAAAGCGGCGAAAGCCGTTTTTTTACGCCCTTCCCGAGTAAATTCTCCGGACAGGGTACGGCTTTTTACCGTTTCCTTTTGTTTTAATTAGCGTTCGGTCTTATCTATCTGTGGAAGGATTCCGCAATAGGTCGGCGAATTATAATTTAAAACATGATTCTGTGGCGGGGGTGGTATGTTTGCAGCTTACCTATATTCTGGCGCTTTTGTTTGCGATGGTGGTAGCAATATTTGCGCTGCTTAACGCGCAGCCGGTAACGGTGGATTTCATATTTAACGAGTTTCAGATTTCGCTGGCCTTGGTAATTCTGGTATCCGCCTTCGCGGGGGCGGTAATACTGGGCTTCTTGGGAATCTTCCGGCAGGTAAAGGAAAGTTTCAAATCCAGGGAGATGAATGCAAGGATAAAAAAGCTTGAGGAGCAGTTAAATGAAATGGTGGATAAGAACACCAAGGCGGAGTTAAGGCTGGCGGAAGCCGAAGCCGGCATCATGGAAAGGGACAGCCGGATAAAGGAACTGGAGGGTATCCTGGCGGAACTGGAAAACGGAGAAATCAAGGAATAGATATAAAAAGACACGGAAAAGGCATGGGGACGTTTCCGGTGTCTTTTTTTTGCTGCGGCGGCATCGCCCGCGCCGACCCATTCCGGGCATTTGATATGGACTACGGTTTAATCTATAATAGAGTATATAAATTTTAGGAGTTGCAGCCATGTTTCATGATAAAAAATGGGTATGCGACAGCCCGGATGCAGACAAAATAAAGGGATTGGCCGATAGGCTGAGAATTTCACCGATTCTTGCAATGGTCCTTGTAAGCAGGGGAATTGACGACGTTAAAGAAGCGGAGCGTTTCCTATACCCGCAGTTAAGTCATCTTGCCGACCCGCTCCTGATGCCGGATATGGGCGTATCGGTTGACAGGATAATCCGTGCCCTGGACAGCGGTGAAAGGATTTGTATTTACGGGGACTATGACGTTGACGGCATAACGTCGGTCTCTTTTTTGATGAAAGTACTGTCCGCCGCCGGGGCGGATGTTACTTATTATATACCTGGAAGGCTGGAGGAGGGGTACGGGCTTAACGAAATGTCGGTCCGGGAAATCCATGATACGGGGGTAAGTCTCATTATTACGGTTGATTGTGGGACCTCTTCCCATGAAGAGATTGAACTTTGCGGCTCCCTTGGCATGGATGTAATAGTAACCGACCACCACCAGTGCCCGCAAAAGCTTCCGCCGGCGCTGGGAGTTATTAACCCAAAGCGCAGCGACAATCGCTACCCGTTCAGCGAATTTGCCGGTGTCGGGGTGGCGTATAACCTGTGCCGTGCGCTTGAAGCCAGGCTCTGGGGCGGGGGGAACTACAGCTTGCCACCGGGGAAGTCGTTGTCGGACAGCATGCTGGACCTTGTGGCGCTTGGTACGGTGGCGGATATTGTGCCTCTTACGGGGGAAAACCGGGTACTGGCGAGCCTGGGACTAAAAAGAATGGCTGTTACCGAGAACATAGGGCTTAGGGCGCTTATAAAGGTTGCGGGGTTACAGGACGGGCCTATTAGCTCCGGGCAGGTTGCCTTCGCGCTGGCACCCAGGCTTAACGCTGCCGGGAGGCTTGCGGATGCCAAGAATGCTGTACGGCTGCTGCTGTCAAGGGACGAAAAGACCGCCCTGCAGCTGGCGAAAGAGTTGGACGAGCGAAACCGGGAGAGGCAGAGGGTGGAGAACCGGATACTTGACGGGGCATTGAAAATGGCTGAAAAAAGAAAAGGAGACAGCATACTGGTATTGGCTTCTGAGGGATGGCATCCAGGGGTTATTGGTATTGCGGCTTCAAAGATGGTCGAAAGGTATAACAAGCCCGCTGTTTTGTTCAGTATAGATGGCGACGAAGCCCGGGGGTCCGCAAGGGGTGTACCGGGCTTGGACTTGTATGAACTGTTGTCCAGGTGCCGGCATTATTATAAAAGCTTTGGTGGACATAAACAGGCGGCAGGGCTTACAATGGAAACGGGATGCCTTGAGGACTTTGCCCGGGAGGTAAACACTGCCGCAGCCGATGCGCTGAAAGGGCTGGAAGCAAAACCCGTTATATGGGCGGACGGTGATTTGACAGGGGTAAGGGTTACGGTGGAGGATGCCAAGTCGCTTAAACTTCTTGAGCCCTTTGGCTGCGGCAATGCGACGCCCCTTTTTATAAAGCGTCGGGTGGGTATAGCCGGGATGAAAAGAGTAGGCAGCAGCCGGGAACATTTAAAAGTGATTGCAAGCGACGGGTTTGACAGGCTTGACTGCATAGCTTTTCGCTGGATGGATGCTTGCTGGCCGGTCGCCGGGCAAAGGACCGATTTGGCGTTTACCCCGCAGGTTAATCAATGGCTTGGCAGAGAGAACCTGCAGCTTTCAGTAAAGGATATAAGGGACTTTTCAAAGGAGGAATGCTTCCTTAAACCCTGGTATGAAAGCATGCTTGACTTGGACCGGTATGGAGCCCTGGCTCCGGCGGGAGAATTTGAACTGTCCGGGATTGAGAAAATAGAATCCGGGTACGGGTACCAGTTTCTAAAGGAATTGTTCGGTAAATCCAAAGGAAACCTGGTGCTGGTAAACGGTTATTCGGACATATTGGACGTGCTGTCAATGCTGCTTTTATATCCCAACGTGGAAGTGCAGTTTGGGCGCCTTGAAAACTGTTGTGCCGGTAGAAACTATGTAGTGGTACACCCTCATTCCCTAGAAGGGATGGAGGACTGCAGCGGCAAAATATGTTTTTTTGCCCACTCGGTTATGCCGATGCAGCTTCAGGCGATAGGGAGGCTTAAAACAAAGAAACGCATTATGCTAAACGACCAAAAAGCCCCAGGCCTTGGTAAGGAGCTGTTAAGCCTTATTCCCGAGAGGGATACTTTTGTGACGTTATACCGGACCGTCAAAAAGTATGTCAATTTGGGCTTTGATGACGTTATAAGGTGGGCGGTAACAAAAGGCATAAGCCCTGCCTCCGCGGTAATAGCCATAGAAAGCCTCATTGCCCTTGGCCTGGCAGCGAAAAGGGACGGCGGCATAGTGCTGGAGACGGCTCCGCAAAACAAGGTAAACCTTCAAGACGCACCGCCCATCAAAATAATAAAAGCCGCTGCCGCCGCAGCGGAAAACTGCTATGAAACTGTAAAAGCTGGTATATATGGTGTATAATATTCCTCGAGACCATTAAAAAACAGCGGGTGAGCGAAAATGCTGGAAAAGCTGATTAACAAAATTGAACAGTACAACCCGGATATGGACCTGGAGCTGGTAATAAAGGCCTATAACTATGCCCAGCAGGCCCATGAGGGGCAAAAAAGGATATCCGGGGACCCGTATATAAACCACCCTGCCCACGTGGCGATGATCCTGTCGGAACTGGAACTGGACCTTAACACAATTGTGGCGGGGCTGCTGCATGACGTGGTGGAGGATACCGATTCCGCCATGCAGGATATTGAGAGGGAATTTGGCAGCGAGATAGCGCAGCTTGTGGACGGCGTAACAAAGCTGGGAAGGATATGGTACCGGACCAAGGAAGAAGAGCAGGCCGAAAACCTGCGCAAGATGTTCATAGCAATGGCGAAGGATATCAGGGTAATCCTTATCAAGCTGGCGGACAGGGTGCACAATATGAGGACACTGGGATACCTGCCGGAAGTCAAGCGAAAAGAAAAGGCCAAGGAGACCCTAGAGATATACGCCCCTATAGCTCACCGGCTTGGTATGTCCAAAATTAAATGGGAGCTCGAGGACCTGGCATTAAGACACCTTGACCCGAAGGGCTATTATGAACTGGTGGAAAGGGTGGCAAAAAAAAGGCTGGAGCGGGAAGAGTACATCAAAGAGGTTATTACAGAACTCCGCGAAAAGCTGAACGAAATGGGCATATCCGGTAAGATAGAAGGCAGGCCAAAGCATTTTTACAGCATATACAAAAAAATGGTTTACCAGAATAAAACCTTCGAACAGATTTTTGACCTTACCGCAATACGAATTATTGTGGACACCATAAAAGACTGCTACGGTGTGCTGGGTACGGTCCATGCCATGTGGAAGCCCATTCCCGGGCGGTTTAAGGACTATATTGCCATGCCCAAGCCGAATATGTACCAGTCGCTTCATACCACGGTTATAGGGCCAGAAGGAGAACCGCTGGAGATCCAGATAAGGACCTGGGAAATGCACAGGATATCCGAGTACGGTATTGCGGCCCACTGGATGTATAAAGAGGGCAAGAAGAACCAGGACGAGTTTGACAAAAAGCTTTCCTGGCTCCGGCAGTTTATGGAATGGGAAAGGGACACAAAGGATGCCAGGGAGTTTATGGAGACCCTTAAGATTGACCTTTTCACCGATGAGGTGTTTGTGTTCACGCCCAAGGGGGAGGTTATTGACCTTCCCAACGGCTCCACGCCGATAGACTTTGCATATAAAATACACAGCGGTGTTGGCAATTCCTGTGTCGGGGCAAAGGTGAACGGAAAAATCGTGCCGCTGGAGTACAAGCTTAAGAACGGCGATATAGTAGAGATTTTGACGTCGGCAAGCTCGCCCGGCCCCAGCAGGGACTGGCTCAAGATAGTCAAAAGCTCCTCCGCCAGGAATAGGATAAGACAGTGGTTCAAGAAGGAGCGAAGGGAAGAAAACCTTGAAAAGGGTAAGGAAATATTTGAAAAGGGATTAAAGAGGCAGGGATATACTCCAAGTGAAATACTGCGCCCCGAATGGATAGAAAAGGTCCTTAAGAAGTTCGGGCTTCATAACATGGATGACCTTTACGCAACACTGGGTTACGGCGGTCTTTCATTAAACCAGGTGCTGGGAAGATTCAAGGAGGAAATGCGAAAGGAAAAGGCCGCGGAGGAGAGGAAAGCCGATATAGGAACTGTAGCCCAGGACAGCCAGCAGAAAAGGGAACGCCCCGACCCGCAAACGGGAGTTGTAGTTAAGGGCATTACCAATGTAATGGTGCGGTTCGCCAAGTGCTGCAACCCGGTCCCGGGGGATGAAATAATAGGGTATATAACCAGGGGCAGGGGGGTATCGGTGCACAGGCTGGACTGCACAAATGTGGGAGAGCACCTGGAAGACCCGCACCGATTGATTGAAGTGGAATGGTATACCGATGAAAGCAAAGGCGTATCCTACATGACCGACCTGCAGATAAAGGCCTTCGACCGTTCGGGCCTTTTGGCAGACATTACGGGGGTTGTAACCGAGGCAAAACTGCCGGTCAAGGCCATTAATGCAAGGGCAAACAAGGACAATACCGCAACAATCAACATGACGCTGGCGATAAACGACACCACGCAGTTAAACCAGCTTATTAAGAAGCTTAAAACGGTGGAAAGCGTTAGCGAAGTATACAGAATGAAGGGATAGATACGGAGGGTTTAAAATGAGAGCAGTGGTACAAAGGGTTTCAAAGGGCAGTGTAACGGTGGAAGGCAGGGAGACGGGAAGCATAGGGAAGGGTTTCGTGGTGCTGCTTGGGGTATCCGTAGACGATGACATGGAGGACGTCCAGTACTTGGCGGAAAAGGTTGTAAACCTACGGGTGTTCGAAGATCCCGATGGAAAGATGAACCTTTCGCTGAAAGACGTGGGAGGGGAGCTGCTGGTTGTGTCCCAGTTTACCCTGTACGGTGACTGCAGGAAGGGCCGCAGGCCAAGCTTCACCCAGGCTGCGCCCCCGGATAAGGCCGAAGAGCTTTACCGGGAATTCGTAAAGGCGTGCAGGGAAAAAGGTGTAACGGTGGAGACCGGGCAGTTCCAGGCCCACATGGAAGTGGCCCTTGTAAACGACGGCCCGGTAACCCTTATAATTGAATCAGTAGGAGGTATTAAAAGTTGATACTTGATCGGATAACCGCGGGTATATACGCAACAAACTGCTATGTTATTGGGTGCGAGAATACAAGGCAGGGAATTGTAGTGGACCCCGGAGGGGACGCGGACCGCATAATGCAGGCAGTGGAAAAAAACGGCCTGGATATTAAGTATATAATTCTTACCCACGGCCATTTTGACCATATCGGCGCCCTTAAGGAGTTAAAGGACCGGACAAAGGCGAAGGTGGCTATACATTCCGGGGATGCGCATATGCTTGAAGACCCGGGCAAAAGCCTTGCAGCGCTGGTAGGGAGCAGTTCCGGAACGGTTTCCCCCGATGTGCTGCTAAAGGACGGGGAACTGCTTAAGGCGGGAGACCTTGAAATGGAAATAATACACACCCCCGGTCATACACCGGGCGGTATATGTATTAAGATAGGCGATGGCGTTTTGCTAAGCGGGGACACCCTGTTTGCCGGGTCAGTAGGCAGGACAGACCTGCCGGGAGGCGACTTTGACAGCCTTATGCATTCCATAAAAACAAGGCTTGCGGTGCTGCCGGGGGATACCAAGGTATACCCCGGCCACGGAGTTGCAACAACCATAGAAAGGGAGAAAGAAAAAAATCCCTTCCTTACCGGTGACTACCTATAGGAGCCTGGCAGGTATTTAAGAAATGGAACCTAAACGGGTGTGTTCCAATTCACGGCGGACAAAATACCCTTTGCCGCTGCAAATCAAATAAGTTAAAGGGAATATCCTCGGGCGAAGCGGTTAAAATAATAAAAATGCGTCCGGGAGGATTATGATGAAGGGACTAAATAGGTATGCAAAGACGGGTATGGACAAAACCATTGAAGATATTGACTTTTACGAATTTTATCACATGATGGACCAGGGACTTACCCACATGGAGATTGCAGAGCAGCTGGGTATAACCGAAAGAGCGGTGGGCTGGCTGGCAAAAGAAATAGAAAAGGATGTCTAGCATGATAAAAGTCTTTGCCGAGGGGCACGATTATTTTTACGAGGTCGCGGATATCCTGGCAAATTACTGTCGCCGGGATGAAATAGAATTTTTAAGGGAAAAGGTCCCGGCCAAGGGCCGGGGTCTTTTTGTGCACAGCAAATTAGCAGCCGACAAGGACGGCGTTATTGCAAAATGCACCATAACCGGGGAAGAGGGACCGGTGGTCCAAGAGGACCGGTTTGAACCGGCCGATGGAAACGCACTGGAAGTAAGGAAACAGTATAAAAGGTATGTAAAGCATAACCTGCTTAAGGCCGCCGAGAGATTTTTCCGAAAAGGACTTCCCTGGGGGATACTGACCGGGATAAGGCCGGTGAAGATGATACATAAACTGATGGACAAAGGGCTGGGACAAGAAGAAGTTTTGAAACACCTTGCGGAATTTTACCGGCTTGACCCCAAAAAGGCGCGGCTTGGAATGGATATTGCCCTTACCGAAAGAAAATTCATATTTCCCAACGACCCCGGGAAAGTAAGCATATACATCAGCATCCCCTTTTGCCCTACCCGGTGCTCCTACTGCTCCTTTCCGTCAAACCAAATAACAAGATGGGGGCATTTAACCGAAATGTACTTGGACTGCCTTACCGGGGAAATAAAGGCAGCCGGCACCGCCCTGAAAAGCAAAGGAATTACCTGTGACACGGTATACATTGGCGGAGGCACTCCAACCTCTCTCAGCCTGGAGCAGATGGACCGGCTTTTGGGCGAAGTGCGGTGCGCCTTTATCAGCCCTGATACCAGGGAGTTCACCGTTGAGGCGGGCCGGCCGGATACGCTGGATGGGGAAAAACTGGAACTGATAAAAAGGTATGGGGCCACAAGAATAAGCATAAACCCCCAGACCATGAACGCCTCCACGCTGGAGGCCATTGGCAGGAAGCACAGCCCGGAGGATATTGTTAGGGCTTTTGACCTTGCCAGGCAGTCCGGGCACAATAATATAAACATGGACATAATAATGGGCCTTCCGGGGGAAAACTTGGGTATGGTTATGCACACGCTGGAGCATATCGGCGTTCTTAAACCAGAGGGAATCACGGTGCATACGCTGGCAGTAAAAAGGGCCTCCAGGCTGCACGAGGAAGCCTTTGACGCTGCCATGGTTGAAGAATCCGAGGTGGAAGCCATGATGAAATGCGCCCGAGAGTACTTGCAGCGTATGGGCATGAAACCCTATTACCTGTACCGCCAGAAGTACATGGTAGGAAACCTGGAAAACATAGGCTTTTGCTTTCCGGGTTACGAAGGGATTTATAATATGCAGATAATGGAGGAAAGGCAAACGGTGCTGGGCCTGGGAGCCGGGGCGGTATCTAAGCTGGTTATCCTTTCGGAGGACCGGCTGGAAAGAATACAAAACCCCAAAAGCCTCCAGCATTACATGGACAGGGGCATGGATATAGTAAGGGAAAAGGAGGAAGTTGTTGAAAGGCACTGCCATGCCAATTGTTTGTAGTTGACACCGGCGGGGTTGTGGACTATAATGGTTTTAAAATCCATAAAGCTAAAGACAATGACGGAAAGAGTAGCCGTGTGAAGGCGTACAGGGAAGGGTGGCCGTGACTGAGAGCCCCCGGGCGCAGCTAGGACGGTGAAAGACGTTCCCGAGTCTTTCGGCTGAAAACCTGTAGTAAGCCGAAACGCATAAATGCGTTATATTCAACGAGGGGGATATCATATTATCCAAGCAGGGTGGCAACGCGGGAAAATCCCGTCCCTGATGACGGTTTCGGCCTGTCATTGGGGACTTTATCATTTTTTGAAGGAAAAAGGGAGGTATAGTTATGGCAATAAAAGCACCGAGGGGTACCAGGGATGTGCTGCCGGGGGAATCATACAAATGGCACTATGTTGAGGATATGTTCAGAAAAATATGCAGCCAGTTCGGATACCGTGAAATAAGGACGCCGGTATTTGAAAACACCGAGCTGTTCCAAAGGGGCGTGGGGGAGACCACCGATGTTGTTCAAAAGGAAATGTACACCTTTGAGGACAGGGGAGGAAGGAGCATAACCCTGAAGCCGGAGGTAACCGCGCCGGTGGTTAGGGCGTACATAGAGCACAAGCTGTACGCCGATGTACAACCGGTTAAGGCATACTATGCCACTCCATGTTTCAGGTATGAGCGGCCGCAGTCGGGAAGGCTTAGGGCTTTCCACCAGTTCGGCATAGAGATATTGGGGTCGCCCTACGCCTCGGCGGATGCCGACGTGATATCCCTTGCGATGCTGTTTTTTGAAAGGCTGGGGCTGAAGGG
>JAAYEV010000065.1 GCA_012728565.1 Clostridiales bacterium
GTTCCGGGGCTTGTAAAAGGAGAATATCATTTCAATATGCCCCGGATAGAGGACTTCTCGGATATGCTGGTGGATATATGTACCCTGGTTGGGCCCGCCCTTTCAGTCATAGACGGCGTAGTAGGGATGGAGGGTGAAGGCCCTTCCTCGGGAAGACCGGTTCAGACCGAGGTGATATTGGCATCCGAAAGCCCCTATGCCCTGGACTATGCAGCCGCTGCGATGGTGGGTATAAGGCCGGAGAGGGTGCCTACCGTTTCCCGTGCCGCCGAACGGGGACTGTTTGCCGCAGGGCCGGGCGGGTTGGATATTGTAGGGGATATGGACAGCCTCTGCTGCATAAAGAATTACGATACTCCCGCCATAGTGAGCGCATCCTTTACCAGGGGGAAATACCCGGTGTTTATTGAAAATATGGTCAATAGGGCAGCGCAGCCGAAACCGGTTTTTATGCACCGGATATGTACCGGGTGCGGCGACTGCACTACCAACTGTCCCGCCGGTGCGATAGAAATGGTTGACGGAAGGCCTATTTTGAAGCCGGACAAATGCATAAGATGCTTTTGCTGCCAGGAGCTGTGTTACCAAAAAGCTGTCCGTATATACAGGCCGTGGCTTTTGAGGACACTGGGCCGCGGGCGTTATTAAGGAGGGACTTAGTATGGCCTTTAACATAGTGCTGGTGGAGCCGGAGATACCGCAAAATACGGGAAACATAGCGCGTACCTGTGCCGCTACCGGTTCAACCCTTCATCTTGTAAGGCCCCTTGGATTTACTGTGGACGACAGGAGGCTGAAGAGAGCAGGGTTGGACTACTGGCACCTGGTGGATATCAGGTATTATGACAGTTTCGATGAACTTAGAAAAGCCTATCACCGGTCCAGGTTTTATTTTGCAACCACAAAGGGCCGAAGGTTTTATGACGGGGTGCGGTACCGGCCGGGGGATTTCCTGGTGTTTGGCAAAGAGACGGGGGGGCTGCCCCGGGAAATCCTTGAACAAAACTTCGAAAGCTGTATAAGGATACCAATGGTTAAAGAGACGGCGGCCCGCTCTTTGAACCTGTCAAATTCGGTTGCGGTGATTCTGTACGAGGCGCTCCGTCAGCAAGGGTTTACAGAATTAACATAGATTTAACATTATACGACCGAAAATGGTTTATTATATACTTGGATGGAAGTTTCATGTCAGCGGGTGGGAGGTATAGGATGACTACCAGGATGGCTTTTGAGCTGTTGGGTGGACTGGGACTGTTTATATACGGGATGAATACCATGGGGACAGGCCTTCAGAAAGCGGCCGGAGACAGGCTAAAAAGACTGCTGGAGATACTTACCACCAACAGGCTGTTGGGCCTTGTGTTCGGAGCGGTAATAACGGCCATTATACAAAGCAGCAGCGCCACAACGGTAATGGTGGTGGGTTTTGTAAACGCGGGACTGATGAACCTGATGCAGGCTGCCGGGGTTATAATGGGTGCCAATATAGGTACCACGGTAACCGCCCAGATTGTGGCTTTCAAGCTTACCGATATAGCCCCGGTGGTGGTGGCGGTTGGCGTGGGCCTTTTGCTGTTCGGTACTCGAAGAAAATACAGGCAGCTTGGGGAAATACTAATCGGGTTCGGTATATTGTTTATCGGGATGAATCTGATGTCGGTAGCCATGGAACCGCTTAAAGATTCCGAATTGTTTACAAATATTATGACCACCTTTGGGCGCAACAGGTTACTGGGTACTGTCGCGGGGTTTGTGGTAACCGCAGTAATCCAAAGCAGCAGCGCCTCCATAGGTTTGCTGCAAGCCCTTGCTTTCAATGAACTCATTTCCATTGATGCCGCCCTGCCCATCATACTGGGCATGAATATAGGCACCTGCGTGACCGCCCTGTTATCCAGCATAGGGACCGGGATTAACGCCAGGAGGGCGGCCATGATTCACCTTACCATTAAAGTTATAGGCATGTTTTTATTTATCGGGTTTACCAATTCCCTGGGCACGGCGGTGGAATACCTCGGGGGTAATACGGTAAGGCAGATAGCCAATGCCCATACCCTTTACAACATAGCCAATACGGCTATACTGCTTCCCTTTGTCCCGCTGCTGGTAAGGGTGTCCAAAAAACTTGTCCCCGGCCAAGAGGAGGAGGGCGGCGCACTCAAATACCTGGACGACCGAATACTGGAGACCCCCAGCATTGCAGTGCTGCAGGCGTTAAAGGAGGTTGCCAGGATGGGTGCCGTTGCGAAAGAAACCTTAAGGTATGCCGTGGACGGTTTTATCAAGGAAGACGAAAAACTTTTAAACCACTGTTACCAGAAAGAAAAGATGGTAAACACGCTGGAGAAGGAAATAACCCAGTTTTTGGTGCAGCTTGCCAACAGCAGCCTTTCGGCGGCGGAGAACGACCTGGTTACCGGGCTCTTTCATACGGTAAATGATATAGAAAGAATAGGGGACCACGCGGAAAACATTGCGGAACTGGGTCAGAGCAAGATAGATAATGACCTTGTGTTCTCGGAAATAGGTATAAGGGATTTATCCACCATGGCGGATTACGTATACTCGATGGTGGAGGACGTAGTTGCCGCCCTGGAGAACAGGGACTTTGAGCTTGCCCGGAAGGTGAGGGAACGGGAAGAGGAAGTGGACAGAATGGAAAGGGAGTACAGGGAAGGGCACATAGGGAGGCTTAACAACTACCAATGTGTGCCCGGGTCGGGGGTTGTTTTCCTGGATGTAATAAGCAACCTCGAAAGGATAGGCGACCACTGCTCCAATATAGCCATGTCCATACTGGACAGGGTTAGATAGAGACGGGGCTGCCGCATGGGAGATTTTCATGCGGCAGTTTTTTATTGAACAGCGGGGCGGTTTAATATAAAATGGAAGCAAGCGTACTTAACAATAAAAGGGGGGAGGCTCATTAATGGACCAAATCAGGATAGTGACGGACAGCACGTGCGATTTGCCCGACGAGGTCCTGAAAGAATACAACATAGCCGTTGCACCCTTGACGGTTAGGTTTGGCCAGCAGAGTTTCAAAGACCGGGTGGAGATAACCACGAAGGAGTTTTTTGAAAAAATGGGTAAGTCCAAGGAGGTTCCGTCCACGTCACAGGTATCGGTAGGGGAATTCACCGATATCTTTAAGGCCCTGGGAGAGAACGGCGGGACCGTTTTGGGGCTTTTTCTGTCGTCGCGTCTGAGCGGCACCTACCAATCCGCCGTGATCGCCAGGAATGTGCTGGGACTTGAGAATATACACGTTATGGATACAAAGCTTACCACCCTTGCCCAGGGGCTGGTGGTACTAAAAGCGGCACAGATGGCCAGGAATGGTCATTCTCTGCAGGAGATTAAAGATATGGTTACATATATGTCGGACAACATGTACAGCATTATTATACTGGGTACGCTGACATACGTCGAAAAGGGAGGAAGGATTGGCGCCGGCACAGCGCTGGTGGGCAATTTGCTTAACATTATGCCGGTGGTAACCTTTTCCGAAGGCGAAGTGAAACTTTTGGGCAAAATAAGAGGACGGAAAAGGACGGTTAGCTGGTTGGTCAATCACATAGAAAATCTCGGGATACGGTTAAAAGACAGGGTAGTGGGTATAAACTATATTGGCGACAGCAAAATAGTGGGGGAAGTCAAGGATGCCCTAAAGAAGGGCTTTAACGCGAAAGAGTTTGTTGTGGGCACGGTGGGCAGCGTTATCGGGACGTATTCCGGCCCCGATATGGCCCTAGGGGTATATTTTATAAAGTAAAGGAGAAGGAAACATGCCGGTAAGAATTATAACCGACAGTACAGCAGACCTGCCGAAGGACCTGGCAGAGAAGTACGACATAGGGATTGCGCCCCTGATGGTCAACTTCCAGGACGGGTCTTACAGGGACGGCGTTGACCTGACGCCGGAAGAATTCTTCGAAAAGCTTGCTGAAAGCAAACACATGCCTACCACTTCCCAGGTAAACCCGCCGGTTTTTGTTGACCTTTACAAGAAGGAGCTGGAAAGAGGCAGAGCAGTTATTTCTATACATTTAAGCTCCAAGGGAAGTGGAACGTACCAATCGGCGGTAACTGCAAAAAACATACTGGACAGCGATAACATAGTGGTCATAGATTCACTGGGCTATTCCATGGGAATGGGCCTTATAGCCCTGGAAGGGGCAAAGATGGCCCGGCAAGGGGCCGGTCTTGAGGAAATAAGGGACCGGATGCTTTATATGAGGGACAGGATGCAGTACGTATTCGGAGTGGATACGCTGGAATACCTGAAAAGGGGAGGAAGGCTCAGCCCCGTTAAGGCAACCATTGCCACCGTTATGAATATAAAGCCGGTACTGCATATCCTGGACGGCGAAATAGAGGTGCTGGACAAGGTGAGGGGCAGGAAAAAGGTCCTATCAAGGCTTCTTCAGGCGGTTGAGGAGACCGGCGAAGATTTGGCAAACCAGACGCTGGCATTGGTCCATTCCCTGTGCCCGGAGGAAGCCCTGAACATCAAGGAAATGCTGATGGAAAGGTTCGGACCCAAGGATGTAATAATTTCCCAGATTGGCTGCGTTATAGGCACCCATGTGGGCCCGGGGACCATAGCCGTATTCTACATGAAGGGATAGGGCCGATAAAAAGCAAAAAAATTATTTGCATAATAAAGGAATTATTAAAAATTTGTTGAATAAATAACGATGAGCAAAAAGAAAACTGAATAGACTGATTGGATGATGGGTTCGGGAGAGACCCTGTGGCAGGGGACGGTCCTTTGTCACGTTAATTTAGGGCACCGAAGGAGTAAACCATATACTGCCGGGTAATGGTGAAACTCTCAGGTAAAAGGACCGTATCCGGACAATTTCCTGGAAAGCCGCACTGCGGCACCGAAGGAGCAATTCTTGGATACAAGAAGAAACTCTCAGGTCAGAA
>JAAYEV010000066.1 GCA_012728565.1 Clostridiales bacterium
CAAGGGGACGGTTCTAATGTCTATACTGACTTAGCTTCAATAGTAAAATTTCGGCACTTCAATCCAGTTTGCCATCATAAGGCAGAATCAAAATAGTTGGGTCACTCCAATTAATAGATAGGGCGCGTAGTTTTTCTCCGAAGAGGAGTTTTGATGGGTATACGCATGTTCGATGTATTATGGCTGAAATCTGATAACATAACCGTAATTGAGAGTAAGAATGCTTTTGTCCTTATATATTTGTGAATACGAGCCAAGGCGAAACAGCGGAGGCGAAATTAGTATCTAAATAGAAGGTAGTGATTATGAAAAAGGCGTTAACCGTATTCGTTATTATAATTGCAGTCATAATTTTTGGCGTCATTGCAATAGACTGGCCTGACCCAAGCGTGACAATTGACGGCATGAAGGTACAAGGCCCTGACGAGTTCCGGCAGGATATAGTTGAGGGGCTTGACCTTCTGCGTGAAAAAGCACCGGAGCATTATGCTATGGTAGTCGGGAACATAAGGAAGGTTTATTTGACAGAGGATGATTTTTATGGATGGAGATTGGATAAGACTTTCTCGTTTTCACAAGATGCCTATGATGCTATCATAGAGCAAAAGGAATATAAAAAATATCACATAGCTTTAACATTAGTCCACGAAGGATACCATGCTAAAAGGCAAGGCGAAAAAGAATGGACATATGATATACCTAAAGAGGAATGGCTTGCAGTAGAATGTGAAAAGGAAGTAGCGGAGTTAATAGACGCACCGCAGGGGATTAAGGATTGGCTGGAAACGGTCTACGAAACCAGATGGTGGGAAGAAGAGAAACCATAGACAATATGGGCAAAGGGTAGACAATGGAGACGGTCCTATACAATGGGGATAGTTCCATTGCCTTTTTTGGAACAGCACAGGTGGGATTGGGGGCGATGCGCAAAATGAATCACGCCTATTGCCGATTGCCGGGCGCAAGCACCGCCAAGTAGAAGAGCCAGTGGGCCCGGCTCAACGGCGTCGAAGATGCCTGACATTATATGACACCTCTAAGCAAGGGTGATTAGCATTATAATAATAAATGTTATAATAGATAGTAAATGTGCTGCAATAGTCTAATTGCAAATTATATTTCAGGAAGGTGATAGGGTGGATTGCCCGTACTGTCAAAAGGAAATGGTAGAAGGTTATATTTATGGTGATAGATATTCATTGAAATGGCTGCCTGCTGACAAGAAACTGTTTTTGGGATTTGCACGCGGTTCAGAAGTATTACCCCACGTTGAGAATTCTCTTAGACCCAAAGTGAGAGCGTATAAATGTTATGAATGCAAAAAAATGCTTATTAATCTTTAGGAACAAGAGCCTATGGATTGAATGTTAATTAGGATAAACGTATTGATGGGATAGCATAACAATAGGTGACAAACGGGTTTTTGTTAAGCTTGATAAAAGTAATGTAAAAATGTGGTATAATAATCATAGTATGTGCATTGCGTGTGTATTAAAAGGAGCTGAGAACTATGGGAGCGGATGAGATAATCGCAGTTCTCAGGGATAATAGAAAAGATATAGAGAAATACGGAGTTGATAGGATAGGACTGTTCGGGTCATATGGCAAAGGTGAGCAAATTACTAACAGTGATGTTGATATTCTAGTTAAGCTCAAAAAAGAAAGAAAAACATTTAATAATTACATGGACCTTAAGTTTTATCTGGAGGACTTGCTGGGGGAGAAGGTTGACCTCGTTATAGCGGAAAACATAAAAATGGAATTAAGAAACGAAATCTAGGAAGTGTTAAGTATGCGTGAATCAACTGATTGTTTACAGCTCCCGTCACCCTATTTATTTGGTGATAGGGGGCTTTTACTTGTGTTATAATATGGATATATTATACACAGCGTTTTTGTTGTATAATTAATGGAAGGTGAAAAAATGCGTAAGAAGACTCTGCTGGATTTTGGCCTGCAGGATTTGAAAAAGGCTATAGCCCAATGCGGCTTCCCGGAGTACAGGGGCAAGCAGGTCTGGGACTGGCTGTACAAAGGTGCGGAGCATATAGGGGATATGAAGAACCTGCCCGCTCCTATTATAAGCCGGTTGGAAGAGGGCTTTACCACCGGGATGCCCCGCATTGTAAAAAAAAGGTATCCGCCCTGGACGGCACCGCCAAGTACCTTGTCGAGTACGACGACGGCAGCATGGTGGAGTGCGTATACCCTGTATACCGGTTTGGCAGGACGGTATGCGTATCCAGCCAGGTGGGCTGCCGGATGGGGTGCAGCTTTTGCGCATCCACCAAGGGTGGCCTGGTGCGCAGCTTGTCAAGCGGCGAGATTATCGGCCAGGTGCTGACGGTCCAAAGGGACGCCGGGGAGCGGATCACCAATGTGGTGGTGATGGGAAGCGGCGAGCCGATGGACAACTTTGAAAACGTGGTTGCCTTTATACGGCTTTTGGGCTGCCTAAAACCCTTTCGGTTTCGCTGCATGCGGCGGACGACGAAACCCGGCTGCGCTTGATGCCGGTGGCAAGAAAATATAAAATAGAAGAGGTGCTGGAGGGCTGTAGGTATTACATACAGCGTACCGGCCGAAGGGTAACCTTCGAATACGCGCTGGTGGAGGGCGTGAATGACCGCCCCGGGGATGCGGAAAGACTGGCGGGTCTCCTTAAGGGCATGCTGTGCAATGTGAACCTGATACCGGTAAACCCGGTGGAGGGAACGCTGATGCGGCAGCCAGATAATAGAAGGGTTAGAACATTCAAACGCATCCTTGCCGACAGGGGGATTAATGCCACCGTAAGGCGCGAGATGGGAAGGGACATAGCCGGGGCGTGCGGACAGCTTAAGGCGGGCTATATGAAAGAATAGGGGTTCTATAGAAAGAGGGGGTGGGCTGATGAAGGTCGGAGCTGCTACCGATATAGGGCTTATCAGGATGATGAACCAGGATAGCTACTATTGTTCCAGCGGGGTGGAGGACCCTTGCCTGTTCATAGTGGCGGACGGTATGGGCGGACACAACGGTGGGGAGATAGCCAGCAGGGTTTCCGTCGATACCATTAAAGATTTCATTCAAGGCAATTACCAAAAACCCGAATACCAAAAGGACAGGCTGCTTTTGATAAAGGATGCCATGAACAAGGCCAACAGCATCATATACGGCCTCTCCATGGAGGACCCGAACTTGCGGGGAATGGGTACCACCCTGACCATGGCACTGATAGAGGAAGAAAGGCTGTATATAGGCCATATCGGCGACAGCAGGATGTACCTTCTAAGGAACGGGGAATGCCGGAAGCTTACCGAAGACCATTCACTGGTGGCACAGCTTATTAAGAACGGCAGCATATCCCCGGAGGAGGGAGAAAACCATCCCCAGAAGAATATAATAACCAGAGCCCTGGGTATAGATACGGAGGCGGAGATTGACCTGGACACGCTGATGCTGCAGCAGGGGGACACCCTGCTGCTGTGTACCGACGGCCTTACCAACATGCTTGACCTGGAGGATATAATCGGCATATGCAGTTCAGGGGACAGCCCCCAGTCCATTTCCGAAGCGCTGGTGGAGGAAGCCAATAAAAAGGGCGGCAGGGACAATGTAACATCCATTGTAGTGAAAGTGGGGTGTAGCGAATGATTGGCAAGGTTCTAGGTAATAGGTACGAGATAGTGGAGAAAATAGGCAGCGGCGGCATGTCAATCGTGTACAAGGCACGGTGCGGCCTGCTTAACCGGTTCGTGGCGGTGAAGGTTTTACGGCCGGAGTTTACAAGCGATGAAAACTTTGTAAAGAAGTTCCGGCAGGAATCCCAGGCGGCGGCCAGCCTGTCGCACCAGAACATTGTAAGCATATACGACGTGGGGATTGATGATGATATTCACTACATTGTTATGGAATATATAGAAGGCAGAACGCTGAAGCAGATTATCAGGGAAAAGGGCAGGCTTAACCCGGCCCAGGCGGCGGACATAGCACAGCAAATCTGCAAGGCGCTGGTTCATGCGCATAAAAACCATATAGTTCACAGGGATATAAAACCCCATAACATACTGGTCACAAAGGACGGCACGGCAAAGGTCACCGATTTCGGCATAGCCCGGGCGGTGACAAGCTCCACCGTCACAAACACCGGCAGCGTTATCGGGTCGGTGCATTACTTCTCGCCCGAGCAGGCGAGGGGAGGGTATATAGACGAAAAGTCCGACCTGTATTCACTGGGGATAGTATTATACGAAATGGTGACCGGTAGGGTGCCCTTCGAGGGTGAAAGCCCCATATCCATAGCCTTAAAGCATATACAGGAAACGGTGACACCGCCGGCGGAAATAATAGACGGCGTTCCGGCGGGGCTTGAGCAGATAATAATGAAGGCCATACAAAAAGACCCGGGCAGCCGGTACGAAACCGCCGGCCAAATGCTGGACGATTTGAATGCCTTTATTAAGAATAACGACATATTATTCGAAACACAGGGCTTTGAAGACAAGGAAAGCCCCACCATAATAATGCCCGCTGTCAATAAAGGCGGTACGGAGGACCGAACCAATACAAACAAAAAGGCCCGGGAGAAAAACAGCAGGCAGAATAATAAAAAGACCATAATAGCCATAGCCCTTATAATAATGGCGCTTATTGTGGTTGGGTACGGAGGCAGCATCCTGGTAAAGAAACTGCTGTTCGTTGACGTGGTGGAAGTTCCGGATATAATTGGAAAAACCCAGGAAGAGGCCGAGGCAGAACTTAAAAAAGTCGGCCTTAAGATGGAGATAAGGGATAGGAAGAGTAACCCGGAATTCCCGGCCGGAACGATAATATCCCAGCACCCGTTAGGGGGCACCGAAAACAAGGTAACCAACCCGGTGCTGGTAATATTAAGCCTTGGGCCGGAAAAGACCGAGGTGCCCTACCTTATAAACCTAAGCGCCGCCGAAGCCCAGGCTAAACTTCAGCAGAGGGGGCTTGTCGATGGCGAAATTACAACCCGCCCCAGCGAAACGGTGACGGTGGGAGTGGTAATGGACCAGAGCCCCCAGCCGGGGTTAATGGTGGACGAGGGTACGCCGGTTGACCTGGTGATAAGCTCCGGCCCTGAAATACAGCAGATAACTGTTCCTGCGGTGGTGGGGCTGGACCTGCAGACCGCAAAAACCAGGATACAAAACGCCGGCATGATACTGGGGGATACCTATCCGCAGGAAAGCGACCTGGTGCCGGAGGGGTATATAATAAGGCAGAGCATACCACCCAATACAATGGTTGAAAAGGGCGCTTCCATTGGCCTGTGGGTAAGCACCGGCAAGAAGGTGGTCCCGCAGCCGGTGGAGGGGACAAAGGTGCTTACGATAAACCTGCCGGCGGGCAGCAAAGACGTTAAGGTAACCGTTAAGAAGTACCAGGACGGTGTGGAGGAGATAGAATACCAGATGAGGCATGACGCCGACGAAGGGCCTTTGAAAGTTGCCGTGACCGGCAAGGGACAGGTCCGGGTGGTGGTTCTGTTTGACGATGTGGAGCAGTGGTCCGAGACGTTAAACTTCACCAAGGAGGAATAGGATGTACCAAGGCAGGATTGTAAAAGGGATAGGGGGGTTCTACTACGTAAATACCGATATTGGGCTTGTTGAATGCAAGCCAAGGGGTATTTTCAGGAAGGAAAGCCTTACCCCGCTGGTGGGGGATAAAGTAATAATCTCTATTATTGAAGGAAGCCCTGGCCAGGGAGTTATCCAGGAAATCCTGCCAAGGGAAAACACGCTGATTCGACCCAGCGTGGCCAATGTACAGCAGTGCATCATAGTGGTGGCAATGGACAGGCCGGAGCCGGACCTTTTGCTGCTGGACAGGCTGCTGGTGCTTGCAGGGGTCAACGAATTGGAACAGGTCATTTGCTTTAACAAGACCGACCTCGGGAAAAAGGACGAATACGGTGAAGTGATTGACACATACCGGCAGGCAGGGTACAGGGTTTTATGCACCAGCACTAAAACCGGCCAGGGGATAGACGAGCTGAAAGAGCTGCTTAAGGGAAAAATTTCGGTGTTCGCGGGAATGTCCGGGGTGGGTAAAAGCAGCATATTGAACAGCCTGCAGCCCGGGCTGGGGCTTAAGACCGGTGAAGTAAGCGCCAAGCTGCAAAGGGGCAGGCATACCACCCGCCATGCCGAGCTTTTGGAACTTTCCTTCGGGGGGATGGTGGTGGACACCCCCGGGTTCAGCTCCCTAAGCCTTGGGGCAGTGAAGGAGCTGGAGGACATGGACGAGAGCGAACTCGGGCATTATTACCCCGAATTCCTGGAATACATGGACCACTGCAGGTTCAGGGGCTGCAGGCATGCGGATGAACCTGGCTGTTCGGTAAAGGAAGCGGTGGAGAAGGGGAGTGTTTCCGCCTTCAGGTACCGGAATTATATAAAGCTGTTGGAGGAACTGCGGCAGAGTAGGAGGAGAAGGTATGATTAAACTGGCCCCGTCCTTGCTCTCGGCGAATTTTGCCAGGCTGGAGGACGAGATAAAAAAAGTTGAAAGGGGAGGGGCGGACTGGCTGCACGTTGACGTGATGGACGGGCATTTTGTCCCAAACATAACCATTGGTCCTCCCGTAGTAAGGAGCATAAGAAAAGTATCGGCGCTGCCCCTTGACGTGCATCTCATGATTGAAAACGCCGACCGTTACCTTGAGGAATTTGCTGCGGCCGGTGCGGACATTATTACGGTACACTGGGAAGCCTGCCACCATATACATAGGAGTGTATCAAGGATAAAGGAACTGGGTAAAAAGGCGGGCATATCGCTAAACCCGGCAACGCCGGCGGACGTGCTGAAATACATGCTGGGCGAGGTGGACCTGGTGCTTGTCATGAGCGTCAACCCCGGTTTCGGGGGACAAAAGTTCATTCCCTCCGCCCTGGAAAAGATTGAGCAAATAAGCAGGATGAAGGAAGAGGGCGGGTACGGTTTTGAGATAGAGGTGGACGGCGGCGTTACTGCGGATAATGCGGAAAGCCTTGTCAATGCCGGGGCAACGGTGCTGGTGGCGGGCTCGGCGGTGTACGATACCCCTTCGACGGAATTAAGCGTGCGCCGGCTTAAGCAGGTTATGAACCGGGGGCGTTCAGAATGACCGCAGCTATTATTTGTAACGGCCATATTGCCGATTATGAATTCCACGCAAGGCTTGTAGAAGGCTGCAGCCTGGTTATCTGCGCCGACGGGGGCGCATGCCACGCCAAGAGGATGGGGATAAAGCCCCATGTTATACTGGGGGACTTTGATTCCTGCAGCCGTGAGTTTGCCGAGGGCTTTCCCGGCGTAAAGATTGTGGAGTTCCCCAGCGAGAAAGATGAGACAGATACCGAGCTGGCCGTCGAATATGCCCTTTCAAGCGGCGAGAAGCATATAATGCTGTTGGGTGCGACCGGGACAAGGCTTGACCATACCATTGCAAACCTTGGCCTGCTCATGGTCATCGCGCAGCGGGGCGGTACCGGGGAAATAATAAACGAGCAAAACAGGGCCTTTTTAATAACCGACAATGCGGTGGTAAAGGGAAAGGGCACACAGGTATCTTTGATAGCGTACTGCGGTGATGTAAAGGGCGTTACGCTGAAGGGTTTCAAGTATCCCCTCAACGATTTTACCTTGGAAATGGGGTCCACGCGGGGGATAAGCAATGTCCTTGAGGAAGAGACCGGGGAAATAAGCATAAAAGAAGGAATACTGCTGGCGGTGCTGGCAAGGGATTAAAAGATACATAAAAAATTTTGTGTCAACATGGGAGCTCCCTGAATACCATAGTATAAGGGAGCTTTTGTTCTGCACAATTTCGGGTATACATGCCCGGACTGCACGGGTTCGGGCAGGGGTTGGGAGGAGGAGGTTTTGAGAAAAAGGTTCCATATAAGGAGGATGGTGGGGCTGGCGGCAATCGCGGCAGGTATATTGATAATAGTGGTCTTCGTACCCTCTTGGGTATGGTACATAGTACTTGCCGCTTTATTGTGTGCCCTTGCTTATACCCTGTACTGTTTTTACCTAAGGTAAAACAGTGCTCGGGGTAAGGGGGTAAGGATTAGTGTTCCGCCGGTTACGGCTGCACAGCACAGGAAGCCGGAAAGCAGCGGAGGAGGTACCGACATGTCGGGATATAGGAGAAGAAAAAATAATAACCTGTTGGCCCTTGCATTTGTACTGGGGGTTGTTTGCTGCCTAATACTGCCCCTTTGGACCTGGCTGCTGGCGGTGGGGCTGCTGCTTATTGCCGCGGGGTGCAGGATACTGGTTGATTGATTACTTTTTGGGAGGTGCCGGTATGAGAATTTTTGTAATAAAACCGCCAAAGTTTTTAAGAACCCTTCTGAAAAAAATATTCCGAGTAAAGACCGAAGAATAGTGAAATGGGAAAATAAAAAACGTGCCGAGAGAGTGTTGCTCTGCACGTTTTTGAATGCTATACCGACCTTACCACCTTTCCGGAACGAAGACACCTGGTACAGACGTAGATTCTTTTGGGGCTGCCATCCACCAAAGCTTTTACTCTTTTTATGTTCGGGTTCCAGCGCCTATTGGAATGCCTGTTGGAATGGCTGACCTTGCTGCCCGTCTGGCGCTCTTTATTGCAAACATAGCAAACGGTTGCCATTAAAACACCTCCTCTTGTAAACATTCTAATTCTAACACATAACATTATTATTGGCAATAATTTAGCATTTAATTTGCCGTTTCCCACAAAATGCCGGCAGCGCCGGCGGCGACTTTTTACGAGGTTTTATTGTAAAAAAAACCGGTATATTATAGAATATAAATATCCTATCATTTGTTAGGAGGTTATTGTATGACGGCCAGAATAGACAATGCTCTAGGCAGTATATTCCTTTACGAAAATGTTCTCGCGGACATTGCCGGGATTTCCACCATCGAATGCTACGGCCTTGTCGGTATGGCCCCAAAGGGGAGTGCCGACGGTTTAGTGGAACTGCTGAAGAGAGAGCACCTCAGCAAGGGTGTTAAGGTATACATGGAAGAAGGCAAACTGGTAATTGACCTATACATAGTTGTCGAGTTCGGTACCAAGATTTCGGCGGTTGCACAGAACATAATAGACAAAGTCAAGTATTCGGTTGAGACGATGACCGGGATGGAGGTAAAAAAAGTAAACGTAAACGTAAAGGGTGTCCGGGTTTAGGCTCGTAAAGGGGGGACAGATTTGAACAATATCATAAGCATTGACGGAACCACTTTAAAATGGATGTTTATTAACGCTGCAAACACGCTGGACAACAAAAGAGAGATAATAGACTCCCTGAATGTCTTTCCGGTCCCGGACGGTGACACAGGAACCAACATGTCTCTCACGATGTTTTCTGCTGTCCAGGAGCTGCAAAGGCTCAAAAAGGAAGAGGTGGGCGACGTTGTGGAAGCGATTGCGAACGGCCTGCTGATGGGTGCCAGGGGCAACTCCGGGGTTATCCTTTCGCAGCTCTTTCGCGGTTTCGCAACCAAACTGAAAAACTTTAAGAAAGTTGACACACCGGCCTTTGCCATGGCCCTTGCCGAGGGCGTTGAAACGGCATACAAGGCGGTTATGAAACCCACCGAGGGTACGATACTGACGGTGGCCAGGGAAACGGCGCAAAAAGCCAATGAGGTCTGCAAAAAGGTCAGCCAGTTTGACGAGTTTTTGGAACAAATACTGAAACAGTCGATGGCTACACTGGAAAAAACGCCGCAAATGCTGAAAGTGCTGGCCCAGGCGGGGGTTGTGGACGCCGGCGGGAAGGGGTTCGTATATATCCTGCTTGGTTTTCTGAACGCCATCAGGGGCGAGGAGATAGTAATAAACGGCGAAGACGCCCTAAAGCTGCCGTCGGAAGGTATGGTGGAAGATGTAGACGACCATTCGGATATGCAGTTTCCCTATTGTACCGAGTTCATAATAAAGAACCCCGCCGGTTCGGCGCAGCAGCTTAAGGAAGCATACCAGGGCCTGGGTGACTGCACGCTTGTGGTGGGGGATGAGAGGGTAATCAAGGTGCATATACATACAAACCAGCCCGGCAGGGTACTGGAAGAGGGCCTGAAACTGGGCGAACTGTCCCGGATCAAGATAGAAAACATGAAGGAGCAGCACCGCTCCACCATAGAAAGCGAAATTGAACAAAAGGAATTCGGGATAATAAGCGTGGTAATGGGGGACGGGTTCATGGACCTGTTTAAGGACCTGGGCGTGGATGCCATAATACCGGGAGGCCAGACCATGAATCCCAGCACCCAGGACATAGTAAAGGCAGTGGAAGCTTTGAGAGCGAAGAATATTTTCATACTGCCCAACAATGGCAACGTCATACTGTCGGCCAACCAGGCGGGTGAGCTTACCGACAAAAATGTGTTTGTGGTGCCTACAAAGTCAATGCCCCAGGGCATTTCGGCGATGCTGGCGTTCAATTCAATGCGCAGCGCCGATGATAATTACAGTGATATGAAAAAAGCCATAGAGAACGTTAAAACCGGACAGGTTACTTACGCGGTAAGGGACTCGGTGTTTGACGGGATAGAAATGCAGGAGGGGGATATTATAGGCATAGCCGAGGGCAAGATCTATAACAAGGGTGAGGACGTGGACCAAGTAGCCCTGGAGCTGGTATCCGCCCTTGCGGAAGACGGTGGTGACGTAATAACGATATTCTATGGGGAGCAGGTCAGCAAGGAGCAGGCTGAATCCCTTGGGGACAAACTTGGGGACATTATGCCGGATTGTGAAATTGAAGTGCATTATGGAGGGCAGCCGGTATACTATTACCTGGTCTCGGTGGAATAGGGAAGGGCCGGTTGAGGTGAGGATATGGGCATACTGGAGCAGCCGGTTTCCTGTCTTAAAGGCGTGGGCGAAAAAAGGCAGGAATACCTGCGGAGGATGGGCATAGAAACCCTGAAGGATTTAATATATTATTTTCCTAGGGAGCATGAAGATAGGTCATGCTCTTATTCCATTGCGCAGCTGCCCCACGGTCAAAGGGCGGGCACCAGGGCGGTGGTGACCGGCAGTGCCCGTACAAGGCGCCTGAGAAGGGGCATGACCCTGACCCGGGTACCAATTAGTGACGGCACCGCCAGGGGCTATGCAGTGTGGTTCAACAACCCCTATACCGCAAGGCATCTTAGAATAAACGGTGAGTATGAATTTTTCGGACGGGTTGACAGGTTCATGGGAGAGGTCCAGATACAAAACCCCCAGGTGACGAAAGCGAAGGATAGGGCCGGTGACGGACGGGGGAGGCTGGTTCCCGTGTACCCGAAGCACGGCAAGCTGGAATCCCGGGACTTTGAAAGGATGATTGCAAAGGCCTTGGAGCTGGCCGCCGGCAAGGTTGACGATATTTTCCCGGCCCGGTTCAGGGAACAGTATGGGCTGGAGGAAATAAACAAATGCCTTAAGAACATACATTTTCCCTTGGACATGGCAAGCTACAACAGGGCGAGGTACCGGCTGGTCTTCGAAGAATTTTTCCTGCTGCAGCTGGGCCTTTTGATGATAAAAAGGGAAGTGAAGGGTAAAAGGGAGGGCATCTCATTCAAGGAGGTGCCCGAGGAAGGAAGGTTCATGGACGGTTTGCCTTACCGGCTTACCGGCGCGCAAATGCGGGCCTGGTCCGAAATCAAGGAAGACATGGAAAAGGGCAGCGTTATGAACAGGCTGCTGCAGGGGGACGTGGGCTCCGGGAAAACCGTTGTCGCTGCACTGGCTCTTTTAAAGGCGGCTGCCAACGGGTACCAGGGAGCCTTGATGGTGCCCACCGAAGTGCTGGCAGAGCAGCACTACCTGACCCTGACGGGCATGCTGTCCGGTTTTGACCTAAGGCTGGAGCTTTTGTCCGGCAGCTGCACGGCAGGCCAGAGGAAAGAAATATACGGCCGCCTAAAAGACGGGGATATTGACATAATAATAGGTACCCATTCGCTTATACAGGAGGGGCTGGAGTTTGCAAGGCTGGGGCTTGTGATAACTGATGAGCAGCACCGGTTCGGGGTGCGGCAGAGGGCTGCGCTGGTGTCAAAAGGGGCCAACCCCGACATACTTGTTATGACGGCAACACCCATCCCAAGGTCGCTGGCACTGATTCTCTACGGCGACCTGGACCTGTCAATTATAGATGAAATGCCCCCGGGAAGGAAAAGGGTGGAGACCTATGTTATAGGACCGGGGAAACGGGACAGCGCCTACGGTTTCGTGGAAAAACAGCTTAAAGAGGGCAGGCAGGCCTACGTTGTGTGTCCCCTTATTGAGGAATCCGAGGTTGTTGAAGCAAGGTCCGCCAGCGAGGTGTACCAGGAACTGGCCGGGCAGTATTTTAAAGGTTACAGGCTTAAGCTTTTGCACGGGAGAATAAGCAGCCAGGCCAAGGAAGAGGTTATGCGTGACTTCAGGGAAGGCCGGATTGACCTTTTGGTATCCACCACCGTTATCGAGGTGGGGGTGGACGTTCCCAATGCAAACATAATAGTGGTGGAAAATGCTGAAAGATTCGGGCTGGCTCAACTGCACCAGCTGCGGGGCAGGGTGGGCAGGGGAGAAAGCCAATCATACTGCATACTGATAAACGGGAGCGGCAGCAGGGCCTCTTACGAGAGGCTGAAGGTGATGGCGGATTCCAACGACGGGTTTTATATATCCGAAATGGACCTTAAGCTCCGCGGTCCCGGCGATTTTTTCGGAACCCGGCAGCACGGTTTGCCGGAACTTGGTATAGCAAGGCTTCCTGATGACATGAAAACGCTAAGGGCGGCACAGTCCACTGCCCTATCATTGGCGGAGGACCCAAACTTTTTGAATGACAGCAGCTGGTCGCAGGCAAGGCGCGAGCTGGAACGATTTTTCGGGCGAGAAGGCTGGCAGAGCGGCGTTATATAATAACAGGCGCAACATTTATTGCTAGTTTAAAATACACCTTCCTGTACACAATAAAAATAGAATAGGTGACAGGAGGTGAATTTATTGGATAACTTGACTGGAAGACCGGGTATAGGCGGCGGAACCACCGGGGGTGGTACCGGAACCAGCCGGACTCTTTACCCGGAAGCCAGGGAAGCCCTTGACAGGATGAAGTTCGAGGTGGCTTCTCAGCTGGGAGTCAACTTAAAGGATGGATATAACGGAGACCTGAGGGCAAGGGATGCCGGGTCCATTGGCGGTTTCATGGTTAAAAGAATGATTGAGCAGGTAGAAAGACAAATGAGCGGCAAATAGGAATATACTTATAAGGAACGGTAAGGTCCGTTCCTTATTTTGTTTAAGGAGTAAGGTTGCGCCGATGCTAACGCGAATATACCCTGTTTGTGGAATATCACCAATAAAAATTATTATAAATAATTGGCAGTTCTTAAGAAATAATTGCTAGTTTAAAATAAACCCGAGTGGTTAAATTAATATTACAAATGCGAACAGGAGGTGATACACAAGTGGCAAGGAACAACAACAGGAAAGTAGTTCCTGAAGCTAGGGCCGCCCTTGACCAGATGAAGTACGAAGTAGCGGGCCAGGTGGGCGTTAACCTGAAGAAAGGCTACAACGGCGATCTTACCTCCAAGGAAGCAGGCTATATTGGAGGATATATGGTGAAGAGAATGATTGAACAGGCTGAGAGACAAATGGCTGGCAAGTAGTTTCTAATCTATAAAAAAGGAAGGACCAATTGGTCCTTCCTTTTTTATAGATGGTAGGCCGCTGTCTGGGACCATGCGTCTTTCAATAAAAATATAAAAAACGGTACCGGATGCCTTAAGCACCGGTACCGGAGGGGGGAAAAACGCAGAAAGAGTTCTTAAGGGATATTTCATATTCTCTATGAACATAAGTTTACCCCGGCGCCGGGTATGTTATTCCGAAACCTTTTGTTTAAGATTGGCTCTTGTGCTAAAATATTATAATATGGAGGGATAGGGTTGAGGATAATTGCGGGTATTTCCAGGGGAAGGAAACTGGTTTCCCTGAAAGACAGTAGCATAAGGCCGACCGGCGACAGGGTGAAGGAAGCGCTGTTTTCCATGATAGATGCCCATCTGCCCGGTTCTAGGGTGTTGGACCTGTTTGCCGGCACTGGAAGCCTTGGATTGGAGGCCCTAAGCCGGGGGGCAGAGTTTGCCACCTTCGTGGAAAGCAGCCGCAAATCCTTGGAGGTGTTGAATAAGAATATAAAACTTACAGAATTCCAGGCACAAAGCGAGGTAATCCACCAGGATGCTTTAATAGCCGCGGCGGCCTTTGGCAAATCCGGACGGGTTTTCGATATTATCTTTGTTGATCCGCCATACATGGAGAATCTTTACGAAAAAGTTCTTTCCTCCATTGAAAATTATGGTATTATTAGAAATGGAGGGCTAGTTGTTGTGGAGCACCCTGCAGCCATGGCAATAAACGAAGCAAAAGTCCGGTTTATACCGGTCAGGAGCAAGAGGTACGGCAA